>JAZQCX010000057.1:0-3001 GCA_045546495.1 Acetatifactor sp. | reverse complement strand
GCCATCATAACATACGCTGCCGCATGGGCTTTAGGGAACATATACTCAATCTTCTGGCAGGATTCCACATACCACTGGGGTACGTCATGGGCCAGCATATCCGCCTTCCATTCCTCCCACTGACCGCACTTGCCCTTTGCTACCATACCCTTTCGTACAGCCTCCATAATCTTAAAGGATTTCTCCGGCTCTACCCCTTTCAGAATCAAATAGGTCATAATATCATCACGGGTACATACGCAGGTTGAAATCGTTGCGGTACCGCTGCGGATTAAGTCCTGGGCATTTCCCAGCCATACATTGGTTCCGTGGGAAAGTCCCGAAATTCTTACCAAGTCGGAAAAGGACTTAGGTTGTGCTTCTATTACCATGTTCATCGCAAAATCCGTACCGAACTCCGGAATGCCGAGGCATCCCAATTCCGTTCCGCCAATCTGCTCCGGCGTAATTCCCAGTGCCGAGGTATTTTGGAACAGACTCATAACGTCCGCTCCGTCCAAGGGAATCGTCAGGGGATCGCGTCCCGTTAAATCCTGCAGCATACGAATCATGGTAGGATCATCGTGTCCCAGAATATCAAGCTTTAGCAGATTGTGGTCGATGGAATGGTAATCAAAGTGTGTGGTAATCGTATCCGTAGTCATATCGTTTGCGGGGTGCTGTACCGGTGTAAAGGAGTTGATATCCTGTCCGATAGGCAAAACCACAATACCGCCGGGGTGCTGACCCGTGCTTCGGCGCACGCCCACACAGCCCGCCACAATACGGTCTATCTCACTGTTACGCTTATGAGTTCCCCGCTCCTCGTAATAATTCTTTACATATCCGAAGGCAGTCTTATCCGCCAAGGTTGCTATAGTACCTGCACGATAGGTCTGTCCCGCACCGAAAATAACCTCGGTATATTTATGCGCCTTCGACTGATACTCTCCCGAGAAGTTTAAGTCAATATCCGGCTCCTTATCTCCTTTAAAGCCAAGGAACGTCTCAAAAGGAATATCAAACCCTTCCTTGTGTAGCGGCTCTCCGCACACGGGACATGCCTTATCCGGCATATCGATTCCCGCGGTTCCCGCGTATGCCTTTACATCCTCGCTTTCAAAATCCACATAATGACATTTACTGCAATAATAGTGCGGACTCAGCGGATTGATTTCCGTAATACCGGACATGGTTGCCACAAAGGAGCTTCCTACGGAGCCTCGGGAGCCAACCAGATACCCGTCCTCCACCGACTTCCATACCAGCTTCTGGGCAATGATATACATCACGGCAAAGCCGTTCTTAATAATGGAATTCAGTTCTCTTTGCAGTCTTTCCTCAACAATCTGCGGCAGATCGGGACCATATATTTCATGCGCCTTGTCGTAGCAAATCTTTGTCAGCGTCTTGTCGCTGTCCTCAATGACGGGAGGACACTTGTCCGGGCGCACGGGTGCAATGGTTTCACACATATCCGCAATCATGTTGGTATTCTTAACTACAACCTCATAGGCTTTGTCACTGCCAAGATAAGAGAACTCCTCCAGCATTTCCTCTGTGGTATGCAGATAAAGAGGCGCCTGATTGTCCGCATCCGCAAAGCCCTTACCTGCCATGATAATCCGACGGTAAACCTCGTCCTCCGGGTCGAGGAAATGGACATCACAGGTAGCCACCACCGGCTTATGGAACTGTTCTCCCAGCTTTACAATCCTGCGGTTAACCTCCTGAATATCCTCCACGGAATTAATATCGCGAACCTTCTCCGAGGCAATCATAAACTGATTGTTTCCTGTAGGCTGAATTTCCAGATAGTCATAAAAGCTCACAAGACGGGCAATCTGCATATCGCTCTGCCCATCCAACAGCGCACTGTACAGTTCTCCCGCTTCACAGGCGCTTCCCAAAATCAGTCCCTCACGGTATTTCTCCACCAGACTTTTCGGAATTCTGGGATGACGGTTAAAATAGGTCAAATGAGACTCCGACACCAGGCGGTATAAATTAATTCTTCCCAAATCATTTTTGGCTAAAATAATGGCATGATAAGAAGGAGCTTTTCGCACCAGCTCCACGCTGTCCGCACCCATGGCATTAATATCCGCAAGCTGCTCCACGCCCTGCTCCTGTAACATCTGCAGGAATTTTACAAAGATTTTTGCGGTACACTCGGCGTCATCTACCGCCCGGTGATGATTCTCCAAGGTAATATTTAAGGTTTTTGCCACCGCATCGAGGGTATGCTTCGACTGCCCCGGAAGCAGCATACGGGAAATCCCCACCGTGTCTATATAAGTAAAATCGGACGGAAATCCCTGTCTTCTGGCATTTTCCATAATAAAGCTCATATCAAAATTAGCGTTGTGTGCCACAAGCACACAGCCCTCACAAAAGCGTAGGAATTCCGGAAGCACCGTTTCAATCACATCCGCAGACACCACCATATCATCCCGGATGCCGGTAAGTTTTTCAATTTCAAAGGGAATGGGCACCTGAGGATTTACAAAGGTGGAAAAACGATCCGCAATTTCTCCGCCGCATACCTTCACCGCACCAATCTCGATAATGCGGTTGTTCACAGGCGAAAAACCGGTTGTCTCAATATCGAATACAACATAGTCATTTTCCAAAGGCTGCTTTGCATCCCCGGTTACAATCTCTTTTAAATCATCCACCAGATAAGCTTCCACACCGTAGAGGATTCGGAAGAAATCCTGCATATCCGGGGTTTCCTCTCCTGCTGCCTTGCGCTTACCCGATTCCTCCTTCCAGAGGTCATCCCACACATGATTTGCATCGGTAAAGCTCTGTACCACACCGTGATCCGTTATGGCAATTGCTTTATGCCCCCATTTATAGGCTCTCTTTACAATATCCTTTGCCTCGGACACACCGTCCATATCGCTCATTTTTGTATGACAATGAAGCTCCACACGCTTGTAGGGAGCTGTATCCATTCTTGTAGTGGTAAAATCCGTAATCTTTTTAATTCCCATGATAGAACCGATGGTCAGCTCAT
>JAZQCX010000056.1:0-4985 GCA_045546495.1 Acetatifactor sp. | reverse complement strand
ACAGGGCATTGATAGCCCAGGCAGGTCGGGAGGGACGGGAAATCGAGGAATGATTTTACGTCGCCTGTCCTGCAAACTGGGTCATATACAGGTCGTAGTAGCGCCCCTTTGCGGCCAGCAGATCTTCGTGATTTCCGGTTTCTACAATGCGTCCCTGATCCATTACAACGATACAGTCTGCATCCTGTATGGTGGAAAGCCTGTGTGCGATAATCAGGCTGGTACGGTTTTCCATCAGCTTCACCATGGCATCCTGAATGTGCTTCTCTGTTCTGGTATCTACGGAGGAGGTTGCCTCGTCCAAAATCAGGATCTTTGGCTTTGCCAAAAAAGCTCTTGCAATGGACAGAAGCTGTCTTTGCCCCTGCGACAGGTTATAGCCGGCCTGTGTCAACAGAGTCTGGTATTTATCGGATAATCTTTGTATCATTTTGTGGCAGTGGCAGAGAGCTGCGGCTTCCTCCATTTCAGCGTCTGTAATACCGTCACGGGAATACTTCAGATTATTTTCTACCGTATCGGCAAAGAGTACGGTGTCCTGTAACACGATGGCGGTGTTGTGGCGCAAATCGTCGCAGTTAATATCCTTGATGTTGGTGCCGTCAATAAGAATTTCGCCGCTGTCAATGTCGTAAAAACGCATCAGCAGATTGACCACCGTGGTCTTACCGCTGCCGGTAGAGCCTACCAGAGCGACCTTTTGCCCCGCTTTTACGGAGAGATTGAAATCCTTTAACACGGGATGTCCCTCCACATAGGAGAAGTTTACATTTTTGAAGGTAATGACGCCCTTTGTGTTTTCCATGCTGTAGTTGCCGGATTTATCCTCGCAGGGCTCATCCATAATGCCAAACACACGCTCAGCACCTGCGATGGCAGTCTGAATCTGACCGTAAATCTGCGCCAGCTCATCAATGGGTCGACCGAACTGCTTCGCATAGATAATGAAGGCGGAAATAACACCGATGGTAATGGTACCCTGAATTGCAAAATATCCGCCGAAGGCAGCGATGATAACAAAGCTGATATTATTGATGACGTTCATCACCGGTCCCATGGAGCCGCCGAGAATTTCCGCGATGATACCTACACGGGTCAGCTCGTTTGAAGTATCGGAGAACTCTTTGATGACTGCCTGTTCCCGGCCATAGGCCGCAACGGTTTTATAGCCGCCCACCATTTCTTCCACGGTACTGTTCAGACTACCTAAAAGTGTCTGGCGTTTTCGATAAAACTTTCGCATGGCACCGGATAAAAACTTGGTGGCAAAAACCGTCAGGATGACGGTGGTACAGGAAAGCAGTGCCAGTCCGGGACATAAATAGAACATCATAAATACTGTACCCAGCAGAGTCAATGCTCCGGAAACAAGGGAGCTCAGTGACTGGGAAATCGTATTGGATACATTTTCAATATCGTTTGTCATGCGGCTCATAATATCGCCGTGGGGATGACTGTCCAGATAACGGATGGGCAGATTTACAATCTTTTCAAACAAGTCATTTCGCATCCGTTTTACAATGGACTGGCTGAGCAGTGCGCTGAAGCGTCCCTGAAACAGGGTGAACAGGCTCATAATCCCGTAAAATGCCAGCATTAAAATCAGGTAGTAAGTCAAATCCTCGTATCGAGCCTCCGAGATACTGTCGATTGCCTGACTTTGCAGGCGGGGGGTATACACGGAAGATACAGCTGTTGCAACAACGCAACACATCAGAACCAAAATCCGTTTCTTTTCTGCGCTGAAATAGCGAATCAGTTTTCGTAGAGTTCCCTTTTTGTCCTTTGCTTTTTCTACAGTCCGGTTTCTGCCGCCGGGACCGCCGCCTCTGGCGCCCGGAATCTTATAGTTGTTCATATTCGGCGGCTGTTGTCTTGTCTCTGCCATCAGTTATCACTTCCTTTCGCCTGAGAATTGTAGATATCGCGGTAAACCTCGCTGGTGTTGAGAAGCTCTGTGTGAGAGCCGCAGGCTACGATTTTACCGTTTTCCAACACGGCGATGCGGTCAGCGTCCCTGACGGAGGCAATTCGCTGTGCGATGATAATTTTCGTAATGTCGGGATAATCTTTTTTTAAAGCAGCGTACAGCTTTGCTTCTGTTTTTAAATCCAATGCGCTGGTGGTATCGTCGAAAATGAGGATTTCTGCATTCTTCAGCACAGCACGACTGATGGCAAGACGTTGCTTCTGTCCGCCGGAAAGGCTTGTTCCGCCTTGGGTAACGGGGGTGTCCATGCCCTCGGATTTGTTTGCGATAAATTCCATGGCCTGTGCTGTTTCCGCTGCTTTTCGGATTTCTTCATGGGAAGCATCCGGTTTACCCCAACGGATGTTTTCAGCGATGGTGGTGGAGAAAACCTCGCTCTTTTGCAGGGCAATGGCAATCTTACTTCGAAGCTCCCTAAGCGGATATTCCCGTACATCTACACCGTCTACCAGTACCTGTCCCTCCGTTGTATCATAAAAGCGGGGAATCAGATTTACCAGACTGGATTTCCCGCATCCGGTGGAGCCTAGGATGGCAAAGGTTTCGCCGGGATGGATTGTAAGAGAAATATCGTCCAGAATTTCCCGCTCCTTGGCACCTGCGTATGCAAAGGAAACGTTTTTAAATTCCACCTGTCCCTTGCAAAGGGTTTGTCCGAGGAAGCTGCCGTCTCTGATGGTAGGCTCACAGGTCAGAACCTCGGTAACGCGTCTGCCGGAGGCGATACCACGGGAAACGGATTGGAAAATCATGGTCATACGCATAACGGCATTTAGAATCTGAGATATGTAGGTGATAGCCGCCATAACCTGACCGGGTGTTACCCCGCCTGCATCCACCTGAATGGCACCAACCTTGATGATTGCTACAATGGAAGCGTTCAGGATAATGTTCATGATGGGAGTCATGTAGGAAAATAACAGCAGAATATCGAGCTGCGTTCCCACAAGATCTCCGTTGGCGCTCTCAAAGCGATTCTGTTCATATTGTTCCCGAACATAAGCCTTTACCACACGGGAGCCGGACACGTTTTCCTGCATGACGTTGTTTACTCTGTCCAGTTTTTCCTGCAAAACGTAAAATTTCGGATTTGCTTTCGAAAGGAAGAAGACAGCGCAGAGAACCACGAAGGGCAGTGCGCAGGCAACTACGACGCCGAAGCTTAAATCCAGGAGAAGGAGGCTGACGATGCCGCCCGCAAACAGCATTGTGGTGCGGACAAAGCCACGAATACACTGCATAACCAGATTCTGAATCTGGGTAATGTCATTGGTAACCCGGGTAATCAGTGAGCCTGTGGTGAAACGGTCTGTCTGCTCGAAGGACAGGGACATGATTTTCCCGAAAGCATCCTTTCTTACGTCGTTTCCGAAGTTCTGGCTGCAAAGGTTGGCGAATACACCGGACATGACGCCAAAGAATCCGCCCAGAACTACGAAGCCTACCATTTTCACACCGGTAGTAATAACCAGGTTCAAGTCACCCACGCCGCCGCTTGATAGTCCAAGAACACCTTCGTCTACGATGGTGCTCATAAGACGGGGCTGTAGCAGGTCCATGCATACCTCGCCAATCATAAACAGAGGAGCAAGGAGAGCAAAAAACCAATATTTCTTCAGATATTTCAGCATATATACCTCCGAGTACAGTTTTCTTACAATCTAAATTTCAGTATAGCATAGGAAAAACCGAAAATCAAACCACAGAAAAATGCGAAATTTCGTCCTAAAAATTTGTGTATGAGGTGAAAATTATTTCTTGGCGGAAATGTTTCAAAGCAGAAAACAGCAGAATCGGGGGAAGGGACAGCGTATCCGAAAGAGACTGTGAAAATATAGAAGGGAACAGAATAGCCATCGTATAGGAAGGGTAAACTTTTTAGTAAATGATTGTCAAAGGTAAAGTGAAAAGAAGGAGATATAAAATATGAAACAGGTAAGCGAAATGGAAAAGAAAGAGTTTCAGGAGTATGTGAAGGAGGTAACCCCTACCCATAATCTTGGTCTGCAAATGTTGAAGGCGTTTCTGGTGGGAGGCATAATCTGTTGCATCGGACAGTTTATTTTGAATTATGCGGCAGGTATGGGACTGGATAAGCAGACTGCAGGAAGCTGGTGTTCCCTGATTCTGGTGTTGGCGTCTGTTTTGCTGACAGGCTTCGGTATTTATCCCAAGATTGTAAAGTGGGGAGGAGCCGGTGCGCTGGTGCCGATTACGGGGTTTGCAAACAGCGTGGCGGCTCCCGCTATCGAGTATAAGGCAGAGGGACAGGTCTTCGGAATCGGCTGTAAGATTTTTACCATTGCGGGACCGGTGATTTTGTACGGGATTTTTAGCAGTTGGGTTTTGGGGGTGATTTACTGGGGAATAAAGATGTTATTTTAGGTCGGAGTGCTTGCGGTTGCGCCCTGTCGAGCATAAGAAAAATGGCACTGTCACCACCGCGCTCGACGAGAGAGTCCGCAAGAGGATTCTTTGTTCAATGGCTTATAGAGCGGATGGGATTGCAAAGAGTGATTGTCATCCGCCCCCAAATGTGTTACCATAAACCAAAGCATTTAAATTCTATTTTCTATCACTGTGGTAAATCTACCATGTCTCATATTCTTGGAATCACGGAACTTCGATGCTTTTATTTCAACAGACAAAGCAGAGAGGGAGTTTCGGATTTTAAAGAGGACGGATTTCCTCCTGCACCACAGGGCATGAGCCTGAAAAAAGGAGGAAATTGATGAGGAACAAAGAAACAAAACAGGAAGCCGCTACTGCGGCAAAGCGTAACTACAAGGACACGGTATTCCGTATGCTGTTTTCCGACAGGAAGGAATTGCTGCACCTTTATAACGGGATTAACGATACCTGGTATGAAAATCCGGAGGAGCTTACCATAGCCACGCTGGAGAATGCAATTTATATGTCGGTAAAGAACGATATCTCCTGCGTTGTTGACATGCGGCTGAATCTGTACGAGCATCAGTCTACGGTGAACCCCAAC
>JAZQCX010000055.1:0-24869 GCA_045546495.1 Acetatifactor sp. | reverse complement strand
GAGGAGCTTACCATAGCCACGCTGGAGAATGCAATTTATATGTCGGTAAAGAACGATATCTCCTGCGTTGTTGACATGCGGCTGAATCTGTACGAGCATCAGTCTACGGTGAACCCCAACATTCCGCTTAGGGACTTGGATTATGTATCCCGAACCTATTCTGCGTTGTATAAGGATTCGGATATTTATTCGACCAGAATCATCAGACTTCCCAATCCTAAGTTCATTGTGTTTTACAACGGGGAGGATGCGCAGCCGGCGATACGAAAGTTTAAGTTGTCGGATGCATATGTACATGCCGAGGAAAATCCCAGCCTTGAGCTTGTGGTAACCCAGATAAACATCAATCCGGGATATAACGAGGAATTGCTGAATAAGTGCGGAACCCTGAAGGAGTACATGCTGTATGTGGAGCGTGTCAGGGAATACCAGAGGGAGCAGTCCTTGGAGGAAGCGGTAAACAGGGCAGTAGAAGAATGTATCAGAGAAGGCATACTTGCGGACTTCCTGAAAAAGAATAAGGCGGAGGTAATCAGTATGAGTATATTTGAATATGATGAGAAGCTGCATGAGAAGACCCTGCTGGAAATCGGACGTGAGGAAGGACTGCAGCAGGGAATACAGCAGGGAATACAGCAGGGAATACAGCAGGGAATACAGGGGGCTGTAGTTATGCTGAGGAATATGGGATGCACGGAGGATGAAATAGAGTCTAAGCTTACAGAAACTTATGGTCTTGATTTAGCGGAAATAAGAAGTCTTTTAGATAAAGGTTAATTTACAGGCGACTTTGGTGTTGACAACCGAAGTCGCCTATGCTATATTCTAAGTGTATTAAGCCTCTTAATACACTTAGAATGATGTGCGAGGAAGGAGAGTTCATGATACTGCTGGATTACAGAGATAAAAGACCTATCTATGAGCAGGTTATAGAGAAGCTGGAGCATCTGATTGTTAGCGGGGCATTAGAGGAAAACATGAAAATGCCCAGTGTCAGAAGTCTGGGTATGGAGCTGTCGCTCAATCCGAATACAATCCAGCGGGCATATAATCATTTGGAGCAGGAAGGCTATCTGTATACGGTTACGGGCCGGGGTAGCTTTGTGGCACCGGAGGCAGAATGGCGGGAAGGCAAAAATACGAAAATGCTCGAAGAGTGGAGAGCGGTTTCCGCAAAAGCCAGAGATGCCGGACTGACGAAGGAACAGCTCATAACAGAGATAAATCGGATTTATGAGGAGGAGAAAAAATGATCGAGGTAAAAAGACTGTCTAAAAGCTTTGGGGATATCAGGGCAATTGACGGTGTCGATGCACATATAGAAGAGGGACATGTATTCGGGCTCATCGGAACCAACGGTGCCGGGAAGTCTACCTTTTTGAGAATGCTGACCGGTATTTTAAGACCGGATGAGGGTGAAATTCTGATTGACGGAGAGCCCATATATGATAACCCGTCTGTGAAGGAAAAACTGTTCTACATATCGGACAGCCAGTACTTTTTCAAGAACGGTACGCCTAGGGATATGGTAAAGCTGTATGAGACCTATTACCCTAAGTTCGATACTGCACGTTGGAAAGACCTGATGGAAAAAATCGGGTTAGACCCCAAGCGGAAAATCAACACCTTTTCCAAAGGTATGAAAAAGCAGCTGTCTATTCTCTGCGGTATCTGCGCAGGTACCAAATATCTTCTGTGTGATGAAACCTTTGATGGTTTGGACCCGGTAATGCGTCAGGCGGTAAAAACGCTTTTCGTAAAGGAAATTGAAGAGCGTGGGCTGACACCGATTATTGCATCCCACAATCTCCGGGAGTTGGAGGATATTTGTGAGTACGTCGGATTGCTTCATCAGGGAGGTATCCTTTTGGAGAAGGATATTGATGATATGAAGCTGAACATCCATAAGCTCCAGTGTGTCATTAAGGAAGAGGAGATGCTGGAAAACATTAAAAATACAATGGATATTGTAAGCCTCAATAACAGAGGCTCATTGTATACGATTACGGTAAGAGGAAAACGGGAAGAGGCGGAAGCGTTTATGGAACAGCTTTCTCCTGTATTCTATGAGCTGCTTCCTCTGTCCTTGGAAGAGATATTTATCAGTGAAACGGAGGTGAAGGGCTATGACATCAAAACGTTGCTTTTTTAAGATAATGTGGGAAGATTTCAGACATAAAAAATGGATGCTGGTGCTGTCCATTCTGGGCAATCTTTTGGCTATGCCCGTTACCTTCATGCTTTCTACAGGAGCCGCAGGCTATTATATTGACGACAGTACCAATGCGTGGCTGTTCCGTAAGGCAGCGGATATGTGTAGTTTTTTTGTGGGGCCACTCTGTATTATGGGAGGCTTAATTGCAGGTGTGGGTGCATTGATTGTGGGTTTTGCAAGTTTCCGTTATCTGTTTCACCGTAACATGGTGGACAATTACCACAGTATGCCCGTGAAGCGCAGGACCTTGTTTGTAGCGGGCTGGCTCAACGGCTTCCTGATTTGGTTTATTCCCTTTGTAATTTTCTTTACCATTACTGTGATTATGGGAGTGACCCAACTGGGACAGCTACGGGCTGAGTATATGGCAGGAACCAATCTGGATGCCCTGATTACCCGGAATTTTGAACAGCTGACCGTTGGAAAGCTGGTGGGGGATGCTCTGTTGTCCGCAGTGAGCCTTCTCGTGGCGTTTCTGCTGATTTATCATTTGGTGTTGGTAGCGGTTATGCTCAGCGGAAATGTGTTAAACAGTATGATGCTGTCCGGCGTCATGGGAATCGGGGTGATTGCCCTGTATGCATTGGTGGACAGCTTCCGGATGGTTTATTTCAATACCTACGTGCCGGGAGTAGGGGGTGTTGCAGAAAAGCTGATGTATGCTTCACCGGCGGTATCTTCTATTTATCTTTTAAGTAGTCGTTCCGAGCTTGCATACGGGGAACCGGGATTCGGTATCTGCTTTGCGGTAAATCTGGTAATCGCGCTGTTGCTGGGCGTGGTAGCGTTGTTCTTGTATTTAAAGCGCTCCTCCGAACTGGCGGAGACCGGTGTGCGGAATAAACCTGTTTGCTTTGCGGTACAGATTTTGACCGCTTTCGGGGCAGGAATGAGCGGTTGGATTTTCTTCTACGCGCTGACCGGCGACTGGGCAGGAAATGGTGCGGCGGAGTTGTGGGCAGTGTTTGGAGCCCTGCTGGTGGGAATTCTGGTTTTTGGTGTTATGGATATTATTTTCCGAATGGAATTCAGGGCGTTCTTTTCCCATAAGCTGTTGATGCTGGCAACTATGGCAAGTGTTCTGGTAACAGGCTTCTGCTTCAGCCAGGATTGGTTAGGATACGATACCTATTTACCTGCTAAGGAAAAGATTGCTGAGCTGTCCGTAATGGCACCGGACAGAAACAGCCTGCAGAATTATTATTACAATGATGTGAGTGCATTGAGGGATATGCATTACACCGATACGGACGCAATCTATGACTTTTTGGAAACGGCAGTGGAGGACCAGAAATGGATTGACGGAGTCCGTGCATCCGGTGTGGATGAGCGGACGGATAACAATGTGCGAGGGGAAGAAATACTGACCAAGGTAACCTTGCAAAACGGAAGAAGCTATTACAGGAGCTATTATGTATATAACGATGATGTAGAGGCTGCATTGAGGATACTGTCTTCCAAGGAGTATACAGATGCTTATTATCGGGTGCCGGAGCAGACAGTGGCGGAGGCGACCGGTGTGTCCTTTAGCAGGGATTACATGTCCCATCAGCTGGAAATCGGAACGAAGCAGACCCGGGAAAGCTTTGGAAAGCTGATCGATGCCTACAATAAAGATTTGGAAGAACAGCCGGAGCTGTTTATTTGTGAGGGCAGCCGGATTCTTGCCAGAATCGGCATTAGTGCAAATGATAGGCAGCAAAGAAGACAGCTGGTTGTGTACGAGGAGATGACTCACACAAGAGAGGCGCTTCGTGAGTGGGGCTACGGCGAGTTCGCGGATACCATAAATCCGGAGGATGTTGAAAGACTGGAAATCTACATGGGTCTGTGGTATTCGGAGATGATTGCGGAAGGTATCGATCCGGTGGAATATGCCAGAGAGCATTTTGAAGTGTACGGTGGCACCGGAGAGTTTAATGAGCAAACCGTTGTGGAGTACTATAACGGAACAGAGTTCGTATATCCGGAGGATGCTGAGCAATATATTAAGGCTGTGGATACCAAGGATGAGCAGATTATTCTGAAAATTACGGACAGGGAAGAGATTGCTGAGCTTTTGGAACTGCTGTCTTACACGGATGCTTATCGGTACAGCGGCGGTGCCTTCGGACGGGAACTGAGCGGTAGAGTGGATGTTATCATGAAGGATGAAACGGAATTTACCGGTATGCTGTATGGCGGTACATTGCCGGAGAAGTATGTAATCCGGTTTGGGGAGATTGAGTTTGACCATATGACAGAATAGGATGCTGTGAAGGCAGCAGAATGAGAGGGAGTCATGAGAGAAACGGGAAAGGAAATGATTTTGATTTACGGCAAGGCCGGAGGAGAGGCTTTGGAGGTTGTGCTGCAGGGTAACGGCTTTGAGGTGCTGCAGGTAGAAGAACGGGAAGAAGTTTGCAGATTATTTGAACAAGATGCAGACATGGTTCTGCTGGCCCTTGGACAGGAAAACAAGGCGGAGGGGCTTGCACAGATTTCCGCACTTCGGCAGATCAGCGGAAAGCCCATTCTTGTAATGCCGGAGGCAAATGATGAGATATTGCGGATTATGGCATTGAATGCAGGGGCAGATGACTGTGTGGGCGGTGACTGCTCCGTACTGGAAAGTGTGGCGAGAATTCAGGCGCAGTTGCGCTGTTACAAGAGGCTTGTACGGGAGAGCGGCAGACAGAGTAAGATAATCAGGATGGACGGTATTGAGGTAGATGATACCGCAAAGCTGGTTAAGGTAGGCGGAAACAGGGTGGATTTAACCCCTACGGAATATAAGATTTTGCACCTTTTGATGGAAAAGCCGGGCAGAGTATTATCTAACCGCCAGATATACGAGGAAATCTGGCATATGGAGCCGGTTGGCGTGGACAACACCGTTGCGGTACACATTCGCCATATCCGTGAAAAGATTGAGGAGAATCCTCAGAATCCCAGATTTTTGAGAGTGGTTTGGGGACAGGGCTATAAGGTAGGCTAGCGAAAGGCACCGTGAGTGAACACGCTCCTACCGCGCCTTGTCCGCCCAGGGAGTACGCTGTAATGTTGGGTCGGGAAATGTGGGATTTCTAATGTGCTTACTTTTGAATTTACGATAGTTCGTGCTTTTTATGAGCCGGTACAAAAATAAGAGCTGTGTTCGCAGTCGGACGCAGCTCAATTTTTGTTCAGGCGCATAAAAACACGAACCTTATTCCAAAGTTGCGCACATAAGAAATCCTCACACCTGCCTCCCGACAACATTACAGCGTATTCCCCGGGGCGGATATGGCGCGGTAGGAGCGCTTTTTGAAAGACGGGAAGAAAATATTTGGACAAATAAAAGGAGTGTGATATAATGATAAAACATTATGCAATGTAAGAAAATATCCGAAGGTGGAGAAACCAATGGAAAAAGCGACCAAAGAGGATGGAATACAGATTCCCGAGCAAGTGAAAGTAAAATCCCTATATAAGGCGATTCAGCTGCTGTTTTATTTCGCAGAGGAGGATACGGAGCTTGGGGTAACGGAGCTGGCGGAAAAAAGCGGTCTGTTAAAGAGCTCTGTGCATAATATGCTGTCGACCTATGAAGAATGCGGACTGGTGAAACGAAATCCCGTAACCAACAAATATCATCTGGGCGTCAGGGTTCTGGAACTGAGCAATCAGTTTTACCGCAACAATGATGTGCGTCATGTGGTGGGACCGTATATGAAGAAGCTGGCGAACAGTGTTGGGGAGGCAGTGTACCTTGCGGTACCAAACGGCACAGAGGTTATTTATCTGGACGGTGTTTTTCCCTCGGATTCTGCAGGCGGAAGGAATATGACCGGGCTGACGGCGCCGTTATACTGTACGGGAATCGGTAAAGCGATTCTGGCGAACAGCTCCGAGCAGCTGGTAAAGGATGTACTCTCTGAGGAGCTTGTGCAGTTTACGCCCAATACCATTATGGACGAAAAGGGACTTAGGGAGGAGCTTGAAAGGATACGCCGAATGGGATACTCCATTGATAATATGGAGCATGAGTACGGCATCCGTTGTGTGGCGGTTCCTCTGCGAAATTCGGAGGGCAGAGTGGTGGCTGCCTGGAGTATTTCGGGACCGTCCCTCAGAATGTCTGATGAGAGACTGGCAGAGCTGGCGAAGCTTTTACAGGATAGAGCAGATATGTTGAAAATGATGCTGTAGGAAAAAGGACAACCAGAAGCATCCAAAATCCATGTATTGTGGATTTTGGGTGCTTTTTTCTGTCAGATAGCACACGAGTGCGTTACCGCGTTACAGCAGCGTTTGGGCATTGTTTATAAAAAACGCCCGTTTTTCTAAAAATTTTATTGACAATGACTATACAGATGATATAATTAAAATGAATAATGAACCGCGTTCATAAATAATGAACAATAAAACAGAAAAACGAGGAACAATTATGAGTGAAACGAAATTTCCGGGAGGTGTCTGGCCGGTTATGTTGACTCCATTTTCAGAGGATGGAGGAATTGACTATAATGCGGTGGAGCATCTGGTAAATTGGTACATAGAGCATAAATGTGACGGTCTGTTTGCAGTATGTCAGTCCAGCGAGATGTATTACCTGTCTACGGAAGAGCGGGTACAGCTTGCTGAAGCGGTTGTGAAAGCAGCGGCGGGAAGAGTGCCGGTGATTGCTTCCGGAAACATCGCTGAAACCTGGGAAGAAAAGATTCAGGAGACAAACCGCTTAGCGAAAACGGGTGTGGATGCGATTATCCTGATCACCAATGAGTTTGCTGCCGAAGGGGAAAGTGACGAGGTGTGGCTGGAACGGTGTATGAATTTTGTAGACAGCATCAATACAGATATTCCCCTCGGATTTTATGAATGCCCTTATCCGTATAAGCGGCTGATTTCTTTAGAGAATCTGGAGAAGTGTGCTAAAACCGGGCGGTTTCATTTTTTAAAGGATACCTGTTGTGATGCTCGCTTGATTGAAGAACGTTTGCGGGTGGTTGCTGGTACAAATTTGAAATTGTATAACGCAAACACAACCACCCTACTTGATTCCCTGAGGAACGGTGCATTCGGATTTTGCGGCGTAATGGCAAATTTCCACCCCGAACTGTACGCGGTATTGTGTGAAAATTACAGTGATGAGAATATTACATATTTGCAGGACTATCTGACATTGGCATCTTTGATTGAAAGGCAGTATTATCCGGTCAATGCAAAGTACCATTTACAGACGATAGAGGGAATTCCGATGACTACCTGTTCCAGAAGACAGGATAACGGGGGACTTACGGATACCTTTAAGGAAGAGGTTTCGATGATGAATGAGCTGGCACAGGCGATGCTGGCTTACTACAAGGAAGGAAGAAAGGCGAAGTAAGAGTATGGCAAAGACAGCTTCAAAGCATCGGCTTACCGGCGCACAGCGTTGGAAGAAAATAAAACGCTCTAGATGGTTGTATGTGCTGATTGCACTGCCGATTCTGTATTACATTATATTTTGTTATGCGCCCATGTACGGTGTGCTGATAGCATTCAAAGACTATAAAATTGCAAAGGGTGTATGGGGAAGTCCTTGGGTAAAATTTAAGTGGTTTGAGAAGTTCCTTTTTGACGAATATTTCTGGAAACTGGTCCGCAACACCCTGATGCTGAATTTGTACGGATTGGTTTGGGGATTTCCGATACCGATTTTGCTGGCGCTGATGTTAAACGAGGTGCGCCACAGCAAGTTTAAGAGAATTGTGCAGACGGTCAGCTATCTGCCCCACTTTATCTCTACGGTAGTTATCTGCGGTATGTTGCATAACTTCCTGTCCCTGGACGGTGTCATTAATCAGCTTATTGCATTCTTAGGCTTTGATAAAATTCAATTTTTGATTTTGCCGGAATGGTTTAGAACTGTGTTTACCGCCTCCGGTATCTGGCAGTCCTGCGGTTGGAATTCGATTATCTATCTGGCGGCCCTGACGGCGGTAGATTCCCAGCTTGTTGAGGCGGCTGAAATTGACGGCGCAAACCGTTTCCAGAGAATTTGGCATGTTACCCTGCCGGCGATTACGCCCACCATCTCCATTATGCTGATTATGCAGTTGGGACGAATGATGACGCTGGGATATGAAAAGATTATTCTGCTGTATAACGGTATGACATACGAAACAGCAGATACGATTTCAACCTATGTTTACCGACGCGGTATTTTGAAGGCTGATTACAGTTACTCGACAGCGGTGGGCTTGTTCCAGACGGTTGTGGGACTCATTTTCTTAACAACCTCGAATATGCTTTCCAAGAAACTGAGTGAAACCAGTCTTTGGTAAGGAGGAAGTAAAATGCAAAAAGGGAAACAGGGTAAGAAGCCGGAAGGCTTCGGAAGCAAGGTTTTTAACGTGATAAACTATTCCCTGCTTTGTGTGGTGGCATTTATCATGTTTTATCCCATGTTTTATGTGTTTATTGTATCCATCAGCTCAGCGGAGTTCATCAATCAGGGATTGGTTACATTCCTTCCTAAGGGGCTTAATTTTGAAGCCTATGCCAGAGTATTTGCAAATCCTGACATTTGGACCAGTTACAAGAATACAATCCTCTATACGGTGGTCGGAACGACAATTAATGTCATTATCACGGCAATGTGTGCTTATCCCTTGTCCAGAAGAGATTTTTACGGAAGAGGTGTGCTGACGGTTTTTGTTACTATTACCATGTTTGTCAGTGGCGGTATGATTCCGCTGTATCTGGTTATCAACAACATTAAAATTATGAATACCATGTGGGCAGTTATCCTGCCTTCCGCAATCAGTACCTACAACATGATTGTTATGAGAACGTCCTTCAGTTCCATACCGGAATCTCTGACGGAGTCGGCTTATTTGGACGGTGCAAATGACATTCAGATTTTTGCCAAGATTACTATGCCGCTTTCCAAGGCGATTTTGGCAACTATGACGCTATATTACGCGGTGGGACACTGGAACAGTTATTTCCCGGCGATGCTGTACCTGAACTCTAAGGAAAAGTACCCGGTACAGGTAATCATGCGAGACATCGTTATCGGAAGCGATATGTCAGAGGCCGGAGATGTAACAGGTCTGGCAAACGTATCCGTAGTCAATTACAGATACGCAGTTATCATTATTTCTATTGTACCGATTCTGCTGGTATATCCGTTCTTGCAGAAATATTTCACCAAGGGTGTCATGGTCGGTGCGGTAAAAGGTTAACGTGAAAATAAGTTCTGCATAATGGTTTGGGGAACTTATAGATAAAAAGGAGGTTACTATGAAAAGAAAGAATTTGAAAACAATGGCAGCTGTATTGTCAACCGTGATGTTGGCTTCCGCAAGTCTTGCCGGCTGTGGTGGGGAAACAGCACCTGCATCTTCCTCTGCAGCAGCATCATCAACACAGTCAAGCACAGCGCAGTCTTCTGCAGCTGCAGACAGCACCGGAGGAGAGACCGCAAGCTCTCTTGTTTCCGAGAACCCTATTGAGCTTACCATCATGATGTCTGATAACGCAAATCAGCCCTTGAAGAATGATGCACCCGCTCATGAGGAAATCTTCAAAAGGACAAATGTAGACATCAAGATTGAAATCGTACCTAACGCAAGCTACGAGGAGAAGAAGAGCATCGTACTTGGTACAAACAACTTCCCGGATATGATTTACATCGGCACCGGTGACCTTGTTACCTACGGTACAGAGGGAATCTTCGAGCCCCTGATGCAGTATGTAAATGAGGAGACCATGCCTAACTTCTACAAGTTCTGGCAGGAGTATCCCAACATGAAGAACTACCTCATTGACGGTGAACTGTATGCGTTCCCTGTTGTAGCAAGAAATGAGGCAGCAAACGGCTACGGTCCCGTTATCCGTACCGACCTTTTGGAGAAGCACGACATTCCGTTGCCTACCACCTGGGAAGAACTGTTGGATGCTTTGACCAAGTTGAAAGAGCTGTATCCTGACAGTACCCCTTGGACCGGTAGAAAAGGAACCATCCGTTTGTTTGAGAGTACCGCATATATGCTGGGTTCAGGCTACGGTATGTACTTTGACTTCGACGAGAATAAGTATATCTTCGGTCAGGCAAACCCGAACTTCAAGTTGGTATTGGATTATTTGAACCGTGCTTATGAGGCAGGCGTTCTGGATCCTGAGTATCAGACAACTACCGCTCAGACTTTGGAAGCTAACATGTGTAGCGGCGAATCTTTCTTCTTCTGTGATAACAGTGGTTTCGGTCAGAACTATACCAACACCCTGCAGAAGGTAGAGGGTTGCGAGAATGCAGAACTTCAGATTTTGAAGATTCCTGCAAACAGCTTTGGTAAGAGTCGTGCAATTACTTACGAGACCATCCTTCCCGGAAGATTGTATGCTATGAACGCAAAGGCTGAAAACAAGGAAGAAATTATTAAGTTCATCGATTGGATGTATTCCCAGGAAGGTTCCGACATCTCCAACTACGGTGTAGAGGGCGTTTCTTTCGAGTATGATGAGAACGGCGAGCCTCAGTTTATCGAGGAGTATGTAATGCAGTTCAAGGATGCACAGCCTGCTGGTTACTATGGCGTTTACTCTGACCTTGGTATTACCAAGCTGGATTGGTCCCTGTGGGCATGTAACACTGAGACTCAGTTCAAACTGCAGAAGATTCACGGCACTTGGGGTGAACTGGTTGATGAGTACTGGGAAATCGTAAACAACGATGAGGCTTATCATGCACCTATGATGACCCCTTCCTTTACCGCAGAGGAGTCTGAGAGAATCCAAGATATCCTGGTTGAGATGAATACCATGCTGGAGCAGGAGTACGACAAGTACATCATGGGTAAGACCGAAATCAGCGAGTGGGATAACATCATTAAGAAGTGTGAGGAAATGGGCGTAAGAGAGCTGGAACAGATTTACAACGATGCTTACGCAAGAGTACAGGCACAGTAATGTGTAAACACAGGTTATAAACAAATGCCCCAAGTGGTCTTGGCAAAGAGCCGCTTGGGGCTTATTATAACTATATGAAGCTATTAAAAGGAGACAGATTTATGAAGGTAAAAAATTTTGTAAAGGAAGTTATTACCGGAGATGACAAGGGCTTTGACAGCGGTCATGCAGCTACAGTGGTACAGATGAGTGACGGAAATGTAATGGCGGCATGGTTTGGCGGAAGCTGGGAGAAGGGTAATGATGTGGCAATCTGGATGTCCAGAAGAATCGACGGTGCTTGGGAGGAGCCTAAGAAGCTGATTGATGTGCGCGGCGTGGCAATGTGGAATCCCGTACTGTTTTTGAAGGAAGACAATACCATTATCCTGTTCTACAAGGTGGGTGAGTCAATCTCCATCTGGAAGACATGGTATGTGGAGAGTAAGGATAACGGAGCAACCTTTACAGAGCCTAAGGAACTGGTAGAAGGCGACGAGAGCGGCGGAAGAGGTCCCGTAAAGAATAAGCCTATCCGCTTAAAGGACGGAACGGTTCTGGCACCTGCTTCCCTGGAGGGAAATTTGTGGGATGCATTCGTGGATATATCTACAGACGACTGTAAGACATGGTCGGCCAGCGACCTTGTTCCCGTAAAACGTGTGGAATTGAATATGCTGACGGTTCACAGAGCGTACAACAAGCACCATCTGTTCGGCAAAGGAATCATTCAGCCTACTCTTTGGCAGGATGATACCGGTGCGGTGCATATGTTCTGCAGAAGTACCAGTTCCCGCATTTTCCGCAGTGATTCCACAGATGGCGGACGTACATGGTCTTTAGCGTACGATACCGGACTTCCCAACAATAACAGCGGTATCGATCTGGTGCGGATGAACAACGGTAATATTATTCTGGCATATAACCCCAGAGAAAATTATCCCAACTACTATAAGGGAGCAAGAACACCTCTTGTACTGGCAATTTCCAAGGATAACGGTGATACCTTCGAGGAGCTTTGCGTATTGGGTGAGGGTGATGCAAATTTCGGCTACCCCTCTGTTATCTGTAATGATAAGAACGAAATCAGAGTTGTATTCTCCTGGGACAGAGATAAGATTGTATACTGTCAGATGGAATTGGAGGATTAAAGAAAAAGGAGGTTCCGGCGGATGAACGGCAGTCTGAAAGAGGAATTCCGAAATCCCGGTGCGGATAAGCGTTCCATACCTTTTTGGTCATGGAACGGTAAAATGGATGAGGAAGAATTAAGAAGTCAGGTAAAACAGATGAAGCAGGCCGGTGTAGGCGGCTTTTTTATCCATTCCAGAATCGGTCTGGAAACAGACTATCTCGGGGAGCAATGGATGAACTGTGTAAAGGCTGTGGTGGATGAGGCGAAGGCACAGGGACTGTATGCGTGGCTTTATGATGAGGATCGCTGGCCCTCCGGAACGGCCGGTGGCAGGGTAACCTCCGGGGGAGACGCTTACCGTTGTAAGGGTCTTACCTTAGAGGTACTTTCAGCTACCGAATATACAAGAGTGTATGAGCAGGAAATCTGCAGCCGTGAAGCTTTTTCTGATGACAGCGTGGGACTTGTTGCAGTGTATCGGGCGAAATTGACTGATGCGGTCTGTTTGGAAAATACGGAGATTCCGCGTCCGGAAGGAATTTTGTCTTACGAGCGGCTTCCCATGCAGGAGTGCCAGAACTTCGAAGAGGATGAGGTACTGCTTGTGGTACGGCTTGCGGTTTCCGGCCCCAGTGAATGGTTTAATCATGAGGCGCCGCCGGACAATCTGAATCCGGATTGTGTGCGTCGTTTTATAAACGAGACCCACGAGAAATATAAGCAGGCTGTGGGAGAGGAATTCGGAAAAACAATCCCCGGTATCTTTACGGATGAGCCCAGCCTGAACGACAGGTTTTCAGCTTTTGGCGAGACAAAGAGCTGGATTCCCTGGACTTACGGATTTGGGGAATATTTTAAACAGAATGCTGGATATGACTTTTATGAAGTTTTGCCGCTGTTTTATTTCCATGGAGAGGGCTCCCGTAAGGTGAGACATGACTACTGGAAATGTGTGGCAAGGCGATACGGCGAGAGCTATTTTCAGGTTTTAGGGCAGTGGTGCGAGGAAAATAACCTGCTTTTCACGGGGCATTTCCTACAGGAGGACAAATTGGGATTGTCCACCAGAGTCAATGGCGCCATTATGCCAAATTACCGGTATCAGCATGTACCCGGAATCGATATGCTGTGTGAGCAGACAAGGGAATACATGACGGTAAAGCAGTGTACCAGTGTGGCAAGTCAGCTGGGCAAAAAAACGGTGCTTTCAGAGACTTACGGCTGCACCGGATGGGAATTTACTTTTGAAGGACAAAAATGGATGGGAGACTGGCAGTATGTGCTGGGCGTAAACCGCCGCTGTCAGCATCTGATGCTGTACAGCCTGAGAGGCTGCAGGAAGCGGGATTATCCCCCGTCCTTTAACTATAACACCAACTGGTGGATGGATAATAAAATTGTGGACGACTATTTTGCCAGGTTGTCGGTAGTGCTGGAGCAGGGAGAGGCTGTACGGAAAATTTTGTTGGTGCACCCTGTTTCCACCGCATGGTCCCGTCTGGGCGTCAATCCCTACGGTAACCCCGTGCGCCGCAATGAGCGGGATGTGCCGGGAATTAACGAGCGCGGTGACAGATTTAACGAACTGATTGAATTCTTGGAACGCATGCACCTGGATTGCGATTTGGGAGACGAACTGCTGATGGAGCAGTTCGGCAGCGTGGAGTCCGCTGCTTTGGCTATAGGCAGGGCTTCTTATGAGGCAGTGGTCCTGGCAGAATCCGAAACCATACTGGAGTCTACCTGTAAGCTGCTGCTTGCCTTTTTGGAGCAGGGCGGAAAAGTTTATGTATTGGGAGAAAATCCGGTTTTGGTGGGAGGAAGCAACGGGGAAGCCGGGCTGCTTGCAAAGCTGACAACCCATGAAAACTGGGTGCGGACGGAAAGCAGGCAGGCACTTGCCGCACAACTGGAAACGGTTCGTACGGTGCGGATTGAGGATAGAGCCGGAGAGGAGTGTAAGGACGTCCTTTACCAGCTTCGATGTGATGGAGATAAGTACTATCTGTTCCTGGTAAATAACAGTCGGGCGGAAGGCGCAGAGGTTACGGTAAAACTTTCTTTTTGCGCAACAATACACAGAATGGAGCTTCTTAGCGGTGAGATCGTACCGGAAACGGGGTATGAGAACGGTATCAACGGAATTTCTTTGCCGGTACGGCTTGGAAAGAGCGGCTCTGCGGTATATTATTTCGAGAAAATGCCGACCCTGGCAGAAAGATTTGAGGGACCTTTTTCTTACCGCACGGACCGGAAGAATGTGCTGCCTCTTGACATGTGTCGTGTGAAATATGCGGAGGGCAATTGGTCTGAAACGCAGGAAATCTGGCAGGTACAAAAAAAACTGCGGGAAGAGCTGGGGATGCGTGCCAATTATCACAACGGCATTGAACAGCGCTATAAGTGGATTGGACTTCCTCATGAGAGGGACGGCTTTTCCATGGAGCTTTGCTTTACTTTTGAGGCAGAGCAGAGCTTTGAGGAGATTTATCTCGCCATGGAACGTCCGGAGGACTTTTGCGTGAGCCTGAATGGGGAAGCCTTGGAATGGAGGGATGCGGGTTATTTACTGGATAAGGAAATCAGAAAGTGCAAATTGCACGGGGTTGTAAAGGGAGAGAACCGTCTGGTGCTTTCCTGCGGCTATCGCAACGATATGGAACTGGAAAACCTTTATTTGGAGGGAGAGTTCGGTGTCCGTCTCGACAGATGCCTTGTGAAACTGCCGGAGAAGCTTCCGGTGGGTAACTGGACAGAAGCAGGCTTTAAGCACTATTGCGGAAGCATTATTTACCAGATGGAATATCAGATTTGTCAGTGTGCGCATAATCCGGCGGAGCTGTCTGCGGAAACGGTATCGGGAGAAGATGAGAGCGAAAAACTGCCGGAAGAGATACAGGTTTGGATGAGATTGCCCGAAACAAAGGCGATTTGCGTTAAAGTGCGCGTCAACGATAACGAAATTATCCTGCCGTGGGATTATGAGCGGGAACTGTCGGTGGGAAAATGGATGCAACCGGGAAAAAACAGGATTGAGGTGGAACTTGTAGGAAGTCCCCGGAATATGATGGGTCCCTTTCATCTGAAGAAAAAGCCCGCAAATACAAGTGATGCAAGCTTTTGCCCCACTGCCGGTGAGTATTGTACGGAGTATTTACTGGAGCCTTACGGTCTCATGGGAGCAATCGAAATAGTACGGACAATGGGAAAAATATCCTAGCCTGGATTGGCTGAAAACAGAAAGATTGTCTGGAAAGTTTTCTGAATATATGATAGAATAGCTCTATATTACAAAATTCTATGAGGTGAACGGACCATGGAAGCTATATATATCATAGTGGCGGTGTTGCTGTCAGCGTCTGTGATAGCCTGTATCGGTATTTGGATGTATAAGAGCAATGACAGCTATCAGGCAGTAAGAGAACTTGTAGAGGATAATACAAACGCGTTCTGTTGCTTTGACATGAAGGGAAAATGTACCTTTGCCAATATGAAGGCGCGTGAATTGTTTCGGATAGGACAGAGAGAAAGCTGCGAAAAAATAGAAAGGTTCTACCAGAAGTGGCTTGAAGAAAACGAGAAGATGCGCGAAGAAGGTGCCGTTTGGGAGCAGATTTATACCATTGACGGTGAAGACAAGCATTTTATGGTTGAATTCCAGTGGCTGCGGGGCATGAACGGTAAGCGTAAGGGCTGTTCCTACATGCTGTCGGACCGTACCGAGGAGATTAAGCGCTTTCGTGAGGAGCAGTATCTTGCGACCCATGATAAGCAGACAGGCTTCTACAACAGCGAATACTTTTTCCAGAAGGCAGAGGAAATTTTTAAAAACGACCCGGATACGGAGCGGTATATGATTTGTATGTGCTTCAGGAATTTGAAGCAGGTCAGCGATATGTTCGGTGAGGAGACCGGTATTCAGCTTTTGATGGCACAGTCAGCGGATTTGAAATATACGGATGACGATACCTGCATTCAGGGTAAGATCGAGAAGGATAAATTCGCGATGCTGATTGAAAAGGATAACTTCAATCAGGAGCTTGCCGCAGACAGTAAGGGTAAGCTGAAATATGTGGTAGATAATGTTAATTATAAAATGCAGGTTACCATCGGTGTTTACCGCATCACCGATCCTACGGAAGATCCTCGCGTAATGTTTGAAAAAGCATGTATGGCCATTGAGGCGCAGGACGGTGATTATCAGAAAAACATGTTCTACTACGACATCAAGATGATGGAGCAGATATTGCATGAAAAAACTATCATAAAAGAGTTTCGTCATGCTATCCAGAATCGCCAGTTCGATATGTTCCTACAGCCCCAGATAGCAGCAGACGGCAGTCTGATGGGAGCGGAGGCGCTGGTACGCTGGAGACATCCGGAAAAAGGATTGGTGTTCCCGGCAAACTTTATTGATGTAATTAAGAAGACCGGTCTGATTATTCAGATGGACCGATATATGTGGGAACTGGCGGCGAAGAAGCTCAGACAGTGGAAGGAAAGAGGCCGGTCAGAGCTTAGTATTTCCGTGAACATTTCCACAGAGGACTTTTATTACGGAGACCTATATGCGGAATTTACTTCGCTGGTGGAGCAATATGAAATCGATCCTGCGAACCTGAAATTGGAGATTACGGAAGGCACGGTTATGTCTGATGATGTACAGCATAAGGAGACCTTGCGTAAGTTGCAGGGATATGGCTTTGAGGTAGAAATTGATGACTTCGGAAGCGGCTATTCTTCTCTGAGTATGCTGAAGGATATTAGGGCAAATGTTCTGAAAATTGATACGCTGTATTTGCGAAAGACGGATGAACTGGAGCGAAGCCGTGCGGTAATCAATTCCATTATCTCCATGGCGCAGGCACTGGGTATGGGGGTTATCTCCGAGGGAGTGGAGACGGAGGAGCAGTTTATGTTCCTAAAGGAAAAGGGCTGTGACGGCTTCCAGGGCTATTATTTCTCCAAACCTATACCGGTGGATGAATTCGAAGCGAAATACTTGGATATATAAGAAATGAGAATGCATGCGAAAGATATATTGCATGTTCTCGGAATGGGGATTTTATGAAAAAGTGTAAATTACTTTTAACAGCATTCACTGTTACATTATCCCTGACAGGCTGTGGATTATTTGAAATCAAGAACTCCTCCGGGGCGCCGGGGGAGTTCTTTTCGCAGGAAAATGCAGAGACTGTTGGAAATGTGACGGGTACAGGAAGCTTGAAACAGGAGGAGTCGGAAATAGGGAGAGCAGATGGGGAGAGTATGTCTGCGCAAAGTTCCGTAGCAACGCCGCTGCCTACGCCTACACCGGTACCTACACCCACGCCGGCACCGGAAATCAGTCTGGTGATGGTGGGGGATATTTTACTACACACGCCCTTGGCAAAAAGTGCGAAGGCAGAGGATGGCAGCTACGATTTCAGCTCTGTTTTTGCGCAGATGGAAGCGGATATAAAGGCGGCAGATTTGGCTCTTGTGAATCAGGAGGTTATTATCGGCGGAGCGGAGCTTGGAGTATCCGGTTACCCGGCCTTTAATGCGCCCTTTGAGCTGGGGGATGAGTTGGTGGAGAGCGGCTTTGACGTGATTTGCCATGCAACAAACCATACCATGGATAAGGGGAAGAAAGGTCTTTTGAGTTGTCTTGCTTTCTGGGAGGAAAACTATCCCGATACGGCAGTGCTCGGAATCTACGGGGACGAGGCTGCCAGCGAGGAGATTTATGTGTATGAGCAGGAGGGGATACGGATTGCCATTCTGAACTACACATACGGTATGAACGGAATCGCCTTGCCGTCGGATATGCCCTATGCGGTGGATATGCTGGAGAAGGAAAAGGTGGCCGCCGATTTACAAAAGGCCTCGGAGCTTGCGGATTTCGTAATCATATGTCCTCATTGGGGAACGGAATATGTATTGGAGCAGACCTCCGGGCAGGAGAAATGGGCACAGTTTTTTGCGGAGAATGGTGCGGATTTGGTGCTGGGAACCCACCCTCATGTAATCGAGCCTATCGAGTGGGTTGGGGATACCTTAGTTTATTATTCTTTGGGAAATTTCGTGAATTGGACCTCGGGAACCGGTGCCGGAGTGGCAAACCGCATGGTAGGCGGCATGGCAAGGGTGACGATTACCCGTGAGGAAAGCGGCGAAGTAGCTATCAAAGAGTATGGCGTAGAGCCGGTGGTCTGTCATCTGGAGCAGGGCTTCGGAGGGGTAACGGTTTATCCTTTGTCGGAGTATACTGCTGACCTTGCCGGGAAGAATGAAATTGTAAAGCAGGACGCTTCCTTTAGCTTGGAATATTGTAGGGAATTGGTGGAAAAGGTATTTGGTGAGGCAGCTGAAATGTTGCCTTAGTGCAGAAAATAAGAAAAGAGAAGAAAAGTATGAAAGAAATAAAAAGAGAGGAACGGTTTGAAAGAACTACCCGGCTTTTGGGGAAAGAGCATATGGACAGGCTTCAAAGGGCACGGGTGGCAGTGTTCGGCGTAGGGGGTGTAGGCGGTTATGTTGTGGAGGCTTTGGCAAGAAGCGGTGTGGGAACCCTTGATTTAATTGACAGTGACAGGGTAGAGCCCAGTAACCTGAACCGTCAGATTATCGCGTTGGAAAGTACCATCGGGATGTTGAAGGTAGAGGCGGCAAAGCAACGTGTGCTGGATATTAACCCGGAGACTACGGTAAATGTATATCCGGTGTTTTATCTGCCGGAAACTGCCGGACAGTTCGATTTTAGCCGGTATGACTATGTGGTGGATGCTATTGATACAGTTACCGGAAAACTGATGCTCATTGAGCAGGCAGAGGCGGCGGGAGTTCCCGTTATCAGTTCTATGGGGGCGGGGAATAAGCTTGATCCTACCGCCTTTCAGGTGGCGGAAATCTATGAGACAAGTGTTTGTCCTTTGGCAAAGGTTATGCGCAGGGAGCTGAAAAAGAGAGGAATCGAGAGCCTGAAGGTGGTGTATTCCAAGGAACCTCCGGTGGAGAATGTGGATAGCAGAACTCCCGGCAGTATCGCTTTTGTGCCGGCGGTTGTGGGACTGATTATCGGCGGCGAAGTGGTGAAGGATTTGAACCTGAAGCAAGAGGAATAAATCTGTAAAAAGACGACATGTATGCAGTAAAGTAGACAGGTTACATCCTTTTCTGAGAGCATGGGAAAAAGCTATAATATAGAAGTGGAAGAAAATGTTTCGTCACCATGCAATGCGGTGCGGAAACGTTTGACCGTTCAGCGAAAAACGCGAGAATGTATGGGGAAAGAGAGGAAGGGAAAAATGGCAGAAAACAGGTTGATTGGAAAATATCCGGTAATCGGAATCAGACCCGTTATCGACGGAAGAAGAGGTTACTTAAATGTAAGAGGTTCTCTGGAGGAGCAGACCATGAATATGGCACGCTCCGCAAAGAAGCTGTTTGAGGAAAATTTGCGCTATTCCAACGGGGAGACTGTAAAGGTAGTGATTTCGCCTACCACCATCGGACGTGTGGCAGAGGCTGCCCGTTGTGCAGATTATTTTGAGAGTGAGGGCGTCTCCGTTACGTTGACCGTAACGCCCTGCTGGTGCTACGGCGCGGAGACTATGGATATGTCTCCCAATACCATAAAGGGTGTTTGGGGCTTCAACGGAACTGAGAGGCCCGGTGCGGTTTATCTGGCATCCGTATTGGCAACCCATGCCCAGAAGGGGTTGCCGGCTTTCGGTATTTACGGACATGATGTACAGGATGCGGATGCAACGGATATCCCTGCGGATGTAGAGGAAAAGCTGCTTCGTTTCGGTCGCGCAGCAGTAGCGGTTGCTTCCATGAGAGGAAAATCCTATCTGCAAATCGGTTCGGTTTGTATGGGAATCGGTGGTTCCATTATTGATCCTGCGTTTATTGAGGAATATCTGGGGATGCGCGTGGAGTCTGTGGATGAGGTGGAAATTATCCGTCGTATGAGCGAGGGCATCTACGATGAGGAGGAGTTCCAAAAGGCTTATAAGTGGACAAAGGAAAACTGCAAGGAGGGCTTTGATAAGAATCCTCCCGAGATTCAGAAGACACCTGAGCAGAAGGAAGAGGATTGGAAGTTTGTTGTAAAGATGATGTGTATCATCAAGGATTTGATGAGCGGCAACGATAAGCTGCCCAAGGGCTGTGAAGAGGAGATGGTAGGTCACAATGCCATCGCGGCCGGCTTCCAGGGACAGCGTCAGTGGACGGATTTCTATCCCAATTGCGACTTTGCAGAGGCTTTGTTAAATACCTCCTTTGACTGGAACGGGGCCAGGGAGCCTTATATTCTGGCTACGGAAAATGATTGCTTAAACGGTATCAGCATGTTGATGATGAAGCTGTTGACAAACCGTGCACAGATTTTTGCGGATGTGCGTACTTATTGGAGTCCTGATGCAGTTAAGAAGGCAACCGGCGGTTACGAGTTGGAGGGCGTTGCGAAAGAAGCAGGCGGCTTTATTCACCTGATTAACTCCGGTGCGGCCTGTCTGGACGCATGCGGTCAGGCAGTGGACGCAGAGGGTAAGAATGTGATGAAGCCTTGGTATGAAGTGACCGAAGCTGATCAGAAGGCAATTCTGGAGGCGACCACATGGAATGCCGCAGATAACGGTTATTTCAGAGGCGGCGGTTATTCTTCCCGCTTTGTAACGGAGGCAGAGATGCCTGTAACCATGATCCGTCTGAACCTGATTAAGGGAATCGGACCGGTGATGCAGATTGCGGAGGGTTGGACCGTAAAGCTTCCCGCAGAGGTAACGGATGTACTTTGGAAGCGTACCGACTATACCTGGCCCTGTACCTGGTTTGCGCCCAGATGTGACGGCAAGGACGGTGCTTTTAAGACAGCATATGATGTAATGAATAATTGGGGAGCAAATCATGGTGCCATCAGCTACGGACATATCGGTGCGGATATGATTACCCTGTGTTCCATGCTGAGAATCCCTGTTTGCATGCACAACGTTCCCGAGGAGAAGATTTTCCGCCCGGCGGTATGGAATGCTTACGGCATGGATAAGGAAGGTGCGGATTACCGTGCATGTGCGGTTTACGGCCCCATGTATAAGTAAAATTGCGTGAAAAATAAATTTCTCACCTGCAACTTTTGAATCTGAGGTCAAAGGTTGCAGGTGCCGGAAAGGCATGGTGGTTCATATGTTAAAAGGAATTCCCAAGATATTGTCCCCGCAGCTTCTAAAGGTGCTTTGTGAGATGGGACACAGTGACAGAATTGTAATTGCAGACGGTAATTTTCCTGCGGAGTCCATGGGAAAGAACGGTATTGTAATCCGTATGGACGGACACGGTGCAACGGAAGTATTGGAGGCGATTTTACAGGTGTTTCCGTTGGATACCTATGTGGAGCATCCTGTGAATCTCATGCAGGTAATGCCCGGAGATAACGTGGAGACACCTATCTGGAAGGAATACGAGAAGGTGGTAGCCGCGGCAGATGAGCGGGGCAGTGCGGTAATCGGACAGATTGAGCGCTTCCGATTCTACGAGGAAGCAAAGACTGCATATGCCATCATAGCCACCGGAGAAGGTGCCCTCTACGCGAATATCATGCTGCAGAAGGGCGTAGTGGTATAGCGGGCATTACGTTAAGCCGCCGTTGCGGCAGACTTAGTATTCCCGACGCCACAGACACCTCGGAGGCAGGGCGGAATGCGTAGGGGCAAACGTGAGCGTTTCTCAAATGCACCTGCCCTAGAAGGGCTGGGAGCCTGCGGGCAGGTTTTTACGGAAGTCTCGGGGACTTGTGCCGTAGTATTTGCGAAAAGCATTGGAAAAATGCTCGGGAGAGGAGTAACCGAGAGCATCTGCGATGGAAGAGATGCTGCGGGCTTCATCACCCAGAAGGATGGCAGCGGCCGACATACGGGCCTCTGCTTTTTTTTCTTGAAAGCTTTTTCCGTAATAGTCCATCAACAGTCGCTGGGTCTGGCGTGGACTTAGGGTAAGCCGCTCCGACAGCGTATTTAAGGACAGAGAATGATACTCATATAAAAAGTATTCCTCGATAATACGGGATTTGTTGTCTACCCCTTTTACCCGGTGGGAAACGGGGCGGAAGCTGTGTTTTCCCTCATAATTACGCACAATGGCAAGGACAAGCTGGCAAAGTAAAAGCTCTACCTGCTTCAGATAGCCAATGGGCTTCTGCTCAAATTCCGCAAAGAGCCTTGTCATAATTTCCATGATTCCCTGGGTGTCCTTGCCCAACCAAAAGGGCATAGAGGTAAAAGCGTCCATAACCGGGGAGGAGCCCTTTGTATGGGAGGAGCGGCGCAGCTTAAAGTAGACGCAGTACTCCTGCATGGGATCATCCGGGCGCGGTGTCTGGGCGTGCTCTACCCTTGGACCGGTAACGTATAGGGTGCCGGGGGTAATGTCGTAGTAGGCATCCTCCACTTTTACCTTACCATAGCCGTAGGGAATAAAATGGATTTCGTAGCAGTTATTCCCGTGGCTGTGGGAGGGGATGGTGCGGGTGAACCGCTCAAAGATGATGTTGACGGAAATGAATGTCACATCTTCAATGGTAAATTGTATGTTTGTGTCTGTGTAGGCTGTTCTCATAAGTGTGCTCCGTTTTTTGCTTTGAAAATCATCTGCTTATATCCGTCCTATTTAAAAAAATCCGTATCATATACTTCCAACAAATTTTTGACGGCGACAACGTCGGCAGGGGCTTCTCGATTGCTTCGGTTTATCCAGATGGGACGGATTCCGACGGAGAAGGCACCTTTTACATCACTGCCCAAAGAATCTCCGATATGTACGACTTCGTCCGCAGACAAGCCAGTACTTTTTAATGCAAATTCAAACAATTCCTTCCGAGGCTTATAGGATTTGGCATCTTCACTTGTAAATACTCCCGTAGGTCTTAAACCGTGGAATTCGATTGCCTGTAACACATCTGCCCTGTCAATATTGGATACAATGTAAACAGGCACCGGAGAAATCTCAAAGAAACGCTTTGATTCCTCAAATATAGGCGGTTTTACCCAATGTGCAAACATTAAATTACTTAACACCTCTGCATCAGCGGAGGAATTGAAATGCTGTATTGTTTTTTCTAAGGACTTATATTCCAATACTCTCTGTGTCTCAAAGGTATCGCCGTATGCATTTTGAAAGCCGGTTTGAAATGCATTCCACCAATAAGAGCCTATTTCCGCTTTGTCTTTCGCGTTTCCGGTGTCATATATTTCCTGTGATACCTTTTTAATCACTTCTCCGTCTTCGTGTACCACCGTACCGTAAAAGTCTATAAAGATTGCCTTGATCATTTTGTTTCTCCTCATAATTTGTGTTCGCGGTTATTTTCAATGATTTTCGAAATCTGAGAAATATTTTTTGTTTGCACCACATTGTTACTTTAGTTTTAAATTGTTGAAAGTATGTATGAAGTGAACCACCAAGAATAGGCAGCCCGTTATGGTTAAGATAATATTATTTCTCCAAAGACCGATGAACACATAATACAAAGGCGGCAATGCAACGATAAAAAACAGCATTACAAAAAGGCTTTGGTGACCTGAGAAATATAAAAACCAACCGAAAAAGTTGAGCAAAATGATTCCCGTGGCAATACAAAAAAACAGTATTTCTCCGGGACTGTTTAGTGAAAATATTGTTTTTTCATTTGAGACGATAAAAGTCATAAAAGCAATACAAAGAGAGCCCAGTATTTTTTCACATACGTTGAGAGTCACGGATGACTCCCGCATGTTCATAATGGGATTGGTTTCTAATTTAAACAAAGGCATAATTATATAGGGTATCTCCTGTATTAAGAACAAGACCAACCCGAGTACCCAGAATCCTATGTATTGCGTATTATAAATATTGAACCATTTAACCATTGTACTTTACCCTCAAGTTATGTGTTTTCGGTAACACTAAAGTTCTCATGTCTTTGGAAAATCGGAAGTTATCGCACTCTCAAACTGAAAGTTTCCGTTCCTTAAAAGGAATCGATTGAACTTTTCTAAATCAATCCTCAAAAACAATTTTATGTAACAAACATCTATCTCCTTCATCATCAATTATTTCGCCTACACTTTTAAATCCTGCATTCTGATAACATTTTATCGCACGTACATTTTCAACTTCTGGGTCAATAAAAAGTTCTTTTGCCCACGGATGATTTTGATGAATAATCTGTATCATCTGTTTTAAGGCTTCAGTACCATAACCGTTGTTTCTTTCCTTTAGAACTCCAATCCACATATCCAGACCAATCGATTTTTCATCATGCAAATAATACTGTATAAAACCTATCGGTTCATTGTCTCTTAAAATAAAATATGGAAAAACATCTGTCAAACTCTTCACTCTAGAGCCATATTTTTCAATAATGCGTTCAAGTGATGGCACTTCTCCCACTTCATCGCACCAAACCCATTTTTGTAGTTCAGGTTCTAAAAACCAGTTTTTCATTGCCACATAATCTTCCATTGTATCTTCCATTAATCTCAATGTTATCATATTTCTTCACCGTAAACTTCAAATCTTCTTTTCTATTTTGCCATGCACCATTCGGAATCCGCCCTTCGGGCTACTTCCTCATGTACGGCGTCGCCGCATACAGTCAAG
>JAZQCX010000054.1:0-24641 GCA_045546495.1 Acetatifactor sp. | reverse complement strand
CAGGTTACAATCAGGTCACCGATTCCGGTTAAGCCGCAAAAAGTTTCAAACTTTCCCCCCATAGCTGTTCCCAGTCTCGCAATTTCCGTAATTCCTCTGGTAATCAAAGCAGCCTTTGTGTTATCGCCGTAGCCCAATCCGTCAGCGATCCCTGCCGCCAAAGCAACCACATTTTTCAAAGAACCGCCCAGCTCGATGCCAAGTATATCGGGACTGACGTAAACACGGAACACCTCATTCATAAACAAATTCTGAATATATTCCGCCGTAGCTTTCGTATTCGCACCTACTACAATGGTTGTGGGAAGACCTCTTCCTACCTCCTCCGCGTGAGAAGGACCGGACATTACCGCCACATCCGCCTGCGGAATTTCCTGCTCTATAATCTGGGAAAGCGTCATTACCGTATGCTCTTCGATACCCTTTGCCACATTCAGAATTTTCTGGCCGGGTGCCACAAGCGGGCTTAAACGCTTCGCCGTACTTCTGGTATACGCGCTTGCAACAGCCATTACAAGCAGGTCTTTTCCCTCTACGGCCTCCTTATCTTCTGTTGTAAACACAGTACTTTCCGGCAACATAACTCCCGGCAGCATCTTATGCTCGTGGTTTTCCTTCAGCATCTCAATCTCTGCTTCAAGTGCCGACCACACCGTAATCTCATGTCCGTTTTTATGTAACAATACAGCAAGGGCAATTCCCCAGCTGCCTCCACCAATAATACTTATCTTAGCCATCGCGAACTCCTTTTTACAGCTTACTCACTTTCCGCATATCTGCTCTTGCCTACTCGCTTTTTGCTTCCTTTTCTCCTGCCGTCTCTTCTACGCCGGTTTTATTTTTCTTGAACAGATAGGTCTTTCTTTCCGTTCCGCTAAGCAGTCTGCCGATGTTCTCGCGGTGCTTCCAGAACGCAAGTGCCGCAAGCGCCGCAAATAAAATATACATTTCCATCAAATGCGCCTGAGACATCCCCTGAAACATGCCCATCTGCCCGCTGATAATCAGCTGTACCAAAAGTCCCGCATAAACAAGCAGGGAACCTAAGGATACATAATGGGTTGTAAAGAAAGGGACAAAGAACAGTAAAATTCCCGTAGGAATAAACCAGGGATGGAAGGAAAGCACCAATCCTGCCGTCGCAGCAATGCCCTTACCTCCCTTAAAGCCCATGTAAAAAGGAAAATTATGACCCAGAATCGCGCCTGCACCGGTATACAGACAAAGCAGATAAATCATGTCGGAATAATCCGCGCCAAACACCAGCCGCACAACCACTACTGCCGCTACACATTTCAGGCAGTCACCTGCGAATACAATCAATCCTGCCTTTGTTCCCAAAACACGAAGCGCATTTGTGGTTCCCGAATTACCGCTTCCGTGCTGTCTGATGTCAATACCGTGAGCCTTTCCGTAAATATATGCGGTCTGGAACAGTCCAAACACATATCCGATTAATATACAGGCTAATCTAATCATTTCCTATTGCTCCTTCTCATTCCGTTCTCTGATGATAAACTTCAGCGGGGTTCCTTTAAATCCAAAGGTCTCCCGAATCTGGTTTTCAATGTATCTTGTGTAAGAAAAATGCATCAATTCCTTATCATTTACAAAGATAACAAAAGTGGGCGGTTTCACGGAAACCTGAGTAATATAGTAAAGCCGCAGTCTCTTTCCCTTATCCGCCGGGGGCTGCTGCATTGCAACCGCCTCCGCCATAATTTCATTCAGCACACCCGTAGCCACCCGCATGGCATGGTTTTCGCTGACGATATCAATTGTCTCAAACAGCTTGGGCAGTCTCTGGCCTGTCACTGCGGAGATAAACAAAATTTCCGCATAGGGCATATAGGACAGCGTATTACGCACCTTTTCCGTTACACGGTAAATGGTTTTATCATCCTTCTCGATGGCGTCCCATTTATTTACAGCGATAATAACCGCTTTTCCTCTCTCATGGGCAATACCGGCGATTTTAGCATCCTGCTCCGTAACGCCCTCTACCGCATCAATCACCAGCACAACAATATCCGCACGTTCAACAGCACTGACCGTACGAACTATCATATATCGCTCCAAATCTTCCTTTATCTTATTCTTTCTGCGTAAGCCCGCCGTGTCAATAAAGATATATTCCTTACCATTATAGGTAATTTCCGTATCCACCGCATCTCTGGTGGTTCCCGCGACATCCGAAACAATCAGACGATTCTCACCCAGAAGCTTATTAATCAGGGAAGACTTACCTACATTGGGCTTTCCTACGATGGCAACCCGGGTTCTCTCGTCCTCCTCTTCCTCATCAGCGGTTTCCGGAAAATAAGCAGCTACCTCTTCCAGCATGTCACCCAGTCCGAGTCTGTTTGCGGCGGAAATCGGGTGCGGATCTCCGATACCCAAATTATAAAATTCGTAGACATCTGCCATGTATTTTTCAAAGCTGTCCACTTTATTTACCACAAGCACCACCGGCTTATGAGAACGGCGCAGCATATCTGCAACCTTTGCGTCCGCATCCACCAGTCCCTGTTTTACATCCACCAGGAAAATAATTACATCTGCGGTTTCCATGGCGATTTCTGCCTGCGCTCTCATCTGGGAAAGAATCACATCCTGACTGTCCGGCTCAATTCCTCCCGTATCAATCAGGGTAAAATTCCTGTCGAGCCAAGAGATATCCGCATAGATTCTGTCTCTTGTGATACCCGGTGTATCCTTTACAATCGATATATTTTCTCCTGCCAACGCGTTAAACAGCGTGGACTTACCTACATTGGGTCTGCCCACCACCGCAACAATCGGCTTTACTGCTCTTTTCGACATTTTTATTACCATGCCTTTCCGGCACCTGCATTTCATTCGTCACAGGTGCAAATAGATAATATGCTTTCCACAAAGTCGTATCCGCTTGATTTTACAATATTCACGGGAACTTGTAAAGCCTTTTCCAGTTCTTCCACAGTCATATCATCCAGAAAAACCGTCTCTCCGCTTCTTAAAATATTTTCCGGCAAAAACAGAGTTTTACCCAGCGGCTTCCCTTTTAATTGTGCCACCAAATCCTGCCCTGTAAGCAGTCCGGACACCGTGATATTTTCTCCAAAGAAGTAATTTGTAATTTCATATATACGGAGGTTCAGCTGCGGCCAAACTTCCATCATACGCTCTGCCATTCTTTTAATGTACGGATATGCCAGTTTTCCGGTAGCCAGTGAAAGCTCCGTTGTCTCTGTGGGCAACGTTGTTGTACCGTCTGCATTCCCACAATTTCTCGCCCCGTCATTACGCCGTCCGTCATTCTTCGGAACTGCATTGCCCTGTTCTTTATACACCTGCATGTTTCCTGATACACCGCGCTGTCTCATGGCATCCTCAAACTCATTTAACATAAGCCGCAGCATGCCGACACCGTTTTCCAACTGTAAATACCCGTCGTAGCGCTCCTCCTCCGGCATTTCCCTTCCCGCAAGAATATACCATTCATCACTGGCATGTACAAAATGAATTCCGTATTTCTCGAAGCATTCTTTTTGGAAGTTCTCAATTAAATCAATTACCTCTGCAGCCTCCTCCCCGTTAAAGGGTTCAAGAGGGTAAAGTCCCTCCCTGTACTTAGATAGTCCCACAGGAACTACGGAAACGCTTTCCAGATTGGGGATATATTTCATCAGCTCCCTGATACTGAATTCCAGCTCTTTTCCGTCATTTAAGCCCTTACAAAGCACAATCTGTCCGTTCATGCAAATTCCCGCTTCATAAAAAGCGTCTACCTTTTTCAACGCCTCCCCTGCAAATCGGTTATTCAGCATCTTACAGCGAAGCTCAGGATTCATTGTCTGGAAGGAAATATTGATAGGAGACAGATGATACTTACAGATTCGCGCCACATCCGCCTCCGACATGTTGGTCAGAGTGACATAATTTCCCTGTAGAAAGGAAAGTCTTGAATCGTCATCCTTAAAATATAAGGTTTCCCGCATTCCCGGCGGCATCTGGTCGATAAAACAGAACACACACTTATTATGACAATGTCTGTACTCATCCATAAGCCCGTTTTCAAATTCGATGCCTAAATCCTCGTCTGCTTCCTTATCTACCTCTAACAGCCACTGTTCGCCATCCGGCTTCTCTATCAGCACCTCAATATAGGTATCCTGAATCAGAAACTGATAATCAAAGATGTCTTCAATTTCCGCATCATTTACGGCAAGTACTTTATCGCCGGCTTCTATTTCCAGTTCCTCCGCAATACTGCCCGAATGTACCGCCTTTACTATATGCTCTCTCTTTTTTTGCATAATGTACCTTTCCGTTTTACAACTCTCTGTCCGTCATACGATACTCTTAATTATATCCCGTCTTACAATAACCAGCAAGAAATTTCTTGACGGTCACCCGTTAATGTTATAAATTAGACTTGTATTTGAGCTTACATCAGGAGGAAATTATGCCTAATTTACGTGAACTAGAAAATGCCATGCCCGTAGCCCCTTTAAAAATTGTTGCTTTACCTTCCGCAGCAGAAATGGGCCGAAGAATCAATGATTATCTGGTGGAATTCCGCAAGAATGTCCACAACGACAAAGTAAAAAAAGATCCTGCTTTTCATGGATATAGTGAAAGCAATTATTTAGTAGACGTAGATACCCCCCGTTTCGGAAGCGGCGAAGCAAAGGCTGTTTTCGGCGAAAGTATCCGTGGTAAGGATTTATTTCTCTTGGTAGATGTCTGCAACCACAGCATCACCTACAATATGCATGGTTATACGAACCATATGTCTCCCGATGACCACTATCAGGATTTAAAGCGTGTCATTGCCGCATGTAACGGTAAAGCACATCGCATCAACGTAATTATGCCTTTCCTTTACGAAGGAAGACAACACAAAAGAAACGGTCGGGAATCTCTTGACTGTGCCTATGCACTGGAAGAACTGAGAGATATGGGAATCAGCAACTTCATCACCTTTGATGCCCATGACCCCAGAGTGCAGAATGCAACCCCCTTAAATGGTTTCGATAATTTTACACCGCCCTATCAGTTTATTAAGGCACTGTTGAGTTCCGAGGATGACCTTGTAGTTGACAAAGACCATTTAATCGTAATCAGCCCGGATGAGGGTGCTTTGGACAGAGCGATTTATTTTGCCAGCGTACTGGGTGTAGATACCGGTATGTTCTACAAGCGCCGCGATTACTCTACTATCGTCAACGGTAAAAATCCTATCGTTGCTCACGAATTTTTGGGGGACAACATTGACGGCAAGGATGTCATCATCATCGATGATATGATTTCCTCCGGCGGAAGTATGTTAGATACCGCAAAGCAGTTGAAGAAGATGAACGCACGCCGGGTATTTATCTGCTGTACCTTTGGCTTGTTCACCGATGGTCTTGCTGCTTTTGATGCGGCTTACGAGCAGGGTTACTTTGATAAGGTCGTCACTACCGATTTGACCTATCTGCCGCCCGAGTTATATAACCGGCCTTATTTCATCGAGGCGGATATGAGCAAGTTTATCGCCTCTCTGATTGACTTTATGAACCATGATGCATCTCTTTCCAACGTTCTCGCAACTACGGAAAAGATTCACAGTATTGTTAATGCTTATAATAACCGTTCTGAATTTGAAATGTAAAAACAGAATCAAAAGGGAGACTCACAGCTAATCTGTAAGTCTCCTTTTTTATCACTGCTTCTGCACCTCTTCGATACTCTGCTGTACCTGTTCTTCTGCATACTCCGGGAATCCAATCACAATCTTAAACAAATCCCCGTCCAACATAATTTCAAAGTTTCCGCCCTGAACCTGTACAAGACTCTTCGCAATTGAAAGGCCCAAACCGCTACCCTCCGTAGAGCGGGAGGAATCTCCTCTGATAAAACGCTCTGTCAGTTCGTCCGGTCTGATATTCATCTGCTGTTTGGAAATATTCTTGACAGAGGCTTCAATTCTTCCGTTCTCCAGCGCTATATCAATATAGACGCGTGTTCCATCCAGAGCATACTTGCAGATATTATTGAAAAGATTCTCCGCAACACGCCACATCCGGCGACTGTCCGCATATATATACGCCGGCTTATCACTCTGTTCAAAGATAATCTGCAACCCCTTCTCCTCTAATCTCTCGGAGAATTCGCCGATGCTCTGCTTCAAAAGCTCCGTTAAATTTAATTTTTCACGGTTCAGTTCGATATTTCCGGAAGAAATCTTGGAGGCCTCAACAAGGTCATCCGTCAACTGCTTCAGACGATGTGCCTTGCCGTCCAAAATATCAATGTATCCTTTCGCCGGCTCCTCTTCTATTTTCAGTCGTTTCAACAAATCCACATAATTGATGATGGATGTCAACGGAGTTTTGATATCATGGGAAACGTTGGTAATCAGGTCCGTTTTCATCTGCTCATCCTTCATGCTTGTTTTAACAGCTTTTCGGATACCGTCTCCGATATTGTTTACCGCATCCGCCAGTTCCCTGTTCTCCCCATGAAGATTTTCCACATCCAGATGGAATTCCACCTCGCCGTCCCGGATTTTATTGATACCGTCTATAATCTCATTCCGTTCCGTATTTCGCTTGAACAGCACAACGCCTACCGCACAGTCAAAAACAATAATACCAAATACAATCATCGCTGCAGGAACCATTCCCTCCTGCTGGTTTATGTTATATGCCGCCATAATTCCAATCATATTGGTAAATAGGAACAGGTTATAGGGAATCAAAAGCGTAATAACGGAATTTCTCCGCTTAAAGATAAGTCTCACCGCTTTTCCCAAAACGATTCCGATTTTGTGTATCAGGCTTCCCGACCAAAAAACGCCTTCTTTCATCCGGCGAACCAGACTATACCAGAACAGGCTGACACCCGCACTGACAGCTATGCCGTACAGACCAAATGCCCCGTAACGAGAAAAGCGTGCAAACTGATCGCTCATCATTTCACCGGTTCCGATATCTGCATGAATTACCATATCGGCAATTTCATAATATCCACGAATCATAAGCTGTACATAGACAGCACCTAACAGCAGAAATACCTCTGACCATATCCGGTCAAACTGATTCAGATAACCGACCAGGTTTCCTTCCGCATCTCTTTTTACACCTGCCGTAACGGTAAGGTAAAGTCCGATTCCCGCCCATATAAGCACAAGTATTGCCGTCATAACAATAATACTGCTTACGTTTGGAAGAATATCCTCATAAATAGCATGGGCGTTATAAAAGGAGTCTCCCTCTATGGAATAATCCGTATCCATTCCCATCCAGATATGTGTTGAATCAGGATAAGCATACTTCCCGATATACTGATCCATTTCATCCTCACCCAACAGGGTATTTCCCGTAAAGGTCAGACTGTCCGGATAATAGATCAGATACTTCCTATATTCATAAAAGAATTCCGTTATGGCCTCATCTTCCAAATCCTTTAAATCCGGAATATTAGTGAAGGTCTTTGCGCCTTCATCGGTCATCATACGAATCAGGTACCTGACGTTTGTTTTATCTTCACTGTAAGCCTCATTGCACAGCTGATAACGCTGATAATTTATGGTTAATGTTTCAATCGTTGTCACTACGCAGCTTTGCAATTGCAGATAATCCACCCAGTTATCCGCATAATCTATCAATCTTGTAGTTCCGTCAGCCGTGGCATACCGACTGTTTAACACGGCAACAGATATCTTTATTTTCCCCTTTTCATCCGTGGAAACCGTAATCCCTCCGGGGTTCTTTGCCATGATATAGGAGAAAACCATATCCCGCAGTTCCTGCTTCGTATAGACTCCCATTTCCTTTTCTACTTCAGCCAGCTCTTCCGTTTTTTCATAGATAAAGATTTCTTCAGCCGATTCTCCGGTATTCTCCGGCTTCTGTTGCTCCGTCTCCTTTTCCACCCGGTTAAAGCCGCCAAATACGAGCTGACCATATTCGTCCAACACAAAATTTTCCGGAAAAATCACTTCTCCGAAATATTGTATAAACTCAGCCGAGCTCATCTCAATATTCTGATAGGTAATACCGTACTTGCCCCATTTAATCAAGTCATCCAACTCATAATTCGCTGTTATGGGACAATTCAAATTACCGGAACCCACTTTTTCTGCATACTTGGAAACATCAATCTTCTTTTTGCCGTCAAAGGTACCGTCCGTTTCCAACTGCTCCTTAATCATAACCAGCTGGGTAATGTCAGAAACCGCATTACTGAACAGGTCATGGTAAACATCCGACTCCTCAAATTCCTGACTCATATCCATGGAAAAAATCTTATAGGAATGTACACCGTCAATGGATTCCACCGCAATATATGTGTTCAACAAAAGACCTGCCAGCACAACCATCGCCGTTGCTGCCACCAGATGTTGAACAAACAAAATTCCTATTCTCTTTAAACCGGATTGCTTCTTCATGCTTCTCGTTCCTATTGCTTGTCAATCTTGTAGCCTACACCCCAAACAACCTTCAGGTATCTGGGCTCTTTGGGATTAATCTCGATTTTCTCCCTGATGTGTCTGATATGTACGGCAACCGTATTGTCCGCACCAATGGCATCCTCATTCCAGATGCTCTCATAAATCTGATCAATGGAAAAAACTCTTCCCTGATTCTTCATTAAAAGAAGAAGAATATTGTACTCAATGGGTGTCATCTTAACAGGCTCATCATCTACCGTAACCTGCTTGGTATCATCATTGATAACCAGACCTCCCACCTGATAAATCGCTTTACTCTCCGTATTCAGGCTTCCCAGGGATGTATAGCGGCGCAGGTTGGATTTCACTCTGGCTGCCAGTTCCAGCGGATTAAAAGGCTTCGTAATATAGTCATCCGCACCGATATTCAGTCCGAGAATCTTATCCGTATCCTCTGATTTTGCCGACAATATAATAATGGGAATACTGCTGTTTTCCCGTATTTTCAAGGTGGCTCTGATACCGTCCAGCTTGGGCATCATGATATCCATAATCAAAAGATGGATGTCCTCTTTTTTCAGCATTTCAATTGCCTGTTCACCATCATATGCCTTATAAATGCGATAGCCGTCCTGACTTAAATAAATCTCAATCGCGTCCACTATTTCCTTATCATCATCACATACAAGTATATTAGCCATTTTATCCCCCATCTGTCTTATGACAATTTTTTCTAGTCTAAGTAAAGCAGATTTTTATTAAATGTTCCACAGGGAAATTATGAAGATTTCCTTAAACCGCTTACCTGTTCAGCATCAAAAAAGCTCCCAGGTTTCCTCTCCTGCCGCCGGTTGCCCTATGGGAAAACAGATAATCACTGTTACAACAGGTACAGATATCCGTCACGGCAATCTGCGCGGCGGGAATTCCTGCCTGTTCCAAAATCAAACGGTTTGCCTCCCATAAATCAAGCTGGTATTTCCCGAGGCATCTGCCGTCCCGTACCACACCCGACAGGTCCGTAAAGCACTCTGCCACATCCTCACTGACCTCATAGCATTCCACGCAAATAGAGGGTCCAATCGCCGCATATAAATCCTCCGGCTTTGTTCCAAACTCCTCCTGCATCCGCCGCACCATACATGCACCCATGCGGGCCGCCGTTCCCCGCCAACCGGAGTGGGCAAGCCCGATTGCCTTATGCACCGGATCCACAAAATAGAGGGGAACGCAGTCCGCGTAAAAGGTCGCCAGAGCAATTCCCGGTTGATTTGTTATCAGTCCGTCAATGTCCTCATAATCTCTGGACTTGGTAACCCCCTTTCCACGGTCGTTCTCCGTAATAAAGCGGATGTTTGTGGTATGAGTCTGATGGGATGCCGTAATATCTCCGATTTCACATCCCAGCACACCTGCTACCCTGCGATAATTTTCTAAAACGCCTGCTTCCTCATCGCCTCTTGTAAAGCTTAAATTCAAAGAAGCAAATTCTCCTGTACTTACACCGCCTAATCTCGTACTGAACAGATGCGATACTATCCCCGTTTTCTCCAAAAGCGGAAAGGTAAGGTACTCCAGCTCGCTTTCAGCACCATCCGGGACAACACAATGTTGCACCATCGGAGCCCCCTTTAAGGCATTTGTCGGTTTTCTTTTTATATGAACCATATTTATTCCTCTTTCACTTTGCAGTCAACTATTGATAAATATGCATGAAGGCATTCTGAATCCACTCTATTTTATCCTCCTGTATGGCGACCACATCATACCGGATACCCACGCCGGAACCGATTTTATGCAACACCCGATAATAATCCGCTACCCTACAGATTCTTCGTTGTTTTCCGTAATTTACTGCCTCTGCCGCATATCCCTTCTGCGCGGAAGTACGGTATTTTACCTCCACAAACACAAGATAGCCCTTATGTCGTCCCACAATATCTATTTCACCCTGTCTGCACCGGAAATTCTGCTCCGCAATTTCCATGCCGTTGGCAATCAGATATTCCACTGCTTTCTGCTCCCAGTCCGCTCCTACTTTTCTTTTATTCATCGGCATTTCCCGCTCTACAGCTTACTTTTCAGCTTGTCCATGGCATCCACAAAAACAAGGATTTCCGCAACCACTTCATACAGCTCCGGCGGAATTAAGTCGCCGATTTCCAACCGCGACAAAGTATCCGCCAGTTTATCGTCCCGGTGTACGGGAACATTGCTCTCCTGCGCCTTTTCTATAATTCTTTCCGCAAGTGCGCCTCTTCCGCTGGCAATGACTCTGGGGGCATCCTCCGACGGATTATATTCCAGTGCCACAGCCTGCTTTACTTTGCTTTTCTTTTCTTCCACCGTTCCCTCCTAGGTCCTTACGTCAAAGGAATAATGCGAAAGCAAAACTCCCTGCTCCTGCTGCATCATGGGCTGTAAACCTTTGTCTGCTGTCTCTTCGCTTTCACGCTCCGCAACCGTCATGGAAAAATCGCAATCGTAACCCCGCCGCTTTAACCGCTCGGTCAATAAATCCATGTGCGCCTCCAGAAAATCCAGCATCTCATCATCACCCACAGTAAACTTCGTATTGACCTTACTGTGCTGTAGCGTTACATAGATGTCTACGGGGCCGAGATGCTCCATATCGAGATGCAACAAAGCGCTCACTGCCCCATCCGAAGCCGCCAGATTTCTTTTGTTTGTGTAAACATATAAATCCCCGTGAGCCTTCCCCTCCTGAAACTTCAGCGGCAGCTGTACATAGGCATACATCTGGTTTATTTGCTGCATAAAATCAAGATTTTGGGACAAATTGGTTGCCGCCTTAAACATAGGGCTTTCCGTGTGCCCTCCCGACTCCAGTATCTCCGTAAGCCGGTTCATCTGATGCTCTATCCTGCGGTACAGCTCCTGAATTTTTTCCGGCTTTTCCATGTCCTTTGGCTGTATACTCCAAAGCTCCTTTATCCGTTCCGAAAGTTGCTGCGAAAACTCCCTATTCTGCACAAGCTCCGTAAGCACCTTACTTTCCTGTCCGGTGCTTCGTGCCGCCTCCAACAATTTTTCGGTTACTCCGAAGAGTTTTCGTATATCACCGGTATCCCCGGCTATTTCCTGTAATTGCTGTATCAGAGTCTGCTTCGCTTCAGCAGGTAATTCCAGCTCTTCCGTAATCCCTGTAATGTGCTCCGCAAGCTGCAATATCCCGGTATGGTTCTCACCGGTCACTGCTGTCAGCATTTCATTTACCGGACTCTGCTGCGTTTCTGTATTAGCAGCTGTCTGCAGTAAAGGTTCCTGCGCGGGTTCCTCTCCGGTGACCACTGCCTGCGCGGGAGACTGTACCGATTCACCCAACCCCTCATCGACCGCCATAAAAAGAAATTCCCTGTACACCTGTACCGCGGTATCTGCATTTTCTCCCTTTAACAGAGTCTCCATCGTCTGCGGTATGGTTTCCGTCAGACTATTCATTGCGTTGCCCAGTCTGTAATTCAAATTCCTGTAATTTGACATCTGCTCAATATTTGCTTCATTCACCGGAAGTTGCAGCTTATGAAGCTGAATAATATCGGGAATTTCCGCTTGGGAATAGGTATTCAATTCCCGATATACCTGCTGTAATACGGTTTTATTTACCGGAAGCCCCGCCTGCATCATCTGCTCTGTCATGGCAACGGAGGTTTCATTTACCGGGAGTCCTGCCATTTCAAGTGCCTTTAGTACATTTACATCAGCCGCAACATTGGTAAACAACGGACTTAATGTTAAAGCCGCACCGTTATTGCGCACCTCAAAGGTGAGCAGCTTCCCTAAATCAAGATGTATGTTCTGATCCACTCTCGCGTTCAGAAGAAGGTCCTCCGCCAACCGGACCTGTACCTCGCTACCGTTTCTCCCTACAATCTCTCCCTGAATGGTCTGTCCCGGCACAAGCGACTTAATCTGCCTGCTGATTTCCGCAGCACGCTGATACTTTGACTGTGCACTACCGGAGGTATTTACAATATTCTCTTTTCCGGTAAACAGCTCCCTCAGTTTCATACTTTCTCTCCGCGATTTTTATATAAAATTCTTGATAAAGCTCTTTCTGTGGATGGGGGTGGGACCATACTTTTTCAGTGCTTCGATATGGGCAGCGCTGCCGTACCCCTTATTCCCGGCAAAATCATATTCCGGGAAAACCTTTCCGTATTCCACCATCAGGCGGTCTCTTGTAACCTTTGCCAGAATACTGGCTGCACCGATGGAAATGCTCTTGGCATCTCCCTTGATAATCGGCACCTGCGGGACGGAAATTCCCGGGATTTTTACCGCATCATTCAGCAGTATATCCGGACCGGGACTGAGCTTACCGATTGCCTCCCGCATGGCCTCGTAGGTTGCCTGTAAAATATTGATTTCATCTATCCGCTCCGGCGTAGCATACCCTACCGCACAGGAAACAGCCTGCTCTATGATAATGTCATAAAGCTCTTCTCTCTTTTTTTCGGACAGTTGCTTGGAATCATTAATATATAAAATGCGACAATCCTTCGGCAGAATAACCGCCCCTGCCACTACCGGACCTGCAAGGGGGCCTCTTCCCACCTCATCAATGCCGCAAATGAACTCATATTCTTCCCCGTACTGTTTCTCATAAGCACACAGTGCTTCTATTCTTGCCTTTTCTTTTTCCAATGCGGCAAGCCGCTTTCTTGCACTTTCCAGAATTTTTTGTACACCTGCACGCTCATCCTCACCGTATGCGATAATGAGTTCAGGCAGCTCATCTTCACAAGCTGCCTGGAATTGTGCCTTTATTTCCCCGATTGCTTTCATACCGTTTCTCCCCCATCAACCATGTTTTAACAGTCCGAATTTCGAAAAAGGCCAGATGCGCAGCCACGCTCTGCCGATAATGTCCTCCCGCTTTACGTTTCCGACCGCTTCTGTACGACTGTCCATACTGTTGTTACGATTATCGCCCAGCACAAAGTACTCGCCCTCACCTAACACCACCGGCTCAGCCGCAATTCCAAGATTATCGGACTTAATAACCTCGTTTCCGTAGCTCTCCGTCAGCACCTCACCATTGACATAAATCTTACCCTGTTCATCAATCCGGACCGTTTCTCCCGGAAGACCGATAATACGCTTAATATAAAACTTTTGCTCCTGCAGCTGATAAGGAAAAACAATTATGTCGAAACGCTCCGGGTCATGAAAGCGATAAGATATTTTATCCACAATCAGATTATCATTGTCCGAAAGCGTGGTTTCCATGGAAGAACCTTCTACCACCGTCCGCTGTCCCACATAGGTGATTACAAGCCATGTCAGACACAGAATCACCAACAGGTATAACAGAGTGCTTATCATTTCTTTTAAAACCTTGTTCATTGATATTCCGCCTCTCTTTCGATACTCTAAGGTCTCTCCAACGTAATCCGTCCAAGACGACCGCTCCTGAAATCATCGATTACCAAATCGGATGCCTTCTTTAAATCAAGCATCTCGCCTTTTAAGAAACAGCCTCTCACCTTGGCAATCTTTTCCAGTGTTGCGGCTGTGCTGTCCTGCCACTCTATACCGTAACGCTCCGTTACCGCACCCGGATATTTCTCCTGCAGTGTGGCAAGTAAATCACAGGCAAGTTCTTCAATAATGATAACCTCATCGTTCATGGAGCCGATAAACGCAAGATGCATTCCCACCTGCTGGTCCTCAAACTTAGGCCATAAAATACCCGGCGTATCTAACAGCTCCAGGCTCTTATTCAGGCGAATCCATTGCTTTCCTTTCGTGACACCGGGCTTGTTACCTGTTTTCGTGCAGGCCTTTCCTGCAAAGGAATTGATAAAGGTGGACTTTCCTACGTTAGGAATTCCCGCCACCATAGCTCTCACGGGGCGGTTTACAATACCGCGCTTTCTGTCACGCTCGATTTTTTCTTTACAGGCTTCCTGTACCAGAGCGTTTATTGCTTTTATTCCCGCACCGCTCTTGGAATTAATCTCCAGTACATGGATACCCTTGTTTTGGAATTCGTCCATCCAACCACGATTATACACCGGGTCTGCCAAATCAGATTTATTTAACAAAACAATTCTGGATTTATTCTTCCCCAGCTCATCAATATCGGGGTTACGGCTGCTTACAGGGATTCTCGCATCCACCAGCTCAATAATCAAATCGATTAACTTAATATTTTCCTGCATCATACGAACAGCCTTCGTCATATGACCGGGATACCATTGATAATTCATCTCTTATTTTATGAAGCCCATTTCCGCCTTATCACAGCGGGTACGGAGCCATGCCTTTCCTATAATATCTGCTTCCTTTACCGGACCGATGTTTGCCGAACGGCTGTCCTCACTGTTGCCCGGATTATCACCGATACAGAAATATTCACCATTTCCCAATACAAACTCATTCGCTGCAATTCCCGCATCAAATAACGCCTCCGTTACCCATGGACTTTCCAACCCGTTCACAAACAGAATTTCATCCCGTATCAGGACTTTATCCCCGGGGCCGGCAACTACACGCTTCACATAGTAATGGGCATTTTCGTTTCCGTTAGGTAAAAAAACCACCACATCCCCCGGCTTCGGCGAAGACAACACGTACAGGAAACGGTTAATCAGAATTTCCTGTTCATTATACAGCGTAGGTTCCATAGAAACACCAACCACATTTGTCTTCATTCCAAAGAAAAAAACCAAAACCCCCGCAATAAAAACAGCCGCAAAAATACCGAACACCCAACTGAATACCTCTTTTACATGGGCACTGCTTATCTTTTTTTTCCTTTTATAAAAACTCAAGCCTTTATTCTTTGCCATAACTCGTTTCCGTTAAACCTATACTTCCCAAACACACTACCTTTTTAGTATAACATATTTCCCCGAAATAGAAAAGGACAACTACATTCGTAATTGTCCTTTCAGTCAACTTATTTTACAAGCTCTTTAACCTTTGCCTTCTTACCAACGCGGTCTCTCAGGTAGTTCAGCTTAGCACGTCTTACCTTACCTCTTCTTACTACCTCAATCTTCTCTACGTTGGGAGAATGTACCGGCCAGGTCTTCTCAACGCCAACACCGTTGGAAGTCTTTCTTACGGTGAAGGTCTCGCGGTTGCTACCGCCCTGTCTCTTCATAACAACGCCCTCGAATACCTGGATTCTCTCGCGGTTGCCTTCCTTAATCTTACCGTAAACCTTTACGGTATCGCCAACTGCAAACTCATCTACGCTTGCTTTCAGCTGTTCTGCTTCGATTTCTCTGATAATATCACTCATAATGAGCCTCCTTAAATAAAATGGATGTTCTTAATACAAATCTGTAACAGAGGACCATCTTCGTTTACGCAACATTAGCATTCTAACACAGGCTTTTCAGAATTGCAAGCATTTTTCACACTTTTCAAAAAGTATCCGCTCTTTTAACGCTCCCAAATACTAAGTATCTTTCCTGCCTTATAAAGTCCCAGCTTTTCCTGCAGCTTCCAAGATGCCTCATTGTCCACACTTACCTGTGTAAACGGAATCCAGCCTTTTTCCAATACACGATTTATAATATATGCCTGCAGGCTTTCGCCGATTCCATGGCGCCGATATTCCTCATCTACATATAAAAGCCCCAGGCTGCCTTCCCCATGAAGCCCCATAAATCCAATCATCCGCTCCCCGTCAAAGGCTCCGTACATCGCTCCTGCCGAAATCCGTTCCGTTATATCATCATAGGTATAATGGCTCTGCACAAAGGCAAGTTGCTCTGAAGATAACGTTTCCCGGCTAAGCTGTCTGATATTCTTATGACGAACCGGAAGAGGTTCCTTCTGAGGATACAGATACTGGAAAAACTCACCGAAGGACTTCCAGCCTTGCTCCTCCATATCTCCCAGCTGCTCCCGGAAGCCGAAAACATATTCCGCTTCCACCGGAATCTGCTTTATCAACTGCAACAGCCTGTTTCCGTTGCTTTCTTCACCGATGCAGCTATTTTTCATCACAGAATCCTGCACTCCACGCGCTTCGTTCTTCTGGCTTTGGTACAGTAGCATACAGATACGTGCATCAGCATCATAAATCACAACTTCACCGTTTTCCTGATACAGAATTTCTCCTAAGCCTCGCTTCAGGCTTTCTATCATATGGATATGGTTTCGTTTATCTTTGGAGAGTCTTTTGATAAGACGCTGCTTTTCCTGATACTTTTTATATAAGTCCGGTCGCCTTATTTCCGTACGCTCCTCGGAGCGGGCTGTTCTCCACTCTCGTATTTTTTTATGATTTCCGGTTAAAAGAACCGCCGGCACCCGTTTTCCCTGCCATATTTCCGGACGGGAATACTGGGGATACTCCAGCAGGTCATTGTGAAAGCTTTCCTCCTCAGCAGAAGAATCGTTGCCAAGCACTCCCGGCACCAGTCGCGCAATGGCATCAATCATTACCATGGCAGGAAGTTCTCCGCCTGTCAGCACATAATCCCCGATGGACACATAATCCGTTACAACCTCTTCCAGTACGCGCTCATCAATTCCCTCGTAATGGCCGCACAGGAAAACAAGCTCCTCTTCCTTTGCAAATTCCTTTGCAAGCTTCTGGGTAAAGGGCTGCCCGGTAGGTGTCACATAAACAGTCCTTACCTTCTTGTTTCCGGCTACCGCCCGGTAAGCATCATAAACGGGCTGAGCCTGTATCAGCATACCCGCTCCGCCACCGTAAGGGTAATCATCTACCTTTCCGTGCTTATCCTGTGTATAATCACGAATATTGACCGCATTTAGGGAAATCACTTCTTTTTCAGCCGCCCGGCCGATAATACTGGGCGCAAGTCCCTGCATAATCATCTCGGGAAACAATGTCAACACATGAAATTTCATTTTCTTCTCCACTCCGAGAACACCTGCCGTTCAAAGAATCGCGCAACAGAGCAAATTTGCGCCGTGGACGCTGTCAATCGTCCAGCAACCCTTCCAAAATATGAATCCGTATAAAACCGGCTTCCACATCCACTTCCAGCACGCACTGCTTGATTGCAGGCAAAAGCAGTTCTCTGTCGTCATGCAGCTTAATTACATATACATCATTTGCGCCGGTTTCCATCACGCTTTCCAGCACACCAATTTCCGCGCTGTCCTCATCAAGTACCCTAAGTCCCATCAAATCAGCAATAAAGTACTCGTCCCTTCTAAGCGTAACTGCATCTTTTCTAAGCACATGGAGTGTACTCTTGCGGTATTTTTCCACATCATTTATGTTGTCGATTCCCTTGAATTTTAAAATCACAAACTGCTTGAAGAATTTTACCCCCTCCAGTTCCAAGGTAATCTGTTCTTTTCCGGTATTCAAAATAACCTGCTTCAGTCTTTTAAATCTTCTGGGATCATCCGTTGTTGGGAATACCTTTACCTCTCCCCTGACACCATGTGTAGATGTGATAATTCCCACCTGAAACATATCTTCCATAAAAATCTCCATTCTTGACAAATAGGAGAAACACACTTTCGCATGTTTCTCCTGCATTGTTTTACACGATTTCTACATCAACTCTTGTATTGTCTTTGGATGATGCAGCCTTAACAACGGAGCGGATTGCTTTCGCAATTCTTCCCTGCTTACCGATAACCTTGCCCATGTCGGACGTAGCTACATGAAGCTCCACGATAGTGGTCTTTCCTTCTGTTCTTTCGGTTACAACTACTTCATCCGGATTTTCAACAAGTGCCTTTGCAATTACTTCTACTAATTCCTTCATAAGACACCTCCAAAGATTCGATTACAATTATTTTTCAATACCTGCTACCTTGAAAAGCTTTGCAACCTGCTCGGTAGGCTGTGCACCGTTGGACAACCACTTCTTAGCCAGTTCCTCATCAATCTTGAAAGTGCTGGGGTCTGTGCTGGGATCATAAGTTCCGATCTCCTCGATAAATCTACCGTCTCTGGGGGAACGAGAATCAGCTACAATGATTCTATAAAAAGGAGCCTTCTTCTGTCCCATTCTTCTCAATCTGATCTTTACTGCCATTGTTTTTTCCTCCATAAATCTGTTATAAATTAATTTTCTATATGAATTGCTGTCTTTTACAGCTACATTCATCAATACCTTAGAAGGGGAAGCCGCCGCCCTTCATGCCCGGGAAACCGCCGAACATACCGCGTCCCCGTTTACCTCCTCCGCCAAACTGCTTCATCATCTTCTGACTCTGTTCAAACTGCTTGATAAAGCGGTTCACCGTAGCGATATCTACGCCTGCACCCTTGGCAATACGATGCTTCCTCTGGGGATTTAACAGTTTAGGATTCCTGCGCTCCTCCTTCGTCATGGAAAGAACGATTGCTTCCGTCCGCTTCATCTGCTTCTCGTCTATCATGGAATCCAAATCGGCACCCTTGATGCCCATTCCCGGCAACATGCTTAAAATACTGGATAAACCGCCCATGTTCCGCATCTGCTTCATGCTTTCCAGGTAATCCTCGAAATCGAACTTACCCTTCTTCATGCGGCCCGCCATCTCGCGGCCCTTGTCCTCATCTATGTCGATGCTTTCCTGCGCTTTTTCAATCAGCGAAAGCACATCGCCCATCCCTAAAATACGGTTTGCCATACGGTCCGGGTAAAACTGCTCCATATCGGAGAGCTTCTCACCCATACCCACATACAGAATCGGCTTTCCCGTTACAGCCTTAATGGAAAGTGCCGCACCGCCTCGGGTGTCGCCGTCCATCTTTGTCAGAACAACGCCATCGATGCCGACCTTTTCGTCGAACTCCTTGGCTACATTTACTGCATCCTGACCTGTCATGGCATCTACAACCAATAAGGTCTGGTGTACGGATATGTTGCTCTTTACCTCCTGCAATTCCGCCATCATATCCTCGTCTATATGGAGACGACCTGCGGTATCCAGAATGACTACGTTATGTCCGTTCTTTTCCGCATGGGCGATTGCTGCCTTGGCTATCTCAACAGGCTTATGATCCGTGCCCATGGAGAACACGTCAACCTCCTGCTTCTGACCGTTAATCTGTAACTGCTCGATTGCCGCAGGTCTGTAAATATCGCAGGCAACCAACAAGGATTTCTTACCCTTCAGCTTCAGCTTTCCGGCAATCTTCGCGGTTGCGGTTGTCTTACCTGCACCCTGCAGACCTGCCATCATAATTACGGTAATTGCTTTACCGGGCTGGAACTGAATTTCCGTGGTCTCGCTTCCCATAAGGGCTATCATTTCTTCGTTTACGATTTTGATAACCATCTGTCCGGGATTTAAGCCGTTCATAACGTCCTGTCCCACAGCACGCTCTTCCACGGATTTTACGAACTGCTTTACAACCTTAAAGTTAACATCCGCCTCCAACAGCGCCATCTTAACTTCCTTCAAGGCTGCCTTAACGTCTTCCTCCGTCAGGCGTCCCTTGCTCCGCAGATTCTTGAATATATTTTGCAGTTTATCTGTTAAACTCTCAAATGCCACGCAAAATTCCTCTTACTTTCATGGGCTTACAGCTCCTCCAGCAATTCCTCGGAGAGCTTCCGAATTGACCTAAGCGCTTCCCTTATTTCGTCCGCATTCTGCGGCTGTTTTGCCTGCGACCGGGTACCTTGTGCTAAAGCATTCTGCACCTGTTCAGGCTGTGAGCCTTTCTCCTCAGCCACCCGGGTCAGCTTTTCAATCTCACCTACCGTAGCCTTTGCCTTAGCGAACCGCTCCACCAGATGAAGCTTACTTTCATACTCCTGAAGAATCTTATCACAGCGCTTAATCAAATCATGCACGCCCTGCCTGCTGATACCTCTTTCCTGAGCAATCTCGCCCAGAGACATATCGTTGTACACCGCGTCTTCGTAAATACTCCGCTGGTGCTCCGTCAGCAATTCTCCGTAAAAATCAAATAGCATTGTCTGTTCATATATCTTTTCCATACTCACCAACCTTGTGTATCATACTACACAAAAGAAGAGGTGTCAAGTATTTTTTCTTGACACCTCCTTTTATAATTTCTGACCGAAAAAGCTCTTATATCCCTCACCGTAAATTTCCGTGGCATTTGTCACAATCATAAAGGCGGTAGGGTCTTCCTTTCGCACTACATCTTCCGCTTTTGGCGAAAGGCTTTTCCGCATGGCGCATATAATCATCTGTTTTTCTCTTCCGCTGTAAGCTCCCTTTGCAGCAAGATATGTTACACCTAAATCTAATTCCGTAAGCAACCGTTTTGCAATCTCCTCATGCTTATCACTGACAATATAAATCAATTTTGCACCATCGCATCCGTAGAGAACCCTATCCAGCACTACAGAATTTACAAGTACCACAATCCCGGCATACAGCGCCACATCTACATTTTGAAACACCAATGCGGAAAGCGTTACCACAATCGCATCCGTAACAAGAAAAAGAAACCCTGTTTTCAAATGCGGCAGTCCCAGTCTTAGCAGCTTTACAATAATGTCCGTGCCGCCGGTTGTTGCTCCCATACGCATAATCATGCCAAGTCCCAGAGCCATCAGGGTTCCCCCTGAAATTGCCGACAGGAGCGGATCCGTTGTAACTGCCCCCAGCGGAGCAAGCAGATTCATGACAATTGAGGTGAGCGCCGTACAATATAGAGTGGATAAAATAAACCGCAGCTTAAATTTCCAAATTCCCACCAACAAAATAGGTATATTTATAAGCAACACCCAGGTTCCGGTCTCGATTCCTGTTACATGGTTTAGGATAATAGCAATTCCGGTCACACCGCCGGGTGCCAGGGAATTAGGGTCGAGAAAAAGGCTCACCGACGCTCCGTAAATCAAACACGCCACTGTCATTACCGCTAATTTCACAAGGCGTTTTGCCCATATGTTATTCCGCATTACTTCTGTTGCCATACTCACACCTCACCTTCTGCTGTTAAATCATCGCTCCATTCTTCGGAATAAAAAAGCCGCATATTATAATATGCGGCTTTTACGGATAAATTTATTCTTTTTTTCTTTCCAAAATAGTGTTCCGGACATAAAATGCTTTGATAAATTGGAAGTTATTGGTCTTTTTTTCGTTTGAACACACATACTATACTTTTAGACGAACCATAACTTTGGTTTGTAGAAGTGCAACTTACCATCTCCCATCCATCATAACCAAGAAGATTAAGCTGGTTTTCGAGCTGATTTGTCTCAACACTCCCTCCCCAAAAACCTTTTGTATCATAAACAACCACTTTATACTCGAACTTTTCCATATTTTCTCCTCCTCATCAAACACCAATTTATTTACATGTTACTCGTTCTCCTGCAACAACATCATTCCAAAAAGGAAATCTTCTTTTAAGAATCCATTCTCGGAATCGGTTGCCAATTTGGAACTGCCTCCCCCTCTGTTAAACGCGCTAAATATTGGTTCTCACCAATTTAGGCTGATAGCCTTCCTTTTCCAAGGCTTCCATAATCTGGTTCTTATGCTCCGTTCCGAAGGCTTCCAGAGTGATACGAAGTTCCACAGCCGCACTGCGGTTGATGGAGACAAACTGGTTATGCTCCAGTTTAATTACGTTACCGTTTACCTGTGCAATAATACCGGAAACTCTGCAGAGCTCACCGGGCTTATCGGGAAGCAGTACCGAAACGGTAAAGATTCTGTCTCTCATAATCAGGCCCTGCTGTACTACAGAGGACATGGTAATGACATCCATGTTTCCACCGCTTAAAATGGAAACAATTTTCTTATCCTTCACATCCAGATGCTTTAATGCAGCAACTGCAAGGAGACCGGAATTCTCTACTACCATCTTATGATTTTCCACCATATCCAGGAACGCAACAACCAGCTCCTCGTCCTCAATGGTGATGATACCGTCCAGATTCTTTTCGATATAAGGGAACAAATTTCCGCCGGGTGTCTTTACTGCCGTACCGTCTGCAATGGTACTTACCTTGGGTAGCGTCGTTACCTTACCCTTTTCCAGCGATACCTGCATACAATTTGCTCCCGCAGGCTCTACACCAATTACCTTAATCTTAGGATTTAACAGCTTTGCAAGAGCAGAAACGCCTGTTGCCAGTCCGCCGCCGCCGATGGGCACCAGTATGTAATCCACTAAGGGCAGCTCCTTCACAATTTCCATGGCGATGGTTCCCTGTCCTGTTGCCACAGCCAAGTCATCAAAGGGATGAATAAAGGTATAACCGTGTTCCTCGGCAAGCTCGTATGCCTTTGCACATGCCTCGTCGTACACATCTCCGTAAAGCACAACCTCTGCACCGTAGCTCTTTGTCCTGTTTACCTTAATCAGAGGGGTTGTGGTAGGCATAACAATGGTCGCCTTTGCACCGTAACATTTTGCCGCATAGGCAACACCCTGGGCATGGTTTCCCGCGGAAGCGGTAATCAATCCCTTTGCACGCTCCTCATCCGTCAGCGTACTCATCTTATAATAAGCACCTCTCAGCTTGTATGCACCTGTCAGCTGCATGTTTTCGGGCTTTAAATATACTTTGTTTCCTGTCTGATTGCTCAGAAAATCGCTGAAAATCAATTTTGTTTCCAAGGTAACCTTTTTTACAACCTCGGATGCCTCTTCAAACTTCTCCAGTGTAAGCATCTGCTCTCCCATTTTAATCTCCATTCTGAGAACGTTTTATTCTGTGTCCTGTCAACCGGAACCTATCTACAATTTACGTTGCCCCCGGCTGATTTACGCCGTTCTCAACGCAAACCGCCTAACAGATTCTTTTGTCTCCCATCTTACCAAGAGTTACTTATCCTCTTCCGACACCGGAATATCAAACAGCGCATTCACGAATTCATCGGAATCAAATTTCTGCAAATCCTCGATTGTTTCTCCTACACCGATATATTTCACCGGCACCTTCAGCTCGGACTGGATTGCAACGGCAATACCACCCTTTGCGGTTCCGTCCATCTTCGTTAAAATAATACCTGTCAGCTCCGCCACTTCACCGAACTCTCTTGCCTGCACCAGCGCGTTCTGCCCGGTAGTTCCGTCCAGTACAATCAGATTTTCCCGATGTACATCAGGGAACTCTCTATCGATAATCCGGTTCATTTTACGAAGCTCTTCCATAAGATTTTTCTTATTGTGAAGTCGACCCGCCGTATCAATCAAAAGCACATCCACGCCTCTTGCCTTTGCTGCGGACACTGCATCAAACACCACGCTTGCGGGATCAGCGCCTTCCTTCCCGCCTACCATAGGTACTTCCGCACGTTTTGCCCACTCTGCCAGCTGGTCGCCCGCTGCGGCACGGAAGGTATCCGCTGCGGCAATAAGTACTTTTCTGCCCTCGTCCTTCAGCTTTCCTGCCAGCTTTCCCACGGAGGTTGTCTTACCCACACCGTTGACACCGATTACCATAACAACCGACTGCTTTTTCTCGAAATCATAGGCAGTCTCATCCACCTTCATCTGCTCTCTGATGCTGTCAATCAAAAGCTGCTTACATTCCTGCGGCTCCTTCAGATGCTGCTCTTTAATCTGCTGCTTTAATCTGTCAATGATATCCGCCGTAGCACTGACACCGATATCTCCCATAATCAGGATTTCTTCCAGTTCCTCATAGAAGTCCTCGTCGATATTGGAAAAACCGCTGAATACGGAATCAATTCCGCGCACAATATTGTTTCTGGTTTTGGAAAGCCCTTCCTTTAATCTGGCAAAAAAGCCTTTCTTTTCCTCACTCATAAAACAAACCTTTCCGTCAGCCGCCTTCCTAAGGCAACCGACAAATTAACGATTCTCAGCCGACCCTTAATCGGTCAACTCCTTATCGATTAAGTTTACACTGACAAGCGTAGAAACGCCCTTTTCCTGCATGGTGATACCGTAGAGACGATCCACCTGCTCCATGGTTCCCTTTCTGTGGGTAATCACGATAAACTGCGTATTTTTTGTCAGCTTATGCAGATACTTTGCAAACCGTCCTACGTTGGAATCGTCCAGTGCCGCCTCAATCTCATCCAACAAGCAGAAGGGAGAAGGCTTCAGGTTCTGGATTGCAAACAGCAGGGAAATTGCAGTCAGTGCCTTTTCACCACCGGACAGCTGCATCATGTTTTGCAGCTTCTTTCCGGGGGGCTGTGCAATAATTCGGATTCCTGCTTCCAGAATATCCTCATCCTCAATCAATTCCAGTGTACCTTTTCCACCGCCAAAAAGCTGTTTGAACACTTTATCAAATTCCTGGCTGATTTCAGCAAATTTTTCAGCAAACTGTCTGCGCATAAAGTC
>JAZQCX010000053.1:0-27784 GCA_045546495.1 Acetatifactor sp. | reverse complement strand
ATCATAATATTCCGGTTCTACTAGAATTGTATATCTTCGACCACCCAGATACCCTTCAATCACATCACGCCAAGTCTCATCCATGAGTCCTAAGACGTATTCGCAAGCAAATCTAGCTTCTGCCTGAATACCTCTCTTTTCGAATTCTCTATTAATCTCGTTCTTCAACGCTACGTATTCCGGAATTTCTGAAAACGTAGTTTTCTTTGCATCACAATCATCAATAATCTGTTGGCACCTTGCTTGCTCATCATTATTATCTTTTATGAAATCAACAATTCTTGTTATTTTTCCTAAAATCTCGTCTCTATATTTTTTAATTTCAGCCAAGAAAGCCTCAACAGCGCTTTCCTTCTCAACCCTGGCAACACTATCTAATGTCAAAGAGGATAAAATACTTTGCTGCGGTACTTTGCACTGTTCCTCAACAAACCAAGCCACTATTTCACTTACTTTCGTTTGAAAATCACAAAGTGCCTCCTTCTCTTTTTTCAGAAGCTCTTTCTCTTCTTGTACCTTCTGCAAAAACGCCTCAGCTTCTGCAATTGCTTTAGCACAATCTAAAGAATCACGGTTATTCTTTGCCGAATTATAGGCGGCTCTTACCTCCTTCTCACGAGCAGCAATCGCCTCTAGTTTTTTCTCATCTTCTGCAATCTGTCTTGTAGCGATTTCCATATTCCTTGAAGACTCTTCCAATGTCTTTTGACATTTCAAGAATCTCCTATATGCAATTTTCACATCATCTGCTAAAATTACGTTTTTTGCCCGTGTAAGCTCATCAAACAAAGCAATAATGCCCTCTAATTCTTTAATTTCAGCATCAATAATCGCAAAATTAGCATTCAACGCATCAATATTGTTTTTTGCTGCAACAAGCTTAGAAAAATCCACTTTCTTTTCTTCTAATACACTCTCACGAATGAACTGATCTATTTTGGCATCGGGATCATATGACATAATACTTCTAAGTTTACGTCTAAATGCCGCTAGCTGTTGTTCATTAAGACGTAACCCTGTTCTTTGCATGAACTTAGAAAGCCCTTCTTTCACATCCATCATCTTTAAACCGTGAAGTTTTTGAAGCTCTGAAGCACTATATGAAAAGGTCAAACCATCTTGTTCGTACGTATGATTAATATCTCGTAATGTCTTATTTTCGATAACATATCTTTGCGTTTTAAAACCATTACCAGAATCCGTATCAATTGCTGTCCCCAGGATAAATGTTCTCTCTAGCTCTACTTCTTCCATTTCAAGAACAATATGTGTATAAACATTAGGCATCTTATCCGCCGGTCTCATAAAAGTACCCGCAGTTGCATCCAGTAGTCCTCTCGTATATGACGGCACGGTTCTACTTCCCTTATTTTCAGTTGACTTATTGAATACGGTATCTCCATATAATGCATATTTAATCGCGTCAAGTAACACAGATTTACCATTTCCATTTTTTCCAGCAATTAAAGTAAAGAGACCAACTGGAACCGTAATTTGATTAAAGCCATACCAATTAACTAATCGAACCTGTTTTAGTTTAATCATTCTTCATCCTCCTCTTCAGAACCATCTGAATATGTTGCCTCTTCATCATCCGAAGCAACACTACCCTTCATATATTCTGCCGTTACAGTCTGGAATTGGGCAATATCCCATCCAAACTGCAATGAAGGATATAATGTGATAATAGCATCCTCGGATTCATCTTTTATATCATAATCAATCAAGTCATATTTTTTAAATATCTTCATTGCTGCAGACAATCTCGACTTATCCACATCAACCTCATAAGCCTTGATTTTATCAATTAAATCGCCTCTCATTACAACATTTTCTTCACTATAGCCTAAATTCTCAAGATAAACCTCCCACAATACCAAAAGTAAATGATATTGTTCTGTTGTAAACGAAACCACATTTGCCCGTTTTAGACCCACAGCATCTTCGTCTGCTTCATAAGGCTTAAGCATCGCAATTTTTACATTAGTGTCCACAAACACATCAAAACCAATCATACGAAGATAATCAGATATATCTTGCCTATTAGACTCGCGTGAGATAAAAGAATAAAGTTTTTCATCTTTATCACCAACAATAAATGTTGAATCCAAAAGCTTACGGACACAACGCTTAAATAGTATATTGTTTTCTTCTTTTATTGAAATACTTAATTTAATATCACCCATTTACAGTTTCCTCTTTATCCTTATATTGCTAATTGTTGCAACTTCTGTTTCTATAGTACCTTCTAAAAATTCCACCTCATAAGGGAATTCCAAACTTCCCGAATAAATTATGCTGGCAGCAATCATCATTGCATCTTCTCTTGTCTTAATTGTTGTTTTATCAGGTACTATACTTTCCTTATCTGCTAATACACTTTCAAAATAACTTGTAGCCTGCTTAACTCCATAACGATCCGGATATTCATACAAAAGTTCTCTTGTAAGTCTTGCCTTTTCTTCATCTGACAGAGAACCTGTAATAATTGCCCCTGTCTTAGTGTTCGGTTTACGCTTTTTCCTACGTTCAATTGACTTTCTACCAACATACTTATAGGACCTTAACGAAAAGCACTTAGCTATAGATTCAATGATTTCTCTTTTTTCGTCTGGCTCGAAATCTTTAATTGTCATCAGTAAATCATTCAAATAGGTCTGCATATTAAAATTATTGCTCAATACCATAAGTATCCTAGTTGAGTAAAGGCTATAGTAATTATTTGTTTTCTTATCGATGTAATCCATCTCTTTAATGTAATCATAGCTTATAAAACTCTTAATTTCTGCCAGTTGTCCATCTACTACTTCACGAGCAGCAATCTCATCTGCATTATAAAAACTCTGGTACTCTTTTATCATATTTTCATAAACTTCAGTTTTTACGATTTTCCGAAGCATCTTCTCTATTTCTTCAATGTATCCCGGAATTAGACCATCCTTTTTTATAAAAAAATAGTCGCTAAAGAAGTTTTCTAACATCTCATCTCTAATCAGAAACTGCCCCAGCTCATTCGTTTCCGTCATCTTAATAATCATGCGCATTATAGAGCGAATACTATCTTTAAGAATAAGTAGTTCATTCTTCAAATCAGCTACATTATCCGATACTGGAATCAAAATAGTAGAATATGGTCTATGCGTTCTTCCATGGTCAGCAACAAATGCAGTATTTAGTGTGTCATAAATAGAAAAGATATGATTTGTCAGTGCTGCTCTATTATCACGATTAAATATTCTCTCTATCGATTCAATCATCTTACGACAATATGGCATAACCGTTGCAATATTGTCACCATTTCGTCCTATCTCTCTTTCAGAAATCCATCCACATCGCCGGAAATATCTAAGAATTGCACCGCCATTTTCTGTCTCTGTTTTCTTACTACTGATATTTTCGTCAGCATTGTTGGATGCTACTTCATCCTCTACAGCATAGGTACAATTCCTCAAATAGAGAATTATAGTATCTTTCGCGTCAGTTTCATAAAGCAGAGGCACAGACTTTGACTTTTCAATCAGTTGCAAAATGCACTCATAATATATTCTCTTGTTTCTACAACATAGCGGATTAAAAAAATTATCATATTCCGCATTATCAAAAAGTATCATTCTATCACCTCTTTATTAATTTATATATTTAAACTAACATTATCACACATAGTGTCCAATAAAACTCCCTTATATATCCCAATCTGCACCTAATCCGCATTTTTTCGTTCCGTTCGTTTGCTTTTTCTCAAATACATAACTATAATTTCTCACTAATATGTTGACTGCAGGCACCCGTAGTCATGCTGCAAGGCAATAAGAAAAGGCACAGACTCACAGAACATCGTCCTACAAACCTGCGCCTTGTCAGCGAAGTAGCCTAGCACGACTACCTCCTCCAGTAAACATATTGAATATTTTTGACGCAAGCGACAATTTTCTTCAACACAAACTTTTCTTAGTAACATATTTTTATGTATAGTAACATCACTCATGTTACTTTGTGCCATTTTATGTTACTTTGTGCCATTTTATGTTACTTCTGATTTTATCTTTATTTCAAACGAAACTTTTTTCCTTAACTCCGAATATATCCGGTGTTATCAAAATTTCCTCTTGATTCTTCTGCCAAAGCTGGATAATATGAATTCGTGAAACGGGTTTCATGTCGTGTACAGCCTTATGGCTCAATCGGGTAGCTCGTTTCATTTCCAAGAAAGAAGCGAGTTTTTGACTGAGTAAGGTCTTTAGACTGGAAATGGGTACTCGTTTCTTTTTTATGCGCTAATTTGAGCCCTTAATTAAACTAGAACAATGCTACCTTCTTACATTATATAAATCCATATAATACTACTCTTCTGTACTCATAATCAACTCTTCCGGATAATCTATACATTCAGACAAATTCATATTCTTTACATCATATATACATACCGTAGGCAATTCCGGCATATCCGAATCAAAGTGCTTATAAGGAGAAAACCATATCACATAATCTATATCTGTTCCGATAAACACCTCAACAAACCGCTTATCCATAAAACAAATATATGGATAACAATAAAACATTTCACCCTGACATACTCCTCTTTTAGCTTGCTCGATATTATCTGCCACCACATATCCGCAAGACTCATCAAATACAAAAAATACTACTTTATAATTCGGATGATTTTTTCTATATAACGGAATACTTTTAATATGCTTTTCTAATGTTCGCTTAAAATTCTCTACATAAAATTGATAATTGTGATCTTCTTTTTCTGGCAAATCAGTAACGGCATTTACAAATACAGACTGCACATTAGGAAACATATCCAAGAACCCAGTTTCTCTCAGTTCACGTTGAATTTTACTTTCCCTTTGATTAACAGGATTAATATATTTCCCTTTTCCTACAACATGACCATGATCATCTACTCGCATTACATCCATCATCATATTTATCTGAGGGTTATAAAAGTCCGGCGGCGGATCACCTTTGCCCGAACTATTTATCCAATCCGGAAATTTTTGTTCATCGCTTAATGACAAATACAATTCTATGCATTCAGCATTCTCTATTGGAAATAGAACCTGTTGTTCAAATGTATTCCGAAACCACTCCAATATATTTTCTTCATTATCAAAATAATTCACGGTTTCCTATCTCCCTTCCTAATTCATATATTATCCCGTAGAACACCAATCCAGCTTACTGAGGATACTCAGAATCGCAATCTACAATTAATCTACTGTTAGCCCAGATGCAATGATATAGTGATTTAGCGTTTCGACATTACTATTAACAAGACATGCCAATCGATAGGCATCTCTATCAATATGCTTGTCTGTATAATCCGGCATAGGAATTAATGCTCGATAACCATCTATCCAAACCATATTAAAGGACTTAATTAGTCTTTCTTGATAGTAAACAGAATATTTTGTACTATGCGCATTTGAATCAGGATGTCTTATTGCCCACTCCTCATTAAAAGGTTCCTGCTCTTCATACGCATCCCACCTGATTGAAATTTTTATGTCTGGAACATAGTACATTATATTTTTTTCACTATCTTCATCCCAGTCAATATCCTTGCTATTACAAATGATATCCATTATCTCAGCTAATTGGTTCCGATGTGATTCTACTTTTCTTAAATATTTAGTTGAAGGATATACCATAGCTTCACACAATTTCATCAACTGTTCTATACATTGCTGGCCTAATTTATCATCTCCTATTAATGCAGTAGCCTTAAGTAAATTAACTATCCCCATCCGCCCAGCATGTCTCATAATAAAATCAACAGCCTTAGGCTTTGTCTTTGCGTTTGAAATTAATACGGCTGTAATAATATAAAAACATCGTCCCATTTTCCCAAAATCCGAACTAGGAAAATAATTCTCCTCTAGTGTTCTATACAAAATCGTAAGCTCACTATCATTTTCCAATTCGAACCCTATAATCTCTTTCCAAACAGAAACAGATGAATAATTAATACCTTCCCATCTGCAGGTATAACATTCTGACAGATTCTCGATGGTAAGCTCATCTCTAGGTACTTGACTACTATAATTTTCCCAGCCCATAAGTCGCTCTCTATTTTCTGCGGAACCACTCAAATCTGGAATTTGATTCAATAAATGAGGACAGCACACCCCTATCACATACTTAAAATACTCATCATATGCTCCACTATCCAATGTGTCCTTTGCTATTCTAAGAATTTCTGCCACTCTCCAAAATAAAACTTCTAACTCTTCGCTTGAAAGCCAATAATTGTTATACGCTGTTAGTAAACAATTTGGCAAATAATAATCAATCATGTTTTCTTTTCTAAAAATAGGTCTAAAAACACTATTGTTTATTCCTTGTTCAAACAATGCATCCGCCTTCACTATATCAAAATGCGACATCATGGTTGCATACATAAAACCTAAATCCGAATTGTAATCGTAGTACGACAATTCTTGACAAGCTTTATCATACTCAGCAGTTATCAAAGTGGGATTTGCAATTATCCTAAATAGCTCTGGATTTCTTCTCATTACAATATACAAAATCTGAAATGCAGAAACAACACTACCACATTTTCTTATGTCAATGACAAACTTTTTTACATCACTACTATTAACATCAAGAACAGATAGACATTCACCAATGAATACTGCATTATTATAAGAAAACCAATTCCTATATACCAAATTGTACTTTTTAACCTCTTGCAAAAAGGCTAGAAGCACTTCCTCTTTTTTATTTGGATAATATTCATTTAAGATTCTTCTTAATGCAATTCCTAATTTGTAATCATAATGATAAGCTCTAAATCCATCCCCCAAAACCATTCCAACATAATTATTAAGTTCAAAATTCCTTCTCCATGTCTCATAATGATTTATGTTTGCTTTTCTAGCCCTTTCTTGAATATCTTCTTTTTGAAGAACATTCCCGGTTAACACACTATACAAAGTAATTGTATGTATTCCATATTGTTCTACATCATTTGTTGATATTCTGTTACTAAATGCTACCATTAATTCTGTCAACCCATCATCTCCGTTTAATAAGTATCGAAGGTTTTGAGAGCGTAGCAGTACATAACTCAACACCTCAAGATGTACTTTTGAGATATTGTTTATGTTCGAAAGAACCCAATCGCGAAAAAACTCAACTGCCAGTTCATAAAAATCGACAATAATATTCACATTATTTCCATTGTATGGGTAATAATCTAAATCAACTGTACTCACAGATTCTATTGCATTAATTGCATCATATACATCCTCAATCCTTCCTTGGTCGATTACACACTTACAATACAAAAATGCTCTCCTATTTCTTTGTGCCGCCTCCTCTAACCATTCATCTTGAATATCATATATTTCGTCAAGAAATGCTCTAATGTCTACACCACTAGATATGTGATATTGCTTAATAAACGTATAATAGCTTTCAACATTTAAAAATCCCTTGATTGATAAAGGGTCGCTTCTTAAAAACTCTTTTAAATCCTCAAACTGTTTTGTACATAAATACTCTTGCAACTGCTTCGACTGCAAATATGAATCAGAACTAGGAACAATCAAGGATTTTGACATAAACCAAGGACTTTGTGCATCGCGCAAGTAATCCTCTCCTAAATAAGCCTCAAAGAAACGTAATGTAAGTACATTCTGCAAATTACCACTTATTGTATTGTTCTTCAATTCCTGAACCAGGAAAATATTTAAAATAAAATCCTTATTGGGTAATAATCTTAATTCCCTCAATATCCCTGGATTTTCATAAAACAAATTCTTTATAGCACAATATAGGAAATACTCAAAATAGCGTTTATGCCTGTATGCATATCTTTTTTGCAAGCTCTGTAAGCCAGACGCATCAAAAAACATTTCTGCAACATAATCAACAATCTCATCGATTTGTAAATAATTACAACTTGGAAACAATGTTTTTATTATCTCCTGTAAATCCAAACGACTAACAGAAATGTTCCCCGAACGTTGCATCGATTCAGAAACCAGTGCCAATATCTTTTCTACATATAAACTTTTAGGTTCTGGTAAATTTATTAATGAATATTTTCGATTACTTTCAATCATTTTTTTTGCATTTAATCTAATTAAGTCTACCTTTGTGGTAGTATGATCAATTTGAAAAAGATTTTTGCACAGCAATACTACAGAAAAAATATCTGTTATATCTTTTAAAAACAAAAGATTACTATTCTTTAGTTCCATATATTTTATATATTTTTCTTGGACAGTAATTCTTTCAAAATATGCATCTACGTCACCACTCTCCAAAGCATCAATACCATAAACTTCTGGCCTAAAATCGCGTAAAACCGTCGTCAAATTAGAAGTATTAGTACGCGATGTAAGTACTAAAGTTTGCGTTGTCGGTTTACTCCTAAGACGCATCAAACAAGTAACTACACCTTCAAAATCAATCGCACTTATCTCATCAAGTCCATCAAAAAAATAACTGTACTGATTTCGACTATTTGTCACATTTACATCAAAATCTTTCAATCTGTTTCGAAGCAAATCTTCTAAATTACCATTTATACATTCTCTCAATCTTATAAAAATAGGAATAGCAATATCTGTATTGGATGGAACTTGATTAATATTTAATAAATATTTTGTTTCACTCTCAAGATATAATTTTTTCAAAATTTCACTTTTACCTGTCCCTGCAGCACCAGTAATAATACTAATATCTTTTGAAATTATTTCTTCTTTTAAATCAGAAAATCTTATTCCGTTTAATGCTAATTCTATAAATTGATTCGAATTTAAAAAAGTACGGTCTTCATGTGTTAAAAAATCACTTAATAAACCACGAGTATCTTGTGACGAGAAAAAAGAACGATACAAATCATAATTCTCAACTTCATTTAATGCCTTCTCAAAATTAGTTTTTACAAACCAAATAATTTCTACATTATGCATTTTCATCAATTCATTTATTTTTACTCTATTAGATTTTTTAGGCTTAACCAAATCTACTGGGGATACATTCGGCTTTATATTCAGATTTGTATAAATGATTACTTTATTTAAATTCGGGTATGCAACTACCGCTTTACTCAAAGAATCGAACACCTGCGCATAAAAAGAGTCACTATTTCCACTTGTAGAATACTTACATTGAAATCCATAATATTTTTCTTCAAAAAAAATCGGCTCTATTTCTAATCCCGTTTGATTATAATTTGCTGAAAACTCATGACTACTCACTTTATACTCACGAAGAAATAAGTTTCTACAAATTGTTTCAAACGCCTCTTGTGGATTTGCATTTTTAAGCATAAATTGATTCCAGTCAATTTCATTCATAAAAAAAATCCCCTCCTTAGTAATTATTAATTTCTACAACAAACTTTCACTAATCTCACAATTTCAAAAACCTTTTGTTATACCTACAAATACCATGATTCTTATAAATCTTCCAAGAATTCTACCAAGTCATACAAAGCTACAAATAACTGAATACAATCTTTTTTTCGAACTCTTCTTCTATTCATTCCATGATCTATAAAATTTCTGTTAATAACATCGGGCTCTTGACGAAAATCATTGCCATCCGCAAAAAAAGTATTCAAACACGACAACAATCCAGTGGCGTATAACATATGATACAGAAAATACTCCTCATCCATTTTTTCTCTATATTTTGTTTCAAGTTCCTTTACCGCTTTGCCTCCAACTTTTCTACGCTTTTCTGTCTTTCTAATTGATTGCAATCGAATTAACTTGGCGTCAATAATTCCAAACAATAATAGTGCACATGCCTTATACTGTTTATTTTCAAAACAATATATCGCCGAATTTATATCTTCTTTCTTTATTCGTTTTTTCTTCAGATTTGAAAACAGATGTTCCATACCATCTTTATCAAAGTATTGTAGTGCAATTTTATCAGCCTCTTTAATAGTATCCGGAACACTATTAAATAATTTCAAAGGTGCATGTGGGATAACTGACCACCCCATACTTCCCCAAGTTTTATAACTCTCAATTAATAGTTTTTTCTGTTCTTCACTATACGTAGGTATTTGAATATTTGATATAATATTGGCAAATGAATTCGTATACTGTTGAATTACCTTTTGTATAGGTGCCAATATTTCAGCTGTTCTCTGTGCAACTTTTGCAACTTGTAATATTGCATCATTTATAGCTGGTTGATATAGATTTACAATTCTTTGAACATCATTTATCCACGATAAATTGATGTTTCTGTTCATTTGTTCAATCATACTAATTGTAGGTTGCATTGCCTTCATAATATTTTTTGAACATTCATTACTAAATTGCTTAATCGACAATGAAAATCGTTCAATCACTGACAATGAAATATCTGTCTGCTCATATATCACCTTCCACTTTTCAGAACTTTCTATGATCGACAATATATATGGTTCAAAAACACTGTCCTCTTCTAACAATACTTCCTCTTGCGTTGGTATGGGAACTTCGCAATTTTGTAATTTGCGATAAATAATGCTTACTAATGCAGTTTTAGCCGTTTCTCCATCTTCCATATTTTTTAAATAAAGTTCCATATCGCTCAATGTAAATCGCGGAGCAATCAAATACTCATGCCCACATAATACAATAGTAATCTTATCTTCTTGTCTCTCGCTCATTTCCTTATCGCTCCTCATGTGAATCTTACAAAAATATTATAGCACGATGCCAACAATACGAATACAATTGCAAAAGGCAACCCCAAGCCGTCCTCCAACACCTCGAAATTGCCTTTTCACACTTTATAAATTTTACGACTATCCTTATCCGGCCATTTTCAGACCTACAAATTTTCCAGCCATGTCACAGCCCCAAATCCTCAATTTTCTGGTATAAATCCGGTATAAAAATCCCCTCTCAAACTCCCAAACCCCTTGCTTTTCCTACGTTCTTCCCGAAAAGCAATTTGCTGCCGTGCCACCCGTTTCGCTTCATTCCCGCACCTGTTTTCAGTAATACCTCCCGCATATTCTTTGCTACCATTCCCGGCTTTACGGACCACGCGCCACATCTGCCATCCGCTCTTCATAGGCAAATGTATGACGATATGCATGTATTTTTTTGTTTGCGACACTATTTTATCATATTATATCACAACATCTTATATTGTGAAAACTATTTTCTATTAAAATGATTGTGTGTTTGACAATTGCTTTATCTACGCCGCATGATATAGATTCTTTGGTGCCAACGAATCATATCGTCCGACACCACATCTGAACGCGGCTTGCGATTGCCCAATCTATAAACCTAGGGTATACTGGGATATATTAGGACAGCATGTCTCAAATACAAATGAGGGAGCACTTATGAAAAAACGGACAATAGTTTTGTTAATATCACTGCTTATGTTTACTCTTGCGGCCTGTGGTAAGGGTAACGACGGCGTTAGGGAAGAAATATCTCCGAGCGCTCATTCTACGGAATCAGCTGAAGGTTCCGGTGAGGAAGCGTCACCCGGTGCAACGAATGTTGCGGCGCAGGCAGGCACTCTGCCGTCACCTCCTGCAGGAGGTTCTGCAAATGCATCCGCCTCGAATCCGGCGGAAATTCCTGCAAATGTTACTTTCGCGACTTCGCCGGAAGTTCCCACAAGTGCGCCTTCCGCAGTTCCGGCGGAAACACCCGCAACCCCCTCCTCAGTCATCTCTGCAACGCAGCCTCCTTATGTGGTAAAGACTTACAATGGAGAGCCGCAGGGGGAACCGATTCAGACGCAGGTGAGCTATGAAAACGGCGTAGAAATCATACGTTATGAGGGGCTGTCCGAGAACGCTGATATGATTAAAATGACTGCTATCAGCGAGAATTATTTCTATGTGGGGGAAAGCAGATTCGACAGCATCATTGAAAATCGAATCATGGACAGATACGGAAATATTTTTTGTCTGGAAAAGAAAGGGGAATCCGGTTTATGGGATATTCGTTTGAACAGGTCCGGTTTACAGGATGATTCTTTCATTTTGTACACATTACAGGGAAACTATGACTATACGTTTTATCTGTACAGCAAGGAGGGTGATTTATTAAAGCAGCTTCCGGGTACCTATTGTAGTGAAAACACCGTAGATTTTAACTATAATCCCGTGAAATGGGTCATAGAGGGTACACCATCGGGAAAGCCGATTAAGTATGGGACTTTTTCCGTTTATGATATGTGCGAAAATGTAATCATAATTAGGGAGAGCTTTGTGGGCGAGGAGCCGTCCGTGAGGTATGATTACTATGATATGGAAGATGGATTTAAGCTGATTTCCTCCCTCCGGGTGAATAGTATATCATTGGAAGCTCCGCCAACGATAAAGAATGGCGTGTGCCATGTAAGAGACCACCGCATGCAGTATTTCGGCATGACTGTTTACGATGACAGCCGCATCAAGTTCAGTCCAATAGACCTTGCCGCAGCTCATAGCATCGACGAGAACTTTCAGCCGGAGGTTAGTAACCATAGGTATATGCAAACAGCATATACCATGCCGCCTTCCGATGACGGCTGGCTCTTAGGGGAAGGAACTTATGGCTTTCAGGCATATAATGTGAAAACAGGAGAAATGGCAAACATAACCTCATGGGACGACCAGCCTCACGGAAGCTATTTCTGCTACTGGTGGGAAAATGCAAGCACCAACTATCCTTACGAATTTGAAAAGGATGGCATAATGCTTTTATCGGTTGCAGACCACGAGAATCCCGGTTCGAATCTTGCCGCACTATATAACATAAACACAGGCGCACGTGTTAACGATCAGTTATATGAGATTGTAAATCTCCCCGATTACAAGGAGCGGCCGATGCTTTATACCCAGGACCCCGACCACTGGTACGGATATCTGAATGATAATTTTGAATCCGTCGCCACTTATGCAGATGCAACAACTTTTAGCAACGGGTATGCTTTAGTCTCGAACGACAAGAAGACGTACTCTATCATTAATGAGAAGCTGGAAGTGGTTGTACCGGACGCGTTTGAGGCCAATATCGCGACCAATCTGGGACATGGATTATTTGAGTTAGGCTACTCAAATCCGAATAATCCCTATGAATATGTATCGTACAAATATGTCCACATCGGGCCGCAATAAGATACACTTAAATTCCAAAGTGCCATATTATTCTATATCTTTACAATGGACTCTCTCTACGCGAATGTCCCGCTCACGACTCCCACCCGGCTGTGAACCGGAACCAACCGGTTCGTAGCCGAGCATTTTATCTGTTAGGCTATGAGTGTATCTCAAGAGACTGCTGCCCGTTCAATCCCTCTTTTCTCTATACAAAGATTTTAATACACTTACAAAAGGTTCAATAAACGGTTCCGCGCCTTTAATGATTTGACTTATTGGAATTAAGTTAGCGCCCACTCAAACTTCCAACCTATACTCCAAAATATGACTTAACAGTTTCCTTGGTTCTACCTTGAATCGTTCTGCCAGTTGTCTCATTCTATCATCTATCAAATGCAAGTTTTCCTCCTCGCACTGCTCCAACGTCTCTTTGTCATGTAATAGAAATTCAGAAATCCCATTGGGAACAGCTCCCAGTTTTTCAAATAGTCTCTGGATTACATAGTTATCCGCGGAAATTCTTACTCGAAACTCCATCTTACCTAATCTGCACTTTACTTCTTTCAAAAAAATACTAAGTACTTCAAAACCAATTCCCTTATGCGTCCATTGTCTTAATAGTTCAATTGCAATTTCCCAATCCCTTTTCCCCGTGTTCTTAATTCCACAATACCCCACATATTCCCCTTCCTTTACGATTGCACACATCAGAGATTTACTTTCTATATGCTCTTTCCACATCATGTCATAATAAGATTCTTCTACAATGCTTCCCCTCATTGGTGAGTACTCTTTTTGAATTTGTATATATCCCGTCCTATCCTCATCTAGGGGTCTTCTCAACAAAATTTCATTCCCACAATATATTTCTTCGCCAAAAGACCAGAATTTTTGTTTTGCACACCTCCCCGTCTCATCCTGTGTAACCACATCAGTTACCTGATATTCCAGAACAGTGTTTTCGTATTTCTCTAAAAATGCCAAAGCATTTTCTTTCTTTTCTTTGAAAGTCTTTCCATCTTCGCTTTCTAAAATCTCTAAAACTTTTAGCATCATTTCATCTCTTGATTTGGCTGCTAATTTATCTGTTATCTTCGAATTACTCATATGCTTTCCTCCTTTCTACCCAATCACATAGCGTTTCATCTGCACCATATCGCTTTCTCCTAGCTTAATACATCATCCTTTTTACAGGTCTCGTAATATTTGCAGGTAACACAGAATTTACTGCAATATCTCCAATTCCAATTGACAGATTTTTTTATCCAGTACATTAATCGCTCCATACTTCACTCCTTACGCCCCAATCCGTTTTTTCCACCATTATTAAACACTTTCCTCTTCCATCAGCTCTTTCACAAACGTAATCCTGTTTGCTTCTCTTATTTTCTCATCCGCCAGCTTTATACTATTCTCAAAGGCTTTGACCAACTGCTCTGTATTTACATGGGCAAGAATTGATTCCAGACAGGCCACTTCTTTCACCAGCACCTTTCTCTCACCCTGCTTATCACGTAAAACTTTATATACTTTGTAGCCTTTTGCAGCATTGTAGGTAGTTTCCTCAATATAATTTAAAATAGAATCTATTTCCTCATCCAATCTGTTAATCTCATTTTTTATAAGCGACACCTTCACCTCAATATCCTGCCAGAAGCGAAGCTGTTGTCCCATACTTTGAAATATGCTGAGGGTTTCCTGTGGCTCTTCAATCGCCTCAGGCTCTTCCGCTTCCGCAACGGATAAATCGACCCCTTTCATTCCTAAGCTTACCGCTAAAGCCCTGTCCACCTGCTCCATAACTGCACTGCCTACATTCCCAAGGTATTGTTCCAATCTGCATTGGTCTATTGTTTTAATTTGCTCCGCACAGATATCACTTTCTCTGCTTACAATATTCCAATCATTAAAGTGAACACGATAAGGCAAGCCATACTTACACTTTGTAGATAAGCATAGGCATATCGTAGTGGTCGATTTTTTGTTCCCAAGATTATTTTGCACAATCAACACCGGTCGCTTTTTTGCCAACTCATGCCCTACTGCATCTTCAACGCTACCAAAATCAGCATAATACACATCACCTCTTTTTACGCTTCTCACACATGCCGGAAATGCCTTCTGTACACTGTTCGTCATCTTTTGTTTCTCCTCTCTTTCACTGTCTTTTCACCAAAACTAAAAGGAACCAAGAGTAAGGTTCTTTCCTTATCTTGATTCCAGTATAAACCAGGTGTTGTCCAATAATACGGACTTATAACATGTTCATAGAACATGGCTTTCGATTTCATTATCGATTCCATTATACATCTTTTAAGTTCGAATTGGACACCTATTTAGGACTATTGTCAATAACTCCTGGCAGTTACGTTTTCATTTCAAAAGGGGTATCCGGTGACTTGTCCCACTATCATTTCCAATCTCTTTTCGTTCCGGTTCGCAGAACCCACCACCACAAATAAACAGTACTTTCCCCTCTCCCGCGCATCTCTCTCCCTTTCTTTCCCTGCTGGATAGTTGTATAATTCAATCAGGGTTTTACCTTTTTCAGCCACAGGCAACGTAACAAGAAAGAGCAGGGAACATACTATGCGGAAGTCCGGTAAAATTGATATGACGCAGGGGCCTATAATGAAGCTGATATTGCTTTTCGCACTGCCTATCTGTGCGGGCAATATTTTACAGCAGCTCTATAATACTGTAGATACACTGGTTATCGGCAATTATTGCGGCTCCGTATCTCTGGCTGCGGTGGGAACCAGTGCCCAGCCGGTGGAATTGCTTTTATGTATCTTTCTGGGACTGGGAACCGGCGTATCCATTCTGGTGTCCCAGTGTGTAGGCAGCGGCGATTTTGAAACCTTAAAGAAGCTTATCGCGACGGCGATTTCCTTTTTATATCTCTGTGCCGTACCGCTCTCTGTACTTGGGCTGTTCATCGGTCCTCTTGTTTTAAAATTTATGCAAGTACCGGAGGATGCTTATCCTCATGCCGTATCTTATATCAGCATTCTTTTCCTCGGCACCCTCGGTAATATGGGTTATAACATGAATGCGGGCATTTTGCGCGGAGTGGGAGATAGCCGGTCTTCTCTTTTATTTCTGCTTATTTCCTGTATTATCAATATTGTTTTGGATCTGTTGTTTGTTGCCGTTTTCCACATGGATGTGTTGGGTGTCGCGCTGGCAACCATAATTGCCATGTTCATTTCCTGGTTTATCAGCATCCTGTATCTTCGCAAGAAATATCCCGAGCTACAGGTCACACTTTTACCGCGGCAGTTGGATAAATCCATCCTGTTACAAATTGTCCGCATCGGTCTCCCCTTAGGCTTAAACAATTCCGTTTACTCCGTAGGACATATTGTGATGCAGTCGTTAATTAATGCTCAGGGCTCTACCTTTATGGCGGCCTGCTCCGTTGCAACGAAGGTGACCGGTATTGCAAATGTTGCCATCTCTTCCCTTTCCTCTGCGGCAACTACTTTTTCCGGTCAGAATGTCGGTGCAAAAAATTATGTGAGACTAAAAAAGGGAGGCTTACGCATCCCTCTTTTCTCCGGCCTGATTACCGCAAGTGCCGGTATTACTTTTACAATCTTCTGCCGTCCCTTCCTAAATTTGTTTTCGGATGACGCCGCAGTACTGGACCTTGCGGTCACCTATATCCGGGTGGTTCTTCCTTTCACATGGATGTTTGCCGTACTAAACGGCATCATTTCTTTTGTCAACGGCTTGGGACAGATACGGTACACAACCGTGGTCAATATCCTGATGCTGTGGGTTGTACGTATCCCTGCCGGATATCTGATTTCGTATTTTTACGACGGAACCTACTGTATGGCAAGTCTGCCTATCAGCTTTGCCTTCGGTATGACCTGTATGCTGGCCTACTTCCTCTCGAAAAAGTGGAAGGAAATATGCAGACTGGCTACCGAAAGTGCCCGGTAAATCTCTATTGCTCCAACCTCCAGCCATGGTCATCATGGTAAATCATTTGCCTTGTCATACCCCCGTCAATACAGATGTTTTCACCCGTAATAAACCCTGCCATCTCTGAACACAGGTATAAAACCATATTTGCAATATCCGGCGGATTTCCCACTCTGCCGGCGGGCTGCTGGGTTGCATCCGGTCCTTCGTAAACCCGGTAGTCGGTATCAATCCATCCGGGAGAAATGGAATTTACCCGTACTCTTCCCCCGAGGCTTACCGCAAGGGCATGGGTCAGCGCCGCAATCCCTCCTTTTGCAGCCGTATAGCTTTCACTTTGCGGCTGGCTCATACGGTCACGGCTGGAGGAGATGTTGACAACAGACGCACCCTTCGCAAAATGCGGCATAAAAAGCTTTGTCAGGTAAAATGCTGCTGTCACACCTGCACTCAACGCGTAACTAAATTCTTCATAGGTACACTTTTCGATGCCCTTAAACAAGGGTGCCGCGTTATTAATCAGATAATCCACATGTCCGTAATCCGCCAGTACCTTTTCGGCGAACCGCTCCAGTGTTTCCTTATCTGCAATATCTCCCTGAAAATACTCGTTTTCCAAAAGGTCAATGACGCAAACCTTCGCTCCGGCCTTCCGAAACTCCTCGCAAATGCATTTCCCGATGCCGCGTGCACCGCCCGTTACCACTACTACCTTGTCCTGAAACTGAAACATGTTTGTTCCTCCTTTTGTTCTCCTTTTATCATATCCCACTTATACCGATAATGCAATTTTGTTCTTCTTTGGCTTATAATACAGTTCTTTTGCGTAAAATTGTCCCTTCCCTTGCCACCTTCCCCTAAATCCCCTACAATAAACTTACATTTCACTCAAAGAAAGGAATCCCCCCGAATGAAAATGCTATGGAAGCTTACCAAAGAAGCCACACGTTACAAGGGACTTTATTTCCTTGCGATTATTTCAACCTTACTTTTGACCGGTGTAAATCTGGCGGCTCCGAAGCTGCTCTCATCCATGACGGGAATTGTAAAGAACGGTATGGATGATGCCGCGCTAAACCAAATCGGAAAGCTGGCGCTCGGACTCCTTGCGCTTTATCTGCTTCGCATTGTTTTCCGTTTTATGAACAACTATCTGGCACATAAGGCTGCCTGGTATCTGGTGGGTGACCTGCGCGACCGGATGTATAATAAGCTTCAGCATCTTGATTTGGGATTTTTCCACGATAAACAGACCGGTGATTTAATGAGCCGTGTTGTGAATGACACCCGCGATTTCGAGCTTTTGTACGCCCACATGATTCCCGACATGATTACAAACATCATGACCTTCGGCGGCGTGCTTGCTATTTTGTTAAGCATTAACTGGAAGCTGGCATTGATTACCTGCTGCCCGATTCCTCTGATTCTGATTTCCGGAGTGATTTTTGCAAAGAAGGTACGTCCCTATTTCAAAGCATCCCAGGCGTGCATGGGTCAGCTAAACGCAAAGCTGCAGGACAACTTATCCGGTCTCCACGAAATACAGTCCTTCGGCAAGGAAGACCATGAAGCACAGCTTATCAGCGAAAGCAACTTTTCTCAGGTACGCGCCATGCTCCGCGCCCTAAAGGCCAGCGCCCTGTTCCATCCCAGTGTAGAATTTATTTCCTCTCTGGGTACGGTATTAGTGGTTGCACTGGGCGGATATTTCGCTTATCTGGGACAGCTGTCCGTAGAGGATATCGTTGCTTTTGTGCTGTACCTGTCCCTGTTTTATGCTCCTATTTCAAGCCTTGCAAGCTGGCTGGAAAACTTACAGCAATCGCTGGCAGGCGCGGAGCGTGTAGCCCTGATTCTGGATACGCCTTCCGTCATCCAAAACAGCGAGGACGCACAGCCCTTGGAAAATGTAAACGGAGAAATCAGCTTCCGCAACGTTTCCTTCCACTACAGCAATCAGGTTCCCGTTTTGAAAAACATTTCCTTTACCTGTAAACCCGGTATGATGGTTGCTCTTGTAGGACCCACAGGCGTAGGAAAAACAACTATCACCCAGTTGATTTCACGATTCTACGACCCCGTGCAGGGCGAAATTCTGATTGATGGTCACAACTTAAAGGATGTTACTCTGGAAAGCCTGAGAAGCAACATTTCCCCCGTTTTGCAGGATACCTTCCTGTTCCACGGCACCGTTGCAGAAAACATCGGCTACGCAAATCCGGACGCCACCAGAGAGGAAATTATTGCCGCCGCAAAGGCTGCCAATATTCATGAGGATATTCTGAATATGCCGGAAACCTACGAGACACAGGTAGGCGAACGCGGTCTGCGCTTGTCCGGCGGTCAAAAGCAGCGCATTGCCATCGCAAGAGCAATCCTGCGTAAGTCTCCCATCATCATCTTAGACGAAGCCACCGCCTCCGTGGATGTACAGACCGAAAAGCAGATTCAGAACGCAATCAACAACCTGACCGGCAAGCGTACCATCATTGCCATTGCCCACAGGTTGTCTACCATAAAGAATGCTGACTTGATTTTAGTCATTCATGAGGGAGAAATCAAAGAATACGGTTCCCATAACGAGCTGGTAGAAAAAGACGGTCTCTACGCCCGTATGCTCCGCGCACAGGAATAAAATACACCCACTCCGTAAACCAACGGAGTGGGTATTTGTTTTAGAATGTGTAAATAACAGCCTTCTGGTCTTTATACTGCTCCGGCATAGCACCCAGCTTCCAGCCGGTTCCGGTGGTTTCCGTATAGTAGTATCTCTTACCGTTATAATTGTAGTAAGTTCCCTCTATATTGTCGCCTCCCTGAATGCCGATTGCCATATGTCCGGGAAGGTCTACAAGCACTGCACCGTAACCCAGTTCATCGATAATCGATGCCATCAGCATGGCGGAATCCTCACAGTCCCCTGCCTTGTCAAACAAGGTTTCCAGCGGATACTTAGGAAATTCTGTCATACCGCGTCCGTCTGGGTCAGATTCGTATTCGATTACACTTTGAACAAAGTTGATTGCTTCCCTTGCAATCTGGCCGTCTGTGTAACCCGTCTGCTGCTGAATATCTTTCAGATTGGATACAATCAGTTCCACAGCCTGTTTGCTGTAGAGGTCGTCGATATATTTATCATAGTCGTTTATATCATAATATCTGTCCAGAGAACGGTAGTATGTATAAACATTATAATCCATTCTGAGGGAAATGGTTAAATTGTATTTTCCGTCGAGAGACGTCCACTTAAAGTTTTTTTCTTTATAGTCGCTTGTGGTTCCGGTATAGTTTGCAACTCTCTTATCGGGCTTCGCAGTGGCTACGGGCTTTGCGGTCGTCTGGGACTTTGCAGTTGCGGTAGACTTTGTGCCTGACGTCGTCTTTGCACTTGTGGTAGTCTTCGTACCGGTTGTAGTCTTCGTACTTGCAGTGGTTTTTTTATTTGCGGCAGTTGTCTTAGTTGTGGCAGGCTTCTTAAATGTATTTCCTGCTGTCTGGTAACGCATCTGGTTCGCTCTGTAAATATCCGTAGCGGAGGCCTGCATCTCGGCAAACGACACTATCATAATATACATAACACCCAATACAAACGCGTACTTTAAAAACTTTTTCATAAGATAATCCTCCGCTTTCTTTTGTTGTTCTGATGGATAGATACAACAAAAAGCAAATCGGTTTTATCTTTTTGAAAAAATTTTAAATTTTTTCGTTCTGCTTCCTACGTAGCCGTTTATTCACACCTTTCCAACCGTCGCACAGTTCCGAAGCGTTTAAAAACAAGCCCGTCAGCAAAATCGGAAGCTGATTATAAAGCTGTCTGTTATTGGACTCCCAGAGCATCAGGAAGAGAATCATTCCCAAAACGGAAATATCCGCCAACAGCTTCCACGGCAGTAGCTCCTTCTCTCTCTCAAGGCGCACCAGCGTCAACACACTGCCTGCTAAAACTACAGCATAAATAGTTCCCATATAACAAAAGGATATCTGAGACGTCCGCCAGTAATATTTTCCCCACGCGGCCATCAACTCCCAAAGGAATGTACCATCACTTTTCTCATACAAATAGTCGCGGCAGCCAAGACCGCCTCCGGCAAAATTATTCTGTATCTTACGAGCAATGTGTTCTCCGGAAAACGCCTCCGACAAATGTTCCCGCATATATTCCCGGGTAAACACTTTCTTATCCTGTTTCGTGGTAAGAGCATTCAGTTCATTCACAAACTCTCGGTTTTCCAGATAACTGCCGTCTCCCGACATACCGATTGCAATCCAGCTGCTTATCGGATTTTCCGTAAGCTCCACATTCTCGGATATTTTGTGATTTCCCGCCCATAACTGCAGGCAGGCGGCCATCGCCAAACATATTCCCAGATACGTAAACAGTCGCTTCCACCGCCGCCAAGACTTATGCACAACAAGAACACATCCACCTGCGATTAGCGGAATCAATGCCGTTATTTTCCACGCACTGCCGTACACGGTTACAAACGCGGCTGCAACTACAAATCCCCAACCGGCTTTCCCCCGGTATCCCCTACTTTTCTTGAGAAACGCCAGGGCTATAACCCCCATACCGAAACTCATGGTATCCGTATAAAAGGAGCCGGTACAAACATATACCGGAAGACAAAGCATCGTCATAAGCAGCACAGGAAATCTCCAGCGGCAATCCTGTTCCTTTTCCAAAAGCACTCCTACTGCCCATGCGCTCCCCAGCACACTTGCCACGCTCACCGCCAACGTCAGATAAAACTCATTCAGCCTCATCACGCGGCTAATCCGAAAAAACAGGCTCAATATAAGTGCCGGCTTTATATTGTTGGAGTAAATACCAAAATACTCCGGAAAAGAAATCTCCCGTCCTTCCGCAATCTCCAAGGCAGTCTGATAAACCGCGGTATAATCGGCGATTGCATGAATTCGGTTCCCGCCCGCGCAGCAAACAAAATAGAGCAGGAGACCTGCCCCTGCCAACGCAAATGGGTAAAACTTCTCAATCACACGGATGCGGTCATACACCTTGTTCCACAAATACACCGCTCCGAGAAAAGCTATTGTACAAACCAATACGCCCAGCCCCATCTGCCACGGAATTAAATTGTTCTGGGGCTCCCTAACGGAGATAACCAATATCCCCGCCAGAAGCCCCGCTAACGTCACATAACTCGGAATCAAAAGCACCTTGCTCTTTTTCATGTTATATCCCTTATCTGCGAGAAACGTCCGCAATTCATGAATTTTTTCCCAAATAAGCCTTCAGTACTTCCTCCAGTTTTTCCGGCATAACCGGCTTGGTAATATAAGCCGAAAAGCCTTCATTCATATAGAACTGTTCCATCTCCGGCTGCGCATTGGCAGTCACCACCACAATCGGAGTCTGGCAGTTTTTATTACTTTTATCCTCTCGAATCAGATGAAGGGTCTGTACACCGTCCGGCTCCGGCATCATATGATCCATCAAAATCAAATCATACTTCTGCCCTATCGTCATCTGCAGGCACTCGCTTCCGCCACCCGCACATTCCACCTGTACCTGAGAACGCTTTAACAGCATCTCCAACACACTGAGATTCATTTTGTTATCGTCCACAATCAGCACTTTAGCTTCCGGCATACTGAAATGCTCTTTTTCATCTCTCGCAACCGCATTTTTAGATGTCTCTCTCTCTGCCACCTGTTCAAGTGGTGTTTCATCAACTATCATCTGCGGAATGATTACCGTAAAGCAACTTCCGGAACCATATTCACTGGACACCTCCATGCGTCCGCCCATATTGTCAACCAGCTGCTTTGCAATACTCAGTCCCAGTCCGGTTCCCTCTATGTACTGGTTTCTCTTTAAATCTAATCGGTAAAATCTGTCAAAGAGTTTATCCATATCCTCCCTGCGGATACCGATTCCGGTGTCCGTTACAGATACAATGAGGAAAAATCCTCCCTCCTTCCGGATTCCTTTCACCGTAAAGGTAATGCTGCCCTCTTCTGTGTATTTTACTGCATTGGACAGAAGATTCATCACCACCTGCTTAATCCGCATTTCGTCCCCGCGCAGCACCGACGGAAGAGACATATTTATCTCCTGTTTCAGCTTCAGTCCTTTTTCTTTTACACGTCCCTCCACTGACAAAACTACTTCCTCCAACATAGGAAGTAGCTGATAATTTTCTTCGACAATCTGGGTTTTTCCCTCACGCATCTTGGAAATTTCCAATACGTTATTAACGATTCCAAGCAACATCTTCCCGGCGTTCTCAATATGGACTGCATACCCACGAACCGCATCCTCCTTACTTTCCCTGAGAATCATTTCATTCATTCCCAGCACAGTATTAATAGGCGTCCGTATTTCATGGGACATACTCGCAATAAAACGCTCTTTGGATTTATTTTCCGCAATAGCAATCTGTTTTTCTTTTTCCGCTTCCAGCATCTCTCCGATTGAATCATATAAAGAATCAATGGCGGTTGCTATCTGCCCCACCTCACTCTTTCCGTCGATATATCGGTCCAGCTTAGGATTCTTTTCCAGCTTCAACTCCTTGAGCTGTGTAATCGCTTCCTCTACATGCTTTAACGGTCTTGTATTCAAATGAATCACAACACCCGATAAAACGCCGATCAGAATCTCGGACAAAATACAGATTGCCGCCAGAATATGCATATTCACGCGCACATCCGTATATGTATTCTTTTCACTGTTACAGGAAACCAGGACCCACTTATAATTCGGCATATACTGGTATGCAGCAATGGATTCCTCTTCGGATTCATGGCGATGCTCTACTTCCCCCTCCCAGGTAGCTGCGTCTTCCGTGATACTGCCTAAGACCGCCAGCAAATGTTCGTTGCCGATATCCGTTGCCATCAAATCCTTTTCCTGCGCGAAAATGTACATGGCATTGGTTACGTTCAACATATAATACCTTGTGGTTTCATCCTCTACCGCTTCCAGCCTTTCTTTTAGAGCTTCCGAGTTAATACCGCCGCCGACGTATCCTATAACCGTTTTATCGTCCTCCGCGTAAACAGGACAATACAAAGAAATAATCAGGCGCCCGCTTGCCGGGGAAACAATCATACCAGCATTATAGAACGCTCCCGACAGCATCCTGTTTCGCAGCTCCTCACGACTTTCTCCCTGTCGCGTGAACATCCCCACTGTATTAAGGTTTGAATGCGCTATTACATGGGTATCCAACTCACTGACATAGATTCCCTCCCAGTTATCCAAACGCTGATAATACTTCTCCGTATATTCCTGTGCCGCTGCCCTTTTCTTCTCATTTTCAGGATCCAGCAGCAATTCCCGTATCTCCGCTTCCTCGCTGTAAGATATCAGAAGATCCTCCTGATGCGCAATATATTCCTCGATAATTCCCGCCTGCACATTCAACGCCGCGTGCAGATTATCCATTGTAGATTGCTTCATGACTTTCGTCATACTCATACTTGCAATCAAATACAACAGGTAAATACAAATTGTACTTACCGCTACTACGGAAATTGCAATTGTCACACTCATCTTTCTGTTTTTCATGATGCACCTCGTGTGAATTATAGATTCCTTATGGGGTTGCCGACGGTGCAACCCCACTGAACCTTTCCTTTATCCTATCCCAAATTTACAGGCAGTTGCGCAAAATATTTGCAATATCCTCTTTATTCAGCGCTACATATGCCGATTCCATATCGTTAAACTTAATGGTATCCTCTGCCATGAGATCAATCTTTGATTCGTCAATTCCGATTTCCGTTAAGGTCATAGGAATACCGCAATCCTTGAAAAACTGCTCTGTTGCATCAATACCGGCGTTAGCACACTGATACTTATCCTGCTCTGTAATCCCCCAGACATTCTGCGCATACTCGCAGAACTTATCCACCGTGGAATCGTTCAAAATATATCTCATCCATCTGGGAGTCACAATCGCAAGACCCACACCGTGCGTAATATCATAATATGCACTCAGCTCATGCTCGATGGGATGACAGGTCCAGCCGCCTCCCTTTCCGGAGGAAATCAACGTATTCAATGCCTGGGTGCTTGCCCACATCAGATTCGCTCTCGCCTCGTAATTCTCCGGCTCCTTTAAAGCAATGGGACAATACTTTATACATGCCTTCAGTAAACTTTCCGCAAAACGGTCGGATATGAATGCACGTGTTTCCTTCTGGAAATACTGCTCGAAAATATGGGACATAATATCCGCTGTTCCCGCTGCAGTCTGCTTCGCCGGAAGTGTGTAGAGATACTGCGGGTCACAAACGGACGCTCTCGGTACAAACTCATGGGAACCCGTTCCCAGCTTCTCGTTGCTTTCCCAATCGGAAATTACGGCATTTCCGTTCATTTCAGAGCCGGTTGCCGCCAGGGTCAGAATTGTCACAATAGGCAGTGCTTCTTTAATCCTGCTGCCGTCTGTTACCAAATCCCATGCATCTCCGTCATGGCATGCGCCGCCTGCAATTACCTTTGCCGCATCAATGGTACTGCCGCCGCCTACTGCCAATACTGCATCGATTTTTTCCTTCTTACAGATTTCTACGCCCGCACGGACAGATGTAATCTTAGGATTCGGCTCCACGCCGCCCAGTTCAAATACCTGAAAGTCGGAGAGCAATTCCTGCACCTTATCGTATAAGCCGTTTTTACGAATGCTTCCGCCGCCGTATACCATTAAAATCTTTTTCCCGTAGGGTGCCATAAGCTCCGGCAAACTCTCTACCTGCCCCTTACCAAATCTTACATCCGTGCGTACATGATACCTGAAATTGTTCATTGTAATACCCCTTTCTTATACGTTACCGTTATCGTTCGATATCCTCCGCTGATTCCTTTTTGAGGATTCTCTATTTATAATAATATCTCCAATACTTACCGTCTACAGAGTATTTCGGTTTATACTCCGTTTCCAACCAATTTTTTAACCATTTATCCTTTTCCTGTTGTAAATTCAATTCCCCGTACCAGCAGGAGGCAATTATCATATCAGGATACTTCTCCGGATTCTGCCGCCAATATTCTGCAATACATTCGTTATATCCCGGAGTAGACATAACCGACGGCGCCCCTATATTCGTATCTGTATGATACAAATATCCCAGCGTATCCACCTCGCTTCCCACCAGATAAATACAGCTTCCGGGTTCCACATACTGCTCCCATTCCTTCATGGATTCGTTCTGCATATAAGCACCCATGTACTCCGAAATCAGACCCAAAGCAGGTCCCGACTTGACGATTCCCCTAAGAGACAAAAGCGTTTGGACCTGATCGTTTAAGGGTCTGATAATATATGCATTCCGCAGGACAAGAAATGCCGCACCGCAGATTACACAACCGCGAACCAACCGTTTACAGTTCAAACACCCCTCCAGCCCTTTAAAGCCTTCCCATATAGGCAAAAAGGACACGGTCACAGCCAGCAACAGATAAGGAACCGACGAAATCAAATCCAAATCTGTCAGCAACAGGGTTGCAAGGAATCCCAAAAAGGAAATAACCATCCCGCACCGATACAGATACCTCTTTTCGTCATTGAGCGTTTTTACATATCCGCAGCCGATTCCGATTACTGCCAAAAAGCTTATAGAGTAACAGTAACGTGTGAAAGTTCTGAAACAAATAACCGTAATCAGGCATATTGTCAGCGTCAGCAGGAAAAAGATGCTGTCTGCCCAAACCTTACGCGCCTCCTTAGGCTGTCCCTTTCCACACAGATACGCCGCGCCATAAGAAATCCCGTACAATATTGCAAGACCTGCAATTATCAGAAGTGCATCCTTTCCGTACATACCGAACTTCTCCGCCATGCCCACCGTATGAGTGGGTTCAATGGCTAACATATTCTGTAGGGAAAACAGAAGCTCCTTTGGCGACATCGCCGCGAAAATCAACAAAAGATACCCTATCCCTACCGCCACGCAAACTCCGGTAAAAAGCAGTACTTCCTTTTTTCTTCCGCGGCAGATTAACAGCATGACTGCTCCCACCCATAAAATCAGACAGGACGGATAGGACAGCACTGCTCCGCACAGACTGAGCGCTCCGAAAATAAGCCAGCGCTTCTTCCCGGTCCTGTCATATAAAAACAGGAAAATACATAAAAGCGCCCCAAACCAAACCTGCATATTCGCAAATTCCGCAATGGGCATATCCTTCGGAGATATCACAAAGAACACCCACGCCATACCGAAGGCTACCGCTTTCGCATGAAAATATTTCTTCGCTACCCTGTACAGCAGCAGCGCAATTAAACCGTCTATTACCGCTCCGCAAAGCTGCAAATAAAGAACAATACCCGTCGTGGTTCCGAAAAGAAACAAGTACAGCTTTATCAGAATCGTGCACAGGAAAGCAGATGTTTGGTGTGCTTCCCACATTTCCAGGAACATCACATCCCCTTTTGCCAGTCTGTAAGACATGGCTATCTGATACTCCGCATCAATTCCGAAATCAACAAACACATATTTTACGGTAAGGCATAACGCTATGAATATCATAAATGAATATGCAATTGACCTGTCTTTCCTGCCTTCCATAAGCAGCTCCTTATCGCATCTTTTTAAACTCCAGCGCCACCATAATCACGGCCGTGATACCTGCCATACAGTCTGCAATGGGCCCCGCCAGCAAAATACCGTCAATGCCCGCAAGCGTAGGAAGAAACAAAAGTAACGGCAACAGGAATAGAATCTGTCTTGTCATGGACAGGAAAACGCCCTTTATGGCTTTACCGATGGAGGTAAAGAATGTAGATGTAATCGGCTGAA
>JAZQCX010000052.1:0-5579 GCA_045546495.1 Acetatifactor sp. | reverse complement strand
TATTATGCAGGGTACAAACTGTCTGGTGCAGGTGGTTTGTAACGCCACGCTGCAGGGCTATGGCGGCGATGTTTATGTAGGTATTATGACGGTGGCAAATTCCGTTCGGGAAATCTTTTCGCTGCCAATCAACGGCATCGTAAACGGCGCGCAGCCGGTAATCAGCTTTAACTACGGAGCCAAGGAATATCTGCGTGCAAGGAGCGGCATCCGGTTTAACACGTTTGTGGGAACGGCTTACACACTGATTGCGTGGCTTGCTGTGGTGATATTTCCGGGATTCTGGTTCCGCATTTTCTCGGATGATTTACAGATGATGGATGCGGGCATCCAAATGCTGAAGATTTACTTTTTTGGGTTCGTGTTCATGTCTTTTCAGTTTGCGGGACAATCTGCTTTTCAGGCGTTGGGGGACGCGAAGCATGCGATTTTCTTTTCCCTGCTGCGAAAGGCATTTATTGTGGTTCCGTTGACATTGCTTTTACCAGCAGCGGGCTTTGGCGTAAAAGGAGTATTCCTTGCGGAGCCCATATCCAACGTAATCGGCGGAACAGCCTGTTTTGTGACCATGCGTATGACAGCTTATCGGAAGCTGGGGCAATGACGGGGGAGCGGTTTGCGCAGTTTAAAGCGGTAAATAAAGAGGTGTTCGTTCGTGTGTGAATCACGGATTTATGACAGATGTTTTTGAGATAAGAAAGGAAATGCCGGATGGTCTATCAGATAATAGCAATTTTAATTATGCTAAGTTTTTATGGCTGTTATTTCCTGAAAATGATTTTGCAGAAGCGTCAGGGAATCCAGACGGATCAGCTTGGAAAGGGAAAGCAGGGATTTGTTAAGGGAATCGAACTCGGTACAAAAACGGTAACCATCGTGGTTCCGCTGGCAGAGGTGATTTTTATTTTTAGGGGTGTTACTGTTTTGCCGGATTGGGCGTGTATTTTGGGAGCGGTCATCGGGACTGCCGGTGTGGCAGCTTTTGTGATTTCGGTTTGTACCATGAAGGACAGTTGGCGAGCCGGTGTGTCGGAAACAGAAAAGACGGAGCTTGTTACAACGGGGATTTATCAAATCAGCCGAAACCCGGCGTTTTTGGGATTTGACCTGATGTATACGGGAATCTTGCTAATGTTTTTCCACTGGGTGCTTCTTTTGATAACGCTTTTGGGAATGATTATGCTCCATCTGCAAATCGTCAATGTGGAGGAAGATTTTCTGATAAACGTATTTGGAGAGGACTATCTGGCATACAGGAGAAAGGTCGGACGATATTTAGGTCGGAGGCGGGGGTAGGGAAACCTACATTGTTGCCGATGGATGCGTATGACGCACAAGCCTGCAAAGGGAGCTTTATTTTGCGTTCCGATAGGAAATGGTGATATGGCAGGGACCGAAAATAACAGCAGCAATAATCAGTAAAATGGAGCGGCTCATAATGCCGCTGAACAAAAACAGTATGGACGGGAGAATGGAAAGCGCCAGAGCCCGGAACATGCTGTTTTTTTTGAAGCATACAATCCAAATGCCGCAATAGAGTGCAAGCAGCAGGGCGTCTGCAATAAGATAAATTGCAAACGCTTCATCGGACCACCAGCCAAAACAGGTGCCCTTGATATTGAAAATCATATATCCGAAGCAACCGAATCTGCCGATTTGCTCTAGGGCTTCTATAATGCGATTATTCCACTTGTTTTCAAACCCGCCCTTGCACTTCATTGCAAAAACGATATTTGGAATCATGAGAATACTGACAAAAATCAATCCGAAAACATTAATCCATTCCATGGGGGAATCCTTTCTGAAAGTGTGAGGGGGGCTTTAATCAAAATGTTTCCCCATCAACGTTAAATTGTTTGCGGAATAAAACCCGGCTTTCTTGTAAAAGTGCATATGGTGCTCGTCTTTGACACTGATAAGTTCTAAGTGGGTGGCACCGTTTTTGAGGATGCGTGTTTCCAACTCTGCCAACATGGCGGAGCCGTAGCCCTTGTTGTGATAACCTGCAAACACTACGATTTCTTCCAAAAAGTACGCCCGCAAATCGTCAAATTCTTTATAATATCCCATGATAAATCCTATGAGCCGGTCATTGTCGTACAGCACAAAGCAATCCGAATCCTCGACTGTCATCACTTGATGAATCCTCTTGTGTGCCTTCTCATAAGTCCAACAGCCCTGTTCGCAGGTGTTGTAGTAATCTACATAACTGCGGACAATGCTGTCCAAATTTCCCGCTGTCAACTGTACATATTCCATAATTTTCTCCTTGAGAGCTGGGGGGCTTATTTATTCTGGCGGTAAGGTGCGTCCGCGGGATAGCCGCCCTTTAATTTCTGCATACCGCGCTGGATGGCGTCCTTGGAATTTTTCCAGTCAGCATCCTTGTTGCGGTAATCGAATTTCTCTACCATCCATGCAACATCCTCTGCCAGTCGCTCCATGTTCTTTTCCATAAGGGGCAGCATGCAGGAGTAGAAATTGTCCTTCTCTTTATCGCCCAAGCGGCTGTCGGACGCCTCGCACAGATCGCCAAAGTGGGAGAGGCAGAAGCCCTTGCTGTTCTTTACCTTGTCGCGGAATTCGCTATCCTGCTTCCAGAGGTAGAAGAAGGTGTCCATGTAACGGTCGTAGGTAGCCCGGAAGTGCTCGCAAATATAGCAGGACTTTTCCTTTTTGCGTACCCACATACCGATGGAATTTCCGGATTCCTCGCCCTTTTTTAATTTATTCATCAGGGAGCTTTTCCCGGGCTTAAAGTGAGAGAATTCCTTTTTCATTTCTTCGATGGTTTTCTTGTAATGGGTTTTCAAAATCCATGCGTTTCCCAGCGTATTACCGTAATCGAACATCTTTTGGAAATGAGGGCGGCAGAAGCCTGCCTTGTCGGTCATCTCGCGAATGTCGGCTTCCATGTAGGAGGAGCCGCTGCCGAGGACAAAATCAATAAGATCCTGCTCTACGCTACGCTCGATGTAGCAGAAAGGGCATTCGTCATTTGCGTTTACCGCATCATTTAAGGGGATAGTGTATAACTGTTCTTTCATTTCGATTACCTCGTTTGTTTTCTGTTGTAACTATCATAGCGTAAAATAAGGAAAAAGACTACTAGAATTTGAACAAGCCGCCTGTGGACTGTCGGTGTGCCGTTTGAAAAAATTTGTGTTCCGTTTTTTGTAAGAGTTTATTTGGTTGAAGAGTAGAAGCGGATGGCATATAATGACAGAAAGAACCGGGAAAAATATTTGCGGAGCGGAGAATGAGATGAAAGTAATTGATATGCATTGTGATACCATATATACGTTGTTGGAGGCGGAGGGCAGGTCGGAGAAGCAGATGGGCTGTGCCGCGGCAAATGAGGGCGCAGAAGACTTGACGACGGGCCTGCGCCGAAACGGAGGACACCTTGATTTACTGCGGATGCGGGAAAGCAACTATCTGCTGCAAAATTTTGCGTTGTTTGTGAATATGGGAAAGGACGGCGACCCATGGGAGCGGGTATGCAGGCTTCATGAGGTCTATCGGCGGGAATTGGAAAAGAACAGCGATATCATTGCGCCGGTGTATGAGTTTGGGGATATTGCGAAAAATGAAGCGGCAGGGAAGCTGTCGGCGCTGCTTACAGTAGAGGAGGGCGGCGTCTGTAAAGGCGAGCCGGAAAAACTGCGGCAGCTTTACGATTGGGGAGTGCGGATGGTGACGCTGACATGGAATTACTCTAACGAGCTGGGGGCGCCCAACATTCGAGCCGGACACTGGGAAGAAACTTATTTTACACCGAATCTGCGGGAGGGACTGACGGAGCGGGGCAAGGAATTTGTGATGCTGATGGAGGAACTTGGTATGATTCCCGATGTATCCCACTTGTCTGATGCGGGCTTCTATGATGTGCTGGCAGTTACAAAGAAGCCATTTGTAGCAAGTCATTCCAATGCCAGAGAGATATGCGGCTGTGTGCGGAATCTGTCCGATGATATGATTCGCAAATTGGCGGACCGGGGCGGTTGTATGGGGCTGAATTTCTGCGCGGATTTTCTGGAAGCGGTTCCCGCCGGACAGAAAAATCCCGGTACGGTAGAGGCGGTAGTGCAGCACGCGAAGCATATTGCGAAGGTGGGAGGCATCGAGGTGCTGGGGCTGGGAAGTGATTTTGACGGCATTGATACCAATGAAGGAATTCCGGGGGCACAGAGCATGGAGCGCCTATGGGAAGCTTTGAAGCAGGCGGACTTTACGGAAAGTCAGCTGGATAAGATTTTTTGGAAAAATGTGTTGCGGGTGTATGAAGACACATTGGGATAATCCGCCCCTTGACAAAAGGTGCGGAGTTCAGTAGAATACATTTAATTTCATATTCAAGTGATTGATTCAAAAAGCAATGAAAAGAAGAAGTAGCATGAAGTGAAACGGACAGAAAGCAGCCGGTTGATGAGAGGCGCGCGGGAAGCTTTATGTGAATACATCTTTGAGCTTCGCACCGAATTTCCGGCAGGTATCTTTAAAGAGGTATGTGTTGTCTCCGGGGAGAATACCGTGGTTGGCGGGAATAGTAGGCTGCGACGGGACCTGCATCCGTTATCGTGCTAGAGTATAAGCTGAGTGACAGTCGTACTCGAAGAGGCAGGCAGTGTGAGCTGCTTGTAAACATTAGGTGGTAACACGGGATATAACTCTCGTCCTTTTGACAGGACGGGAGTTTTTTTGTTTCACGGGAAAATACTTCGATTGAAAAAGTGCCGGATGCAGGCAGCAATTACGGTACACTTCCCGTAAAGCAAAAGTACTCCGCGTAAGTAGTTGCGATTATGAAGCCATGGGGTATGGAAGAAAAAATCTAAGCGGAGAAAGGAAGAAGTTAAAATGAATGGAGCAGAAGTAAGTATGCAGGTGCAGCACCAGATGCGAGTGATAAAGCAGGGGGCTGTGGAACTGATTGGAGAGGAGGAACTGGCGGAAAAGGTGCGAAACAGTATCCTGACAGGAAAGCCCCTGACGATTAAGTTCGGTATGGACCCCAGTGCACCGGATTTGCATCTGGGACACGCGGTGGTATTACGGAAACTACGGCAGCTGCAGAAGTTGGGGCATACCGTGGTCATTATCATCGGAGATTTCACGGCAAAGATTGGCGACCCCACGGGAAAGAGTAAGGGCAGAAAGGCAATGACGGACAGGGAGGTACTTGTAAATGCCCGGACATACCAGGAGCAGGTATTCCGCATTTTGGACAGGGAGAAAACCCAGGTGCGATACAACGGGGAGTGGTTGGAGCTGTTGCAGCTGGATGAGGTGCTAAAGCTGGCATCTACCATGACGGTGGCGCGTATGTTGGAGCGGGATGATTTCAGGAAGCGTTTCGGGGCAGGGGTCCCTATCGGGCTGCATGAATTTTTTTACCCATTGATGCAGGCATACGATTCCGTGGTACTGGAGGCGGATTTGGAGCTTGGCGGAACGGACCAGACCTTTAATGTATTGATGGGGCGCGCGCTGCAAAAGGAGCGGGGACAGAGCAGTCAGGCGGCGCTGTTTATGCCCATTCTGGAGGGGATTGACGGTGTGGAAAAAATGAGCAAGAG
>JAZQCX010000051.1:0-8472 GCA_045546495.1 Acetatifactor sp. | reverse complement strand
TATCTACACGGTTAGGAGACCATAATTTGGACTTGATTGCACGACCGTTACCGTTTCTGATATCCTCAGTAACCAGCTGAACCTTTCCGTCCTCGTCCAGAGTTGCGGAACAGTTCTGTGCGCTGAGCAGGAAGGTGTTATCAGGACAACCGGTAGGGTAATCTGCGGTCTTATCGAAGTATGTAGGCTCCAAAGCTACAGATGCACAGGTATCGGTGTTGATGATGAATGCGTCATCATGAAGAACCTTAATACCGCCGAATGCATCATACTTACCTGCATGCTTAGCATGGGTCAGAGTAGACTTACCGGAACCGGACAGACCGTATACGGAAGCAACGAACTTCTTGCCGCCTTCCAGAGAGTACTCCTTCTGTCCGCCGTGGCAGGAAGCATAGCCGTTTCTGTTAGCCATTGCCCAAGCCATGGTCAGGGTACCCTTCTTGTGCTCACCAAAGTACTTCATACCAAGGATTGCAGCACAGTTCTGGTCAGTATCGAAATAGCACAGAGTCAAAGGATCGCTCAGGCAGCTGTAATCAACATCAGGGCTGTCGGTAGGTACCCACTGAGGGTTGGAGAAGATATAGATATCAGGCTCCTTACCACCACCGATAGGCTGGGAATTCTTATACATCTCAACATACTTGTCGGACATATACTGGAAGTTCAGCATCCAGTTATACAGCAGATTCTCCTCTCCTTCGGGAATCAGCAGATGTGCCTTTGCCATGAACTCGGTATCCAAGCCGATGTAACACTCTGCATGATACATGGTGTTCCAACGGGTCTTATAAATTGCATCCATAACTACCTTATCCAGCTTCTCGGCATCAACACCGGGCTCACCCTTAATACGACGAGCACCTGCATAACGACCGGTAACTGCACCGTCGTTGAACAGTAGCACCTTGGAATCCTTATCCAGACCGATTTCCTCGGCTCTGTAGATAGGCATATCTGTTACGATGGTTCCGGGGGAATTCTTAGCCAGCTCATAAGCCTCTCTCAAGGTGTTAATCTTTACTACGTTGTTTCCGTAGAAAGCAGCCTCGATAATAGAACGTGTCTTGCTGAAACCGGGCTTGCCAGCACCGATTTCAGAAATCGGATAATAAGCTTTTGTTGACATTTAGTACGTCCTCCTTAATTTGATGTAGTTCTACCGCCATTTTAGCGATATTTTGTTATAATATTCAACTGACAAACCGCCTGCGCGAAATCAGCCAAATTTGGTTACATTATCTCAAAACCTGTATAAAAAGTCAATAAAACTCCTTTAAATTTATAAACTTTTTACAGTCGTTTCCTTCCGAAGCCACTCCGCCTCTTCCGCAGTCAGATAAGGCACTATCTTCTCGTACACTTTTTCCTGATATGTGGCAAGAAATCCGTATTGCGTCTCCGTCATGTACTTAGGCTCAATAGCCTCCATGTCGATAGGCACCCATGTAAGGGTATCGAAATGCATGAACTGACCGTACTCATTTTTCTCGTCGTTCTTCGCAACCATTACATTCTCGATGCGGATTCCGTGGCTGCCTTCCACATACACACCGGGCTCGTTGCTAACATCCATGCCCTCTTCCAGAACCGCGTCTACCGCACCCTCCACAAACTTCCACCGCAAGTTCTGGGGACCCTCATGCACATTTAAGATATAGCCGATACCGTGTCCCGTACCGCACTTGTAGTCAATATTCATATCCCACAACGGGCCTCTTGCCAGAATATCAAGATTTCTTCCCGTACAGCCGTAAAGCCAGTGTGCATTGGTCAGCTGCAGCATACCTGCCGCAACCTTTGTGTAATGAAGCTTCATTTCCTCTGAAATTTCGCCCAGCACAACGGTTCTCGTTACATCCGTGGTTCCGCCCAGGTACTGTCCGCCGGAATCAATCAGATACAAGCCCTCCGGCTTTAAAACCGCATGCTTTTCCGGTGTAGGCGCATAATGCATCATTGCTGCATTGGCTCCATAGGCAGAAATGGAGGGGAATGATAAATCAATACATTCCGGAATCTCCCTGCGAAGCTCCTCCAACTTATCCGCCGCCGTAATCTCCGTAATTTCCCGCTTGCCGATGTTCGTTTTCAGCCAGTAAATAAACTTCGTCAGAGCAACACTGTCCTTCAGATACACCTTTTCCATATTGGCAAGCTCCACCGTATTTTTAACGGATTTCAAAAGCTCCGTAGGATTTTTCTTCTCCACAAGCGTCTGCTTTTCCCCTAAAATTTTCGACAGGCAATAGCTGCAATGACGCTTGTCAATCAGCACTTTTCTGTCGCCGGACAAACTCTTTAAATAATCCGTAACCGTGTTGTACTCCTCTACGCGTACGCCTTTTGCCGCAAAGTATGCCTCAGCTTCCTTGTCAAGCGCACTCTTCTGAACAAACAGAACCGTCTCCTGCTCCGTCAGATAAGCATAAGACATGGCAACCGGATTACATTCCACATCGCCGCCTCTGATGTTCAAAAGCCACATGATATCGTCAAGCTTCGTAAGAAGCAGCTCCTGCGCCCCCTCTTTTGCAACCTTTTCCATTACCTCACGGCGTTTTTCCTCAAAGCTTTTTCCCGCCAGTTCATCCTTTAAGACAATCACCTTGCCCGCCGGAAACGCCGGTCTGTCCTTCCAGATTTTCTCGGACAAATCCACCTCATACACCAGCTTAATTTCCTTTGCCGCCAGTTTTTCCTCGTATTCCCGCCCCTGATTGGTGGAAATCACTCTGCCGTCGAAGCCAAGAGTCTGTCCCTGCTCCATATTTGACTGCAAAAACTCTGTAATGGTTGGAACGCCCTCATCCAGCATACGGAACAGCTCAACACTTGTTCCGGAAAGCTCCATTTCCGCCTGGATAAAGTATCTTCCGTCAGTCCAAAGTCCCGCGCCCTCCTGCCAAACCAGAAGGGTTCCGTTGGAGCCGCTGAAATTGCAGAAATACTCTCTTACCTTAAAATAGTCATTCACATATTCCGAATTATGAAAGTCAGCGGTAGGCATCATATAAAAATCTATACCCTGCTCCTTCATTGCTGCCCGCAGCGCAGCAAGACGCTGTAAAATCACTGTATTTTCCATGTTCATTTCCTTTCCCGGTCTATTCTCATCATACCCTTGTGCAGCCACGTTTCCCGTCACTCCGGCCACATCGCGCCGGACTTAATATCCACTGGTTGCCTGCCCCTTACAAAGTCCTACTGCTCTGGAGGTGCCGATGCGGTCACATCCAAGCTGTAAGAACATCTCCAAGTCCTCCAAAGTGGAAACACCGCCTGCCGCCTTGATTTTTACATCAGGACCGATATGCTTTGAAAACAGCTCCACATCCTCCTTCGTTGCACCATCGGTACCAAAGCCCGTAGAGGTCTTAATGTAATCCGCTCCGGCGTTTGTCACCGCCTTACACATGGCAATCTTTTCTTCCTCCGTAAGATAACAGGTCTCAATGATTACCTTGAGAATGTGGTCACCGCAAGCCGCCTTTAAGGTACGGATTTCCTCTTCCACCTTATCAAAATCGCCGTTTTTCACATCACTGATATTGACTACCATATCAATCTCGTTACAGCCGTCCGCAAGTGCCTGGGTAACCTCAGCCACCTTTGCCGCGGTCACACTGTAGCCCAGAGGAAAGCCTACAACGGTACAAATATTTATTTTCTCTCCGTAGGCATCGTGGATTCTTTTAATATAAGCCGGCGGTACACATACACTGGCCGTCCCGAACTCCACTGCCTCATCACAAAGCTTCACCATATCCTCCCATGTGGCGAATGCCTTTAACTGGGTATGATCCACATGGCTTAACATTTCCTGTGTTGTCATTTTTGTTTCTCCTTTTCTTTGCCAGAAAGAGCGCCCATGGGACGCTCTTTCCTAATTTTTAAACACCGAGAAAACCTTTTACGGTATCCTGCATTTTATCTACATCACACTGCACATCATGTACCACCGGTGCAGTACGGATTTCTTCGATTGCCTGGGGAACAGCCACATTGGCAATTCTGGACAGTTCATCTACCAGCGCAAAATCCTCCATAGCATCATACTTGCCGTCAATGGCATTCATAACGCTTCTGGTGAACTTGAACGGACTTGCGGTGGATGCAATCACGGTCTTTGTCTTATCTCCGGTTTCCTTTACATACTTCTGATATACCGCGCTTGCCACAGCAGTATGAGTATCCAGAACGTAGCCGCACGCCTCATACAGACGCTTAATTTCAGCTGCCGTTTCCGCTTCATCCGCATAATTACCGTAGAAGTCTGCAAGACCCTCTTTCATTTCAGGGGTAATCTCATAGCTTCCCTGACCGGAAAGTGCTGCCATCAGCTCTCTGTTCTTATCCGCATCATTACCTGCGATACGATAAATCAGTCTTTCCAGATTACTGGAAATCAGAATGTCCATAGAGGGGGAGCTGGTCAGTATAAAGTCTCTGTTTCTGTCGTAAACGCCGGTTGCAAAGAAATCATACAAAACCTTATTATCGTTGGAAGCGCAAATCAGCTTACCTACAGGCAGTCCCATCTGCTTTGCATAGAATGCCGCCAGAATATTTCCAAAGTTTCCTGTAGGAACCACCACATTCATCTTCTCTCCCTCAGAAAGCTTTCCTTCCTTCAGAAGAGTTGCATAAGCGTAAACATAATAACAAATCTGAGGCACCAGACGACCGATATTAATGGAATTTGCAGAGGAGAACTGGAATCCCTTTTCGGCCAGTTCCTTTGCCAGCTCCTTATCGGAGAAAATATTCTTCACGCCGGTCTGCGCATCATCAAAATTACCGTGGATACCCACTACAAGCGTATTATCGCCCTTCTGGGTTATCATCTGCTTCTCCTGAATGGGACTTACACCGTTCTTAGGGTAAAATACGATAATTCTGGTTCCCTCTACACCAGCAAAGCCTGCCAGTGCTGCCTTTCCGGTGTCTCCGGAGGTTGCAGTCAGAATCACGATCTCATTCTTGATATTGTTCTTACGGGCAGAGGTAATCAGCAAATGAGGCAAAATGGATAATGCCATATCCTTAAATGCGATGGTGGAGCCGTGGAACAGCTCCAGATAGTAAGCTCCCTCTGCCTCAACCAACGGTGCAATCACCTCTGTATCAAACTTGGAATCATAGGCTCTCTCGATGCAGGTCTTAATCTCTTCCTCCGTAAAGTCGGTCAGGTAAAGCTTTAACACCTCATATGCTACCTGCTGATAATTCATCTCAGCCAGTTCCTTTAAGCTCTTATCCAGCGCCGGAATCTGATTCGGTACGAACAGTCCGCCGTCATCGGAAAGTCCCTTTAAAATTGCCTGTGAAGCCGTTACGGGAGCACCGTTGCTTCTTGTACTGCTGTATAATATTTCCATTTTACTGCTGTCCTCTCTTTCCGCTGCTCATCTCCAGAAGCTTATCTCTCATTTCGCCTTCAATCTTCTGCAACTCTATTTCAGCGTTTCTTCTCTTCTCACGACCCTCATCCTGAATTTTAAGCACCTCATCCAATGTGCTGATTAAGGTCTGGTTGGTAGCCTGCAGGGTTTCGATATCCACTACGCCTCTTTCGCTTTCCTTCGCGGTTTCAATGGTCGCCAGCTTCAGGTTCTCTGCGTTCTTCTTTAACAGCTCGTTGGTCATGTCGCTGACCTCACGCTGTGCCCTAGCCGCATCCGTGGAGTGATTCAGACCGATGGCAATCACCATCTGGCTCTTCCACAGAGGAATGGTATTTACCAGAGTGGACTGAATCTTGTCACTCATTACCGTGTCATTATTCTGAATCAGACGAATCTGGGGTGCCATCTGCAATGCAACCATTCTGGTCAGCTCCAGATCGTGAATCTTCTTTTCAAAACGGCTGCACATCTCTGAAAAATCTCTTGCCGCCTGGGTGTCCTCGGGGAGGTTACTCTGCTGCGCCTTAGCAAGCTTCTGGGGCAGCTCCACCTCCAGCGCCTCCTGCAGCTTCTTCTTACCCGCCAGAATATACATGGACAGCTCCTTGAAATAATTCAGATTCAGCTCATACATTTTATCCAGCATAGCAACATCCTTGAGCAGGACAATCTGATGTGCCTCTAAAGCGTCACTAATTTTATTTACATTTACTTCTGCCTTGTCATACTTTGCCTTCAGGTTGGAAAGCTTGTTTGCATTTCTCTTAAAGATGCCGAAGAATCCTTTTTCCTCGTCCTCATCCTCAATCGACTTCAGCTCAGCTACCACCTGAGTCAGCATCTCACCGATTTCGCCCATATCCTTTGTGCGCACGCTCTCCAAAGCTGTCTCAGAGAAATCTGCAATCTTTTTCTGGCAGCCCGCACCATACTGCATAATCGCCTGCGTATTGGCAATATCTATCTGCGCCGCAAAGTCATCCACCATCTTCTGCTCTTCGGGGGAAAGCTGCACCTGTGCCATATCCTTAACACTCTCAGCAAGCTCCGTCTGCTGCATGGTGGGCACAACCGGTGCCTCCGGCTTTGTTTCCTCCACCGCCTCAAAGGTCAGTGTGGGAACCTCCTGCAATAATTCATCAATGTTGTTCATCTATGTATCCTCCTGATTCTTATGTTTATCAGTATCTTTCTGCTATCTTGACGGATTTTCGGTTTTTCGCATACCTTCTAAAATCTATGTGTACCATCTGCTTTCGGACTTCCCTTTAGCGGCGTACGGTTTCAAATTCCCGCTGTCTTGTCAAGCCTTCCTTTGCCAGCATGGTCTGCAGGACCTGCGCGTCCGTTGTTACATCATAAGCCGTACTGCGAAACATCCTGTTCAACAGTTCCTCAAACGCACTGTTGATAGAGTCCAGGGTCTTCTCGATTTCCTGTTTTGCTTCCTTTATTTCCGCTCCCGGTGCGCTGACCTCATCAAATTCTTCATATGCGCCTACCAGTTTTAAGGTTGTGGGCAAATAGTAATTCATAAACTTCTGCATCTGGGGCATTTGCTCCGGATGCTCCTTTACACCCTCGAAAATTTCCTTCGATAAATTTTCCAGCTTAAACAGCTTTGCAGAGATTTCCTCTCCTGCAATGTTATCGTTCATTTCGCGAAGCTTCTTAATGCATGCCTGCCCCTCCGCAATCATGTTCTCCAGTTCAACGGTCTGCTCATCCTTCTTAGGACGCATGGCCTCTTTTAATGCGTTTGCCTTCTGCTCCTTCTCCTGTGCCTTCCGCTGCTTTTCCAAATTCAGATATTCCCGATATATATTATCATCCAGCATGAGACAGGATTCCTGCTTGTCCAGATGTCCCTCCGGGTAAAATCCTGCATCCAGCATCTTTCGCAAATCCTTCCGTACAAACTGCTTTTTCTTACCTGTATGAAGCGCCAAATCCTCTATGTTGATATAATGATTGTGTCCTGCCAGTTCCCAATATTTCAGTGCACGTTTTAAACATCTCCGCTTACGGATACCGCTCCAGAGCATGGTAACAGAGCCGCCAAGGAGTATAAGTGATGAAACCGCAAGACCTTTTGCGATGTTTCCGCCGCCTCCCATCAGAAGTCCCGCAGAAATAGCCGATAAAATAGAAGTAATACCGGTTCCGATTCCCCCGAACACCTGATAGAGAATCCCCGATACGCTCCCTTTCTTTACAAAGGGCGCCCGCACCTTTTGTACCGCAACCGCTTTCTCTTTTTCGGCCTGCTCCTGCTGTGCTTTTGCACGCTTCCTCGCTCTGGTGGCTTCTTCCCACTTCGCCGTGTAGTTTTGCGTTTCCTTTTTTCCGTTGGAAACAGTCTTTTCAACCTTTACCTTCACATCCTTAACTGTGTTGGAAAAGGTATCCCCAAGGTCTCTGAAATCGCCGGTTCGCAATGCATCCTCCACCGCACACCGGATTTCTTCTCCTATGCTGTTCCAAGATTTGTTTACGTTCATTCACCTAGTTCCTTACACATAATGATACAAAATCTGCAAATTTCATTATCACATAAATGTTTCCTCATGGCAAGGAATTTATTGTAAAAACACAGGAAAATAGTGCTATTTAAAGAATTCATGTCCTCCGTGGCAAAACAGGAAATCCAAGCTGTAATCGAACCATTTCATCTTTTCATCGTCCGCATATTTTCTGGCAGCAAAATACAGTGCACCTTCGGAAATATCCTCTCCCATCAGTGCCCTGCTCACCGCTTTTATGGTCTCCTCACTGATTTTCACCTTTTCATAGCTTCCGTTGGCAACAGGCGAAAACTGCACAACCCCGTTTTTCTCCTGAAAAACCACATCCGTTACAGTATCCGGAAACTTGTCGCTGTTTACGCGGTTTAACACCACATTGGCAACCAAAAGCTTTCCGTCCTCGTCTTCTCCGCCGGCCTCCGCCTCCACAATCCGAAGCAGAACCTCCAGCTCCGAATCCGGTAAATCGTATTTCAGGCTCTGTTCCATCACCCGGTAATCCACAACTCTTTGCCCCGAAACAGCCAAAGTCGGAG
>JAZQCX010000050.1:0-26619 GCA_045546495.1 Acetatifactor sp. | reverse complement strand
AAGAAAGGGGCGGAAGGAGCGCCAGTATATGAAGAAATTCAGTCCGGTGCGGTTTCGCACTTTTTTTCAAATAATATACACCATCGTGACAAACGGCTATCTGTACGGTTTTTTACAGGGGAAAATTTATAAGGGCTCCTTAAAATATACCTGTGTACCGGGGCTTAACTGTTATTCCTGTCCGGGAGCACTGGCGTCCTGTCCCTTAGGCGCGTTGCAGGCGGCGCTGAATCAGCGTAATCTGGAGGTTCCCTTTGCGGTGTTGGGCTTTTTCTTTGTGTTCGGAAGTGTGCTGGGACGGTTCGTATGCGGCTGGCTTTGCCCGTTCGGATTGGTGCAGGATTTACTGCATAAAATTCCTCTCTTCCGGAAAAAGAAGCAGTTGCCCGGTCATCGGATATTGAAATATGGTAAATATGTTGTGTTGGCGGGATTGGTTTTCATCGGTTCTGCGTTTTTGTTTACAGGCTTTGCAAAGATGCCGGCGTTTTGTAAATATTTGTGTCCGTCGGGAACCTTTATGGGGGCAATCCCGTTGCTTGGCGTGAATGAACAGCTTCGCGGGCAGGCGGGAGGGCTGTTCCTTTGGAAGGCAGGGGTATTGCTTGCATTGCTTATTTTATCTGTGAAAGTATACCGGCCCTTTTGTCAGTATTTATGCCCGCTGGGAGCGATTTACGGTTGGTTTAACCGTTTCAGTCTTGTACAGGTACATTGGGAAAAGGATACCTGTATTTCCTGCGGTGCCTGTAAAAATGCCTGTCCGGTCAATCTTTCTCCGGAGGAAATTTCCGTATCGCCGGAATGCATCAGATGCGGTAAATGCATCGGGGCATGCCCGAAGGGATGCTTGGGGTTTCGACGGAATCAAAAGCCGAAGGCGTAGCACGGGGTTCCCTGTGCCACACCTTCGGCTTTTGTTTGTTTATGAATGGAATCCGAGTATGTGTAAATCGGATTATCTGTTGTTGATAATCTTTGTCAGCTCAACGGGATCAACAATCTTGCCGTCCTTGTAAACGCGCATGTTACCGGAAGCGATTTCGTCAATGAGAATTACCTCATCGTTGTTATAGCCGAACTCGAACTTGATATCCCAAAGGTCAAGACCAAGGGTCTTTAAGTCGTCAGCAACAATCTTGGTAATCTTCAGGGTCTGCTCCTTCATGCTCTCGAACATAGCAGGAGTCATGATGCCCAGTGCAGCCAGACCTTCGCCGGTTACAAGGGGATCGCCCAAAGCGTCGTTCTTAAAGGTACACTCAACATAGCCACCCTCTAAAACGGTACCGTCCTGAATATACTCGCCGTATCTGCGGATGAAGCTGCCGGTTGCAACCAGACGGCAGATTACTTCCAGACCGTGACCGAATACTGTTGCGGGAAGTACTTCCATGGTAGCATTTTCAACGTTAGCGCTTACATAGTGTGTCTTGATGCCTGCCTTCTTTAACAGCTCAAAATAGTGGATGGATGTCTGCAGGTTTGCTCTGCCGATACCTTCAATTGTCAAGCCTACGCTGTTCTCACCGGGATCGAATACGCCGTCTTTTCCGGTACAGTCGTCCTTGAATTTCAACATTACATTGCCGTTCTCAAGCTTGAATACATCTTTTGTTTTGCCCTGATAAATTTTTTCCATTTTGGCATCTCCTTTATTAAATTAAGAATCGCAGATTTGAGTATTTCTGACAAAAATACTTTATCACTTTTTTTCCCATATGAAAACTTTTTTTTTCGTATAAGTGTAATTTTTCCGTTTTTAACAAAAAAACAGCAGAAATATACCTGATAAGTAAAAAAAATGTTGAATCCGAACGGGAAAAGTGTGTATTATATAGCTAGGCCATTTTCAGGTGGCTTTGAAAGGAGAACAACGATGAAACAGGACATGATCGTAATTCTTGATCTTGGCAGTACGGAAAACACAGTGGTAGCACGTCAGATTCGTGATATGGGAGTTTACAGTGAGATTCACCCCCACGATATCACGGTAGCTGAGTTGCAGGCGCTGAATAATGTAAAGGGTATTATTTTAAACGGAGGAGAAAACAGAGTTGTTGACGGTGTAACCGTTGAGGTATCGGACGAGCTGTATTCCTGCGGTATTCCCATGATATCCATAGATTATCCCACATCCAAATGTGAGAAGAAATATGATGCAATGCCCACAGAGGCTGAAATGAAAACCTTTGTTTTTGATACCTGTAAGTCAGAAGCAAACTGGAATATGAAGAACTTTATTGACGATCAGGTTGAACTGGTACGTCAGCAGGTTGGTGATAAAAAGGTGCTGTTGGCTCTGTCCGGCGGTGTGGACTCTTCCGTTGTGGCTGCGCTGTTGATTAAGGCAATCGGTGACCAGCTGACCTGTGTACATGTAAATCACGGTTTGATGCGTAAGAATGAGTCCGAAAGCGTTGTGGAAGTATTCCGCAATCAGCTGAAGGCAAATCTTGTTTATGTAGATGCAACCGACAGATTCTTAGGTAAGCTTGAGAACGTGGCTGATCCCGAGGAGAAGAGAAAGATTATCGGCGGCGAGTTTATCCGCGTTTTCGAGGAGGAAGCAAGAAAGCTGGAGGGAATCGATTTCCTCGGACAGGGAACCATCTATCCCGATATTATCGAAAGCGGAACCAAGACTGCAAAGGTTGTAAAGTCTCACCACAACGTAGGCGGTCTGCCGGAGGATTTACAGTTTGAACTGGTAGAGCCCTTAAAGCAGCTGTTTAAGGACGAGGTTCGTGCCTGCGGCGTGGAGCTGGGTCTTCCCGCAGAGATGGTTTACCGTCAGCCGTTCCCCGGTCCCGGACTTGGCGTTCGCTGCCTCGGTGCCATCACCCGTGACCGCTTGGAGGCACTCCGCGAAGCGGATGCAATCCTGCGCGATGAGTTTGCAAAGGCAGGTCTGGACAAGAAGGTATGGCAGTACTTTACCGTTGTGCCTGACTTCAAGGCAGTAGGCGTCAGAGACAACGCCCGCAGTATGGGCTACATGTGCGTTATCCGCGCCGTAAACACCATCGACGCCATGACCGCAACCATTGAGCGCATCGACTACGACATCTTAGAGAAGATTGCCGACAGAATCACCGCAGAAGTTCCTACGATTAACAGAGTTGTGTATGAGATTACAAAGAAGCCGGTGGCGACGATAGAGTTCGAGTAGGAGAAAAACGCTCGGAATTCCCGAAAATACTGAGTTTTTGGGAAGCGTGGTTGCAAATTGGTTGCAAAATGTGTTATCAATTTGTTATCAGAATGATTTGAATATGTTTATTTTGAGTGCCGTAGAGAAATCTGCGGCATTCTTTATATAAACTTTTATAACCAGAGAAGATGGAAAATTCGCCTCTGAGTTGAATTTGTTCTCATATGTTTACTGCGACAAGCGAAAAAGCTCTTGGTATAATAATAGTGTCAGGAGGTTACAGAGATGAAAAAGATAAATTTACGAATTGCAGAATTACGACACAAGAAGAAAATTACACAGCAGGAACTGGCTGATATAGCCGGTGTTTCTTTTCAGACGATAAGTAAATGGGAAAATGGTGGAGCAATGCCGGATATAACCTATTTACCGATTCTTGCGGAATATTTTGAGGTATCTGTGGACCAACTAATTGGAATTGTACCGCTAAATGAAGAAGCATATATTGCAAGTAAGACCGGAACCAGAGAATTTTGGGAAGCAAAGTTAGAGTACCTTCTTCGAACGAGAAATAATATGTGGAACAATGATTATATGGAGTTCTTAGTTACGAAGGTATGGAAGATAGACAGGCCGGTAAAAGTACTGGATTGTGGTTGTGGATTTGGATTTCTAGGATTGCTGATTATGCCATACTTACCGGAAGGAAGTACATATACGGGAATCGATATGGCAGAAAATTTGATAGAAATGGGAGAAAAACTATTTGAATCAAATAAGCTACAGGGAGAGTTTATTAATGCTGATGTATATGATTACGATGCACCGGAAAGCTATGATGTAGTAATATGTCAGGCAGTACTTCGGCATTTGGATTCACCGGAAAGCTTTGTAAAGAAGATGATGGAATTTGCTAAAACAGGAGCGTATATTATTTGCATCGATTCCAACAGGGAATTTGAATGTGACGGTCTTTATATAGATGGAATGGATTATTTCAGACTGTGTGAGCATGCCGGAAGGGAAAAGCATTGGAGAGCAGAATTGGAACAACAGGGAAGAGATTATGCAGCTGCAATTCGTAATGCGCATATGATGAGAAGGCTTGGACTCAAAGAAGTCGATGTTAGAATGAATGACCGAGTGGACTTTGTTACTCCTCAAAGAGCAGATTATGAACAGAGAAAGCATGATTTTGTGGAGTATAATGATTGGAACAGGGGATTAACGAAGGAGCAAAAAGAGAAATCCATTCAATATCTTTTGACTCATGGAATGACCCGAAAGGAAGCAACCGATTTCTGCGAACGAAATATAGAAATAGCAACCTTTTTTCAAGAAAATCCTAATGCAGGATACACATTTGTGAAAGGAACAATGATATCTTATGGAAAAAAGTAAAATCTTATTGATTGATATGCATGGTGTGATAATAAAGGAAAGTAAGGGATATTTTGTTCCATATACTTTGCAGAGATTTGGTGCTTCGGAGCATGGTAGAATTAAGAGAATTATTAAGGAGGAGCAGGCTTTTACGAAGGCACAGAAGAGAGAATTATCTAGTACAGAAGAATTGGGAATTCAGACTATATTATTTAATCGTGATGGTGTAGAATATGATGGTAGAGTCGTGGATGACTTTGAAGCATTAGGTGAGATGCTGAATGTATGTGAGATGGTATTGAGGAGAGAATTATGAGTAAGATATTATGCTCTACAGGAGCATTGATTGGTAAACCCAATAATAGAGATTACAAATTATTAAAAACATTCACAAAGCAGTTGAACTGTGACGGTTTTGAATTTATGATGTATAACTCTTGGTACGATGAAGTAGAGATGTTGCTAGATGAATTGAAATCTATGAAATTGTATATTCCGGTTATGCACTGTGAAAAAAATATAGGAGAAGCTATTAGCAAAGGCGAATTCGATGAGGCATATCGGAGATTCGATATTAATTGCTATATTGCAAGAGAGATAGGAGCAGAGAGTATAGTTGTTCATTTGTGGGATGGAATAACATCGGATGCACATTTTCAAAATAATATAAATGCATACAGTGAACTTAGAAATATTGCAGACAAGCATAGTGTGAGGGTATTAATTGAAAACGTAGTGTGCAATCAAGAAGATCCAATGAAGCATTGGTGTGAACTGAGAGAGCAATTCCCGGATATTACCTTCGTGTTTGATACAAAAATGGCATCCTTCCATAGCCAAATGGAATTGCTGTATGAAGAGGATTATCAGTGGTTGTGGCGTAATAATCATATTTGCCATTACCATGTAAATGATTATGCCGGCGGTCATAAGGAATGGGGGAAACTTCGTACGCTTCCGATAGGACAAGGACATGTGGATTTTGACAGATTTTTTGAATTTGTAAATACGATTGGGTATAAGGGTACTTTTACGGTAGAGGCAACTGCATTTGATAGTAATGGTGTGGTAGATATTGATATGTTGAATAGACAGTTTGATTTTATCAGAGATGCGGTAGATTAGATGACATTGGTCGAAATGCGCATGAAGTTGCTATGTAAACAGCACCATCGGCTCGCCGGTGGTGCTGTTTGGTTTTAACAGAGATTGTAGTTTACCCCTTCTGATGCAGATTAGAGAAGATGAAAATATAAGCGTTAGGCGGATATATAATTGCATTATGTCAAAATCGGATGTGTTGTGGTATAATTGACATACAGGGAAAATTCCTTTATAAAAATATTCACAGAATGGGGGATTTTATGAAAAGCTACAAAACTTATGCATCAGAAAAGACAACCTTTACTGACCGTACTACCGGTGCTACGGTCCATCAACTGACCAACTACAAATGTAACAGTACGCATCCGTATTTCACCGATGACGGTTGGTTCGACAATGACAGAAGAATGCTGTTTAGGTCTGATAGGGGCAATGTCACCAATATCTTCAGTATTGAAATTGAGTCCGGTGAAATCAATCAGTTGACTGATTTTCAGCCCGGTATCAATATTAGAAGTCCTCTGTTCGTTAACAAGAGATATAATGAAACCTATTACGAGAAGGATAACTGTATTTACGCACTGAGCCTCGAGACACTGGAATCTCGGCCACTGTATGTTGCTCCCAAGGGTTTTGGCATTGGCGGTGCAAGACCTACCGGCGACGGCAAGGCAGTTGTGCTCTCGCTGACAGAAGATACCAGTGACCGCATTCAGGCAAATTTGAGTGCGGGTTATATCGGTTTCAATGAGATATTTGCGGCAAAACCGGATTGTCGTATTGTTCGGGTGAATCTGGAAACCGGCGTTGCAGATACGGTCTGGCAGGAGTATTGCTGGGTAGGTCATGTTAATCCGTCTCCGACCAAGGGCAACCTGATTTCATTTTGCCATGAAGGCCCTTGGCAGTTGGTTGATCACCGCATATGGGTTTTGGATTTAGATACCGGTAAGGCTACAAAGATACGTGAGCGTGAGACAGACGGTGAAATGGTGGGACATGAGTACTGGTTTGAAGACGGTATCAATATCGGCTATCAGGTTCATCATCGCACAGCCGGACAGGAAGAGTCATTTTTTGGATTCGAGGATTATGAGGGCAAGAATCGGATAGAAGCTACCTGGGGTGCTCCGATGCCTACGCCTGACCACATACATTCCGTTGGCTTCAATCTGGTCGTAGGTGATTCGGGTAAGACCATTAAGGCATTTAAATATAATGGAAAGAGCTTTGACGGGCCCAGAATCATCTGTATGCATGACGGAGACTTTTTCTTCGGAAGTCATCATCCGCACCCTCGCATGACCCGTGACGAGAAGCATGTTGTTTATAACAGCACCTGTACCGGTTACTGCCAGATATACATGGTTGATATTCCTGAGAAATTTGAGGATTTGCCGATGCTTGACCTGAGTGAGTATAAAAAGAAATAGGGATTCACTGCTTAAAAACAGTTTTCAACCAAATTTGAGATTGAAGCTTTTGATGTATATATGTTATGCTTGTCAAAAATACAAATGAAAGGTTCAAAGAGTGTTTTTTGAAGAATAATAAGACTCTTGTGCGATAGCGATGGCTATTGCAAATAAAAGTGAATATGTAATAGCCATTGCATCCTAAGTTGTTGTTAGGAGGAAGCATATGAGCTATGTGAATGCAGAAGAAGTTTTGCCAAAGGGACTTGTCGAAGAAATTCAAAAATACGTGGACGGTCGACCGATTTATATTCCCAGGAAGAACGAAAATTCCTTATCCTGGGGCGAAAAAAACGGAACGAAAGAGAAACTGGCAGAACGGAATCAGGCGATAGTAAAACGCTACTATTCAGGTCAGACTGTTGCAGAGTTAAGTAAAGTGTATTATCTCTCTGAAAAAAGAATTCAGGGAATCATACATGAATATGATTCCTCCCCAAAAAGGAATGATGGAGGAATCAAAAATGAATAGAGAAAATAAGCGAAAGCAATATGAAAAGGGTTACTATAAAACGCATCCCTGTAACGAAGTTTTTACCTGCAAGAATTGCGGAAGAATGGTAGTGCCGGAAGGCGCAGGGAGCGGTCACAGGAATCATTGCCCAAACTGTCTTTACAGTCTGCATGTTGATATAGAGCCGGGAGACCGTGAATCGGATTGCGGCGGACATATGGAGCCTGTATCAGTATGGGTCAGAAAGAACGGAGAATGGGCAATTATTCACAGGTGCAAGATGTGTGGTTCGTTCAGCTCCAATCGGATTGCCGCGGATGATAACCCGATGAAGCTTATGTCTATTGCAATGAAACCGATTAGCAACCCGCCGTTCCCCATTGAGCGGATGGAAGAATTTTAGGAGTTGTAGCGTAAAAGCCGCAGAGGAATCTGCGGCTTTTTTCTGCGGAGCAATCGTGCTATACTATATAAAACACCAACACAAAGAGGCCACGAATGAAAAAAATTCTTACATTATTGTGCATGATGCTTGTGTTTATCTGCACAGGCTGTGGAGAAAATGAAATACGGGGATTGGAATCCCTGACGGCAATTTCCATGTCAAATTCGATTGAGGAAAAGGGTAAGGAAACGCAAGAGAATGTAGCATCCGTAGAAAAGGATAGTGGGACAGAAGAGATAGCGGAATCGCCCTCCATTGCTCGGCTCCTTCTTCTTGCGAAGGAGCCTTTGGGGCGGACCATGTATGTATGGGGCGGAGGCTGGAATGAGGAAGATACCGGAGCAGGCGAAGAGGCGAGAAGTCTGGGGATGAGTCCTGCGTGGGCGGAGTTTGCGTCGAAGCAGGATGCCGGCTATGATTACGAGGCTACCCGTTACCGGATTCATGATGGTCTGGATTGCTCCGGCTATATCGGCTGGCTGATGTATAATCTTTTTGAGACGCAGGACGGCGAAGCGGGTTATGTCATGAAAGCTTCAGGCATGGCGGCGGATTTTGCAGACAGAGGCTGGGGAAGCTATACAGAAGCGGGGCAAGTACATGACTGGCAGGCAGGAGATATTATGAGCATGAAGGGGCACGTTTGGATGTCTCTCGGAATGTGCGGGGATGGCAGTGTTGTACTGCTGCATGCCAGCCCGCCGGGGGTGATATTGTCGGGCACAAGGCTGGAGGATGGCAGTGAAAGTATGGCGGAGCATCTGGCAAATGAGTATATGAGCACTTACTATCCGGACTGGTATGGGAAATATCCGGAAACCGGGCGTGATTATAAGTACCTGACGGATTCCGCCCGTATGCGGTGGAGCGGGGATGTAGTGTCTGATGCGCACGGACTGCGGGACATGAGCGCGGAAGAGGTGCTGAAATGGTTATTTGAGGAATAGGAAGAAGACGGTGGAAAAGGCGGAGATTACGGCGTGAAAGAGACAATACAGCAGTTGTTTAGAGACTGGGACGAGACCCTTATCTGGTCCTGCTTACAGGGGATAATGGGCGAAATTCATAGTAACCGGGAAGAGGATGCGGCCATGGCAATATTGGGAGATTTTGCGTTTTATGCGGGAAAGCCCGATGAGAAGCTGCTTTGCTTTAAGCCGGAAAGCTGTAAACAGGATTTTATTATTATGGTTCCGCAGAACGACGGATGGGCTGAGTTAATTGAAAAGTGTTATGGGGACAATGCCAAGAGAGTTACGCGGTATGCAATCAAAAAGGAGCCCGATGTATTTGACCGAGCGAAATTGGAGCGGGCGGTGTCCGGCCTGCCGGAGGGCTATGAATTAAGAAGGATAGAAGAGCCGGAATATCATATGTGCCGGGAGAATCGCTGGGCGAATGATTTGGTATCCCAATATAAGGATTATGCCGCATATAAGGAATTGGGCTTAGGCGTAGTTGCTTTGAGGAAAGGGGAACCGGTTGCCGGAGCTTCCTCCTATAGCGTTTACGATAAGGGAATTGAAATAGAAATCGATACCCGGGAGGACCATCGGAGAAAGGGTCTGGCGTACGCGTGCGGAGCCAAGCTGATTTTGGAATGCTTAGAAAGGGGAATTTATCCAAGCTGGGATGCACAGAATAAATGGTCTGTGGCCCTAGCGGAGAAGCTGGGATATCATTTCAGCCATGAATATGCGGCGTATGAGGTGACGGGATTTTAAGAGCAGGAGGCAGCATGAATATAAATAAGGTTTTGGAAGAATATGATAGCCTGTTTGGAAACAGGACGCTGGAGGAAATTGAAGCCTATTTGTACGAAAAAATAAAGGAAGCGGTAGGGGAGCAGGATGACGCAGCCATCATCACGTTGCTGAATGAGATGATAGGCTTGTGCAGAGATACCTCCCAGAAGGAAAAGGCACTTGCCTATTGCGGGCAGCTTCAAAAGCTTCTGGTTCGGATGAACTTAGAGGGAACCATGGATTATGCAACCTCCATGCAAAATATAGCCAATGCATACCGCGCTTTCGGACTTTGGGACGCGGCGGAGGATGCCTTTCGCATGATTGAAAAGACCTACGAGACCTGCCTGGATAAGGGAGACTATTTGTGGGCCAGTATGTACAACAACTGGGGGCTTCTATATCAGGAAAAGCAGGAGTATGAGAAGTCTGCCGAAACCCTGCAAAAAGCGTTGATGTTGATTGCGGAACTTCCGGACTGTGAGATAAAGGCGGCGATTACAAAAGCAAATTTGGCCAATTCCCTGTTTGGGCTGAAGACCAAAGAAGCTGTAAATGAGGGATATACTTATTTAACGGAGGCTTTGGAGGTTTTTACGGAAGACGGGGAGCGGGATTTTCACTACGGTGCTGCGTTGGTGGCGATGGGAGACTATTATGCGCTGGGTAGCGAGTGGAAAAAAGCGAAGGCTTATTACCGCAAGGGACTTGTGGAGATACTGATTCATACAGGAAAAACGGAGTTTTACGACCGTGTGAAGGAAAAGTATGAGAATGCCATAGTGATGTCAGAGGGCCCGTGTAACCGGAAAAATAATCTGGAGCGGAGCAGGGATTTTTATGAGCACCACGGGAAGCACATGATTCATCATTTGTTTCCGGAATATGAAGCGAGAATTGCGGTGGGCATGGTTGGGGAAGGGTCCGATTGCTTTGGCTTTGATGATGCAATCTCTGAGGATCACGATTATGCCGTGGGATTTTGTATGTGGCTTACAGAAGAAGACAGGGCTGAAATCGGTGATAAATTGCAGGAGGCATATAACCGGCTGCTTTCGGAGCAACATGTGCCGGATGCAGGGATGTCCCGTCTTGGCGACCGGCGGGGGGTGTTCGGAATCGACGAATTTTACCGAAACGACGGGGAGGAATTTAAGCTGGCGGAGCTGGTAAACGGAGCGGTTTTCAGAGATGATGCAGGGCTGTTTACAGCAAGAAGAAAGGAACTTTTAAGTTATTATCCTGAGAAGCTGTGGAGAAAGAAGCTGGCAAACCATATCCATGAATTTTCCCAGTATGGGCAGTCTAATTATGCAAGAATGATGGCACGCGAGGACTACTTAACGGCAGGCTTATGCATCAGCAAAGCCATAGAGAGTGCCATGGATATTGCCTATGTATTAATCAAAGAATATGCGCCCTACTATAAATGGAAGCGAAAGGGCCTGGAAAAATCAGGAAAAATGCAGGATGTTTTATGGATTTGCGAGGAATTGTCGCAGCTTTCCTGCCAAAAGAAGGCGTGGGAGAATAAAACCTATAGCGCATCCTGGCTGAATACGGACGATAAGTGCGTTGTTTTACTGGAAACGCTTGCCAGGACTATTTTAGAGGAAATGAAGGCAAGAGGTCTTGTAAAAGGTACGGACGCTTTTTTGGAGAATTATATCGGACAGATTTTAGAAGGAGAAGAGGAATTGGTTGAAAAGATAGTAGAGCTGGAGTGGAAGCAGTTTGACAAAGTAAAAAATGAAGGTGGGCGTGCAAGCTGTCAGGATGATTTCGGAACCTTTTCCATTATGAGAAAGAGCCAGTATTTAACATGGAATGAGGAGCTTTTAAGGAGCTATTACAATGATTTGACTTCGGCGGAGCGAAGCGGTTGGAATCTGATTACGGAAAAGTACGCACGGATGATGAAGAGTACGGCCCCGGAAAAGTATGCCGAGTTGGAGAAGGAGTTGCCGGCACGCAGTCAGGAAAGAGAGACGATAGCGGAGGAGATTGTGAAAATCCAAGTGGCTTGGATGGAGGAATTTGCCGAAAAGTTTCCAAAGATGGCGGTCAATGCCAGAAGTATTCACACCTATGAGGACAATGCCTTTAATACTTCCTATGAAACTTATTTAAGGGGAGAACTGGGAACCTACGGGGAAGAGACTTTCCTGCTGTACGGGCGGTTTATCGCGAAGCTTTTGCAGGAGGGTAGGAATTTGGCATACGAGACTATGGAGAACACTGCGAAGCTGTATGGCTATGAATCCGTAGAGGATGCGGAAAGTAAAATTTAAAAGGAAGATGGATTAAGAAATTAATCAGCACCATCGGCGAGCCGGTGGTGCTGATTGGCTTTAACAGAGATTGCAGTTTACCTCTTCGGATACGGTTTAGAGAAGATGCTCTATCTGCTTATCAAACTCGGGATTGAAATGATAAAAGTTTTTGCTGTTCAAGGATTCTTTCGTCATTTCCAGAGCCTCACCGAAACGCTGGAAGTGAACAATTTCTCTGGCGCGGAGAAATTTCAAAGGTGCGATAACATCCGGGTCATCGATTACACGAAGCAGATTTTCGTATACAGTTCTGGCTTTCTGCTCTGCGGCAAGGTTTTCGAACAGGTCGGTAATGGCATCGCCCTTAGATTGAAATTCCAGAGAAGTAAAAGGAATACCGGCGGCTGCCTGAGGCCAGATGCCCTTTGTATGGTCGATATAGTAGGCGTCAAAACCGGCCTTTTTGACATCCGCTTCTGACAAATCGCGAGTAAGCTGATACACCATCGCACAGATAATCTCCATATGGTTTAGCTCTTCCGTACCGATATCGGTTAAGAGACCGCCGACTTTCTTGACCGGCATGGAATAGCGTTGGGACAGATAACGCATACTGGCTGATAATTCACCATCAGGACCGCCGTACTGACTCATAATAAGTCTGGCAATGTCGGGATTGGTGTTTTTTATTTTTACAGGAAATTGAAGTCGTTTTTCATAAGCAAACATTAGATGCACGCTCCTTCCCAGGGCATAGGGCCTTCAGGCCAGCCATACTGATTCTGATTGAAGTTACCGGTTACCATAGAGGTCTGTGTTAAGGGGTAAAATTTGTCTGCAAACTCCGTCAACAGAGTCAGGCGTTCTTCCATAAGTTGGTAGAATAAAGCAGTACCTTTCGGACAATCCGGATGCGTGTCCAGATAAAGCGTCAAGTCATTGATGGCAAAGCTGACAGCGGTAAGTCGGCTCATCATTTCCTCGCGGTTTTTCTGGGGTGCATCGGACATACTACTGCTAGTCTTACAATTACTTTTTCCGGCGGGAGCTTTAAAAAATGTCAAATTCAGACAGGGGAATATGGTTCCCTCGGTCAATGCCGTAAACAAATCGTAGGGCTCACACCACTCCTGCTTTGGAACACTGGCCATGGCCAGATTTTCAGCGCAGGTACAGAGATTAGATGAATCCATAAGATACCTCCTTCTCAAATGCTGAATTTTTAGTGACATAAATATTTTTTGCTGAAATTATACTGTTTAAAAGGGGAGTTGTTGGAAAGACGGAAAGTTTTGGATATATATCGGTGTAGACGTAGAGAATAAAACACAGTAAGATGCTTGAGGTTGTGGAGGGGAAATGAAGAGAAATAATAAGAAAAATATTATGTTTGGTGTAATATCATTATTACTGTCAGCAATTTTACAAGCCATATTTTTATGCTATCTGCAAAGAGGATGGCTTGTCTTGGTGTTTGCATGTATCTATGCCATTGTTTTTCTTAAATATCTGAAGGATGAGCGGGTTGTAACTTGGTTAATTGGCAGATTCCGGAAGAAAACACTTAAAATAGTCGGGATGATTGTTTTGTTTATTGGGATAGCGTTTTTACCGCGCCCCTCCGAAAACCATTTAGGAATAAGTGCACAATTTGTGACCTATATCACTTCGTATATAGGTTGGATGATGGGATTGTTGTTGATTGATGTATCTAATGAACATTAAATTTCAATCATCGGAAGATAAATTTCGGTTGAACTCCGGCGAGATACGCGATACGATAACAGTGGAAAACAGTGTTTTGGGAAAGACTTTCCCGAGTGGGATAAAGGAGGAAAACCATGTTTCAACACGTCACACCCGAAAAAGCCGGAATTTCATCGGAAAAGGTACTTGCATTTTTAAAGACAATGGAAGAATACAATTTTTGCACCCATTCTTTTATTATGGCGCGGGGAAACAATATTTTCGCGGAAGGGTATTATGCACCGTTTCATAAGGATTTTCAGCACAGAATGTACTCGGTGTCAAAAAGCTTTGTTTCCGTTGCAGTGGGACTGGCGGTAGAGGACGGGCTGTTGAGTCTGGAAGATAAGCTGGCGCAGTTTTTCCCGGAGTATGTAAAGAGTGCAGATGAAGAAATTCCGCCGGAGCTTGCAGAAATGACCGTGCGGGAAATGCTGACCATGGAAACCTGTACAAACCGACAGATAAAGTGGTTTTATGCGGGACTTTCTGATCGCTGTGAGGCATATTTTAAAACGCCCGTAGAGAGAATTCCGGGGACAACCTGGTGCTACGACAGCCCCGGAAGCTTTATGCTGGGCTGTATTGTGGAAAAGCTTACGGGTAAGCCCTTCTTGGAGTATTTAAAGGAGCGCTTTTTATTAAAGGGCGGTTTCACCGAGGAGGCTTATTGCCTGAAATGTCCCGGAGGACATTCCTTCGGCGATTCCGGCGTGATGTGTACAGCTAGGGACTTACTGGTATTCGCGCGGTTTGTGATGGATGGAGGAGTGATTGACGGTGTCCGTTACATGAACGGGGAATACCTGGCGGAGGCAACGAAAAAGCAGGTTTCCAACAGCCATGGCGGCGAAGCCGGCTTCGGGACAGACGGCTACGGTTATCAGATTTGGAAAATGCCCAAGGATGGATTTGCGTTTATCGGCATGGGTGACCAGCTTGCTATCTGCGACAGGGAAAAGGACTTTATTTTCATTATTACCTCGGACAATCAGGGAGATTCCGGCACTACCCGCACAATTCTCTACCATGAGCTGTGGAACAATATCATTCCTGCGTTGGGAGAAGCCCTGCCGGAGGACGAGTCGGCGCAAAATGAGCTTGCAGCATACGTGAAAGGGCTGAAGCTTTTCCATCTGAAGGACGCGACGGAAAGTGAATGGATGGACAAGGTACATAATAAGACCTATAAATTGGACGCAAACCCTATGGGAATCAAGTGGGTGCGATTGGAATTTGCGCAGGATAAGGGGACCCTGTTTTATGAGAATGAACAGGGAGAAAAAGCGTTGTCCTTTGGATTGGGACACAACGAATTCGGAAAATTTCCCCAGGAAGGCTATTCGGATTTAACAGCCGCTGTCCCTGCCCCGGGGAATCTGTATGATTGCGCCGTTTCGGCAGACTGGCCGGAGCCGCAGAAGCTTCGTATTAAGGTGCAGATTATCGATAAGTATTTCGGAAATATGAGCATGGAATTCGGTTTTAAGGATGACCGGGTGGGAATCTGTATGATGAAAAACGCGGAGGCCTTTTTAGACGAGTATGAGGGGTACGCCAATGGGCGTGTTTTGGCAGAAAGGGTCGGACTGTGAAGAAAATAAATTCGATTCATTTTGGCGGCAGGGTCATAGGCATCGGTCTGGCAGTTATGTTGCTGATACCCGGCGTGCTGCTTGGTATAAACTATTTTCTGCATTACAGATTGCTTGAGATTCTGGCAGGCGGCTGTTTTGCGTTGGGGGCAGTAATATTGTTGGGCTTTGTATTGATTCTGCGCACGGAGCTAAAGCAGGATAAAAAGATAGAGCAATATTACGGAAAACACAAAAATGTTAAAATAAAGCTGTCCGGGGGCAGATATGAGTGCGGGGCGTGCGGCAATAGGGCAGTTGCCGAAGAACATACCCACTGTTCCGTATGCGGTTGCAAATATGAAGCCGAACCGGACAGAACGCCGCAGGAAATTTTGAAGCGGAGGGATGAAAGATAGGAGATTCATGGCTTATGAGAAAAAGATGAAAAAACCTCTTGACCCTGACGTAACGTAATGGTTTATGGTATGATTACACGGAAGGAGGAAACAGCCATGATGACAGTGAATGAGGTAAGTAAATTGACCGGGGTGAGTATACGCGCTCTGCAATATTACGACAAAATCGGACTCCTAAAGCCTGCGGGGCATACGGAATCCGGCTATCGGCTGTATGACGATACAGCCTTGGAAACGCTGCAGCAGATTTTACTGTTTCGGGAGCTGGAATTTCCTCTGAAGGAAATCGGGCAGATTCTTTCTGCACCGGATTTTGACAGGAATAAGGCGTTGGAACAGCAAATTACCCTGTTGACCATGAAAAAGGAGCATCTGGAAAATTTGATTGCCTTCGCCCGTGGAATACAATGGATAGGAGTGAAAACAGTGGATTTTTCAGTATTTGATACGAAGAAGCTGGACGAGTATGCTGCACGTGCGAAGGAGCAGTGGGGCAAATCAGCCGAGTATAAGGAGTTTGAGCAGAAGAATGAGGGCAGGAGCAAGGAAGCGGAGCAGGAAATGCTTCAGCAGTTTATGTTGCTGTTCGTGGAATTCGGGCAGTTTGCCCGGGAGGGCGACAGCGCAGGGGCGGAGCGTGTACAGGAGCAGGTAAAGAAGCTGCAGGATTTCATTACGGAGCACTTTTACAAATGCTCTAAGGAGATTTTGTTCCAGCTTGGTCAGATGTACGCAGGTGGCGGCGAGTTTACCGGAAACATCAATGCCGCCGCAGGGGACGGCACTGCGGAATTTACTGCAGAGGCTATCCGCATTTATTGCGGAAAGTAAGGCCAACCGACTAGGAAAACTTCCCCTGCTGTGGTATAATAATTCTGCTAACGCAGAATTTAATCCGGCTTGCGCCGTCTTACAAACGCGGTGCGTTTGATTATACCGGAAGCCATGGCTTGAAAATCAAATGCCCCTATGGGTCGCTTGATTTTCTGCGCACATGGTAAAATATACGCGGAGAGAAAACCAAGCGGCGCAGAATGCGCCATTTGGTTTTCTCCGCGATAACGAGCAAACGGTCTGCGAAGCAGACAGAGAGCACGAAGTGCGTGTTTGCGAGTGAAGCCGAAACAACCACGGACAGGAGGAACGACTATGCGGATTTACGATTGCAGGACAAATTATCAGGTAAACCCTTTGGGTATCAGCTTGGAAAACCCGGTGTTGACATGGAAGGTCACAGAAGCAAAGGGAACCCGTGCGGTCTTTATGAAAACAGAAATAGCGCAGGATGCTGCTTTTGAAAGCATCCTATGGGAGGAATGCAGTGAGAAGGAAGAACTGTGTCCTCCCTTTTTCTGTCATCCGGAATGTGAATTGGTTCCCGGAGAGATTTATTATTGGCGTGTAACCATGCGGGATGACGCAGGCGATGAAGCGATAAGTGAGGCGGCAAGCTTTGAGGGCGGACATCCATGGTATGTGGGAGAAGCGGGACCTTGCGCAGAAACAGGTAACGAGTCAAAACCGCTTTCGCAGTCGGCGGAGGACGACTACCGCGTGCCCGGCTGGTGCGGCAGCTTTATTAAGGCTCCTTTTGTACGGGACGCGGTGCCGGTGTTCGTAAAGGAGTTTACTCTTTCGGATATACCTGAAAATCTCGAAAGAGCAAGACTTTATATTTGCGGTCTTGGCCTGTACGAGGTTTATCTGAATGGAAAAAAGGTAGGGGACGACTATCTGACCCCTTATTGTACGGATTACCGTTTCTGGACTCAGTACCAGACTTACGACATTGCGCCCTATCTTCAGGCGGGAGAAAACCGCATGGAAGTTTCCATGGGAGAAGGCTGGTACATGGGTAAATTCGGTTATGCGAATAAGTCCCGTTTAAGGGACTACTTCGGGGATGCCTTTGTACTGCTGGCAGACTGTTACTTAGACTGGAAAAACGGAGAACAGGAAATCTGGGGAACGGATGAAAGCTTCCTTGCGTTGAAATCTCCTGTGGTAACCTCCGGTATTTACTATGGTGAAATGTATGACGCGAGGGCGGAGAAGGTGTTACACTCCCCTGCAGCGTTTAAGCTGAACGCGGTGAAAACGGCATATCCCGAAAAGCTGGGGAAGCTTACGCCTATGGTGGGACTTCCCGTGCGTAAAACCCAGGAGCTTCCGGCGGTTTCCTTAATCCGGACAAAGAAGGGTGAGACGGTTCTGGATTTCGGTCAGATTGTTACCGGATGGGTAGCATATTGGGCGGAAGGTACTGCGGGGCAGCAGATTATACTGGAGTACGGCGAGGTGCTGCAGGACGGATGCTTTTACCGGGATAACCTGCGTTCCGCCGAGGCGATACATACTTTCTTTTGCAGCGGCGAAAGAGAATTTGTCAGACCGCATTTTACGTTCTTTGGTTTTCGGTATGTGCGGGTAACCGGATATGAGGTGACGGAGGAAAATCTGAAGGACTTTACCGCTTGGGTGATTCATTCCGAACTGACTCGGACGGGACACCCGGAGACCTCTAATGCAGAGGTGAACAAGCTGATTGCAAATACGGTATGGAGCCAGAGAGATAACTTCTTGGATATTCCTACGGATTGTCCCCAGAGAGACGAGCGGCTGGGATGGACAGGGGATGCCCAGATATTCAGTGCCACGGCATCCTACCACATGCTGACGGCGGCTTTCTTCACTAAGTATTTGACGGATATGCGTTTTGAGCAGGGAGAAATGAACGGCTGTGTACCCCATGTAATTCCGGATGTGTTGAATATGGGCAAGGCGATGCTGGGAGAGCCCTGCTATGATGAGAAAACGGAAATGTGGTCCAATGCGGGCTCCAGTGCGTGGAGCGATGCGGCTGCAGTTATTCCGTGGAATCTTTATGTGTTCTACGGAAATAAGAAGCTGCTGGCAGAGCAGTATCCCGGAATGAAGGCGTGGGCGGATTATGTGATTCGCATGGATGAGAAAAACTGCGGAGATTCCAGACTTTGGGCCTGTGGATTTCACTTTGGTGACTGGCTGTCCCTTGACAGCAAGAGCTACGAGGACAGACACGGCGGTACGGACATGCATTATATTGCATCCCTTTATTATATGTATTCCCTACGGCTTGTTTCAAAGGCGGCAGAGGTTTTAGGAAAGAAAGAGGAGGCAGCCTTTTACGGAACCAGGTCAGAGGAGGTTCGCGCAAAGGTGCGGGAGGTCTATATGACGCAGCCCGGCACCCTGAGCATTTCCACCCAGACAGCTTATGTTATGGCAATTCATTTAAAGCTTTTCGAGGAACCGGAGATGGCTGTGGCAGCAGAGCACCTGAAAGAATTGCTGGAGGGCAACGGTGATAAGCTGCTGACCGGATTTGTGGGAACCGCATTCTTGTGTACGGCACTGTCACAGGTAGGACTGGATGACAAGGCCTATACCCTGCTTCTGAATACGGAGTATCCCGGCTGGCTTTACGAGGTGCGGATGGGAGCGACTACCGTTTGGGAAAGATGGAACTCTCTTTTGGAGGATGGCTCTATCAGCGGAACCGGAATGAACAGCTTAAATCATTATGCCTATGGTGTCGTAGTAGAGTGGATTTACCGCTATGCCTGCGGAATCCAGCCAAAGGAGGAGGCACCGGGCTTTGCAGAAATTCTATTTACGCCCAGAGTGGATGAGCGGCTTGATTTTGCCCGTGCGGAGTACGATTCGCTGGCAGGAAAATACAAGGCAGGCTGGCGCCGGGAGAATGGTAAGGTCGTTTATGAGTTATCGGTTCCCTTTGGCTGTAAGGCAGAATTTATTCCCAAGGAGAGACCGCAGAAGCTATGGGTGAACGGTAGGGAGCAATCGATAGAGGAGACACTTCGACTTACCTGTGGTACATATGAGATTGTGGCGGAATAAAGCCGAAAAGATGTGGTTGGAAAAATGCGGAAGCTGTAGTATAATAGAAACAGGAATTCGAGATACGCTTTTGAGTGTTGCGCTATGTGCGGGGTTCCTAAGTTACCGTGTCAGATATGGGGAGATGGCCGCCATGCAGTTGTCTGCGCGTAAAGTGACATGAGATAAAATAACCGGGAGGTACAGTACGATGGGTAAGTTTGTAATTAAGAAAACAGCAACAGGTGTAAAGTTTGATTTGAAGGCAACCAACGGACAGGTTATCGCAACTTCCGAGGTTTATTCCTCTGAGGATGCATGCAGAAACGGTATCGCAAGCGTTCAGAAGAATGCTCCCGTTGCAGCAGTGGAGAACCAGACCGTAGAGGGCTACGCTACCGAGAAGAATCCTAAGTTTGAGATTTATCTGGACAAGGCAGGCGAGTACCGCTTCCGTCTGACTGCAACCAACGGTCAGACCATCGCTGTAAGCGAAGGCTATAAGGCACTGGCAAGCTGCGAGAATGGTATCGAGTCCGTAAAGACAAATGCTCCCGATGCAGAAATCGTAGAGGAGTAAGTATGTTTTACCGGGTGGTGCTTGGAGCTACTGCGGGATGAAACAGATGATGAAAAGGACTTCAAGGCGGAAATTCCGCCTTGGAGTCTTTCTTTTTGTGTACAATATGCCGATATTGTGATAGTATTTATAAGAACAAAAGCGTAACGACTCTCTTGCATGAGGGGAAGAAAGGTGGGATTGTACTGGTTCGGAGAAAATATATATCCATGCGGTTGGTGCAGCCGGGTATGATGATTGACCAGGCAATTATTGATAGGGCAGGCCGTGTATTGATTGCGCGCAGAACCCTGATGGACGATTATTTAATCAGCTCGCTTCGGAAAATGGGGGTACCCGGTATCTATATCCGGGAAGGCGAGGAAGAGGAAATAGAAGAGAAGCCGATTCCTGTAGCACCGGAAATTCAACAGAAATATGAGAAAATACGGGTGGAGGATCAGCCGAAGGTACGCCTGTCGGAAAGTGTGCGCAAGCGCGTGGCGGAGGGCGTCCAGTATTTGTATCAGGATACCAATTCCCCGAATTTTTCGGATGCTACAAGAAGTATTACAGAGGATTTGATGAAGGCTATTGATGATAATGAAGCGATTGCCGTGGATATCAGTGCCTTAAAAATCAGTGATGAATATACCTTTAAGCATAGTGTGGATGTGGCAACCATCGCTATGATTATGGCGAAAAGATGCGGCTTGCCAAAGGCACAGGTCTATGAAATCGGTATTGCGGGACTTTTGCACGATATCGGTAAGTCCCAGATTCCTACGGAGCTTTTAAATAAGGCGGGGAAACTGACGGATGATGAGTTTGAAATCATGAAGCAGCATTCGGTATACGGTTACCGTATTCTGCAGGACAAGAAAGATCTGTCTGAACGGATTAAGCTGGGTGTTTTACAGCATCATGAAAAGGCAAACGGAAACGGTTATCCCATGAAAGTGGGTGCCGAAAAGATTAACCTTTTTGCAAAAATCATTTCTGTGGCGGATATTTATGATGCATTGGTGACGGAACGTCCGTATAAAAAGCCTTTTTCACCAAGGGACGCGGTGGAGATGATTATGTCAATGACCTCGGAGCTTGATATTCAGGCTATGAGAAGCTTTTTGGAGAGTGTAATTCTGTATCCTGTGGGGACGGATGTGCCTCTAAGTAACGGCGAGACGGCGAGAGTGATTGAGAACAGTCCGGACACGGTATTGCGACCGAAGGTAATGGGACTTGAAACAGGTAGAGTTTATGACCTGGCGCAGGATTTGAACTGTGCAAATATCATAATCTTGTAAGAAGGTTGTAGGGATATCAGAATTGTACAAAACCGACTTAATTTAATGAAAACGGAAAACCCCGGTACATTTTGTACCGGGGCTTCTTTGCTTTATGCGTCTGCAGACGCGTTTTTTACTTTACGGTTACGGATGTAATGTGGGGATTTACGCCCTCGTACCAGTACAGGAAACCTTCCATATCAACGGTATCGCCAATCTTCAGGTTCTTAACGGTGTTGTAAACCTCGGTGCTGTTGTCACACAGGTAAGACTCAACGGTAAAGGTATAAGTCTGACCGTTCAGGGAAACGTTGAAATACAGGTCGTTTCCGTCCTCACCGGAGCCATCCCAGTTGTACAGGAATGCAACATCCTTGCCCTCAGCATCCTTGCCGGCAGCTTCAACGGTCATGCCCTTGAAAGCTACGAATTTGTTCTGATGCTTAATCAGGTCGTCAGTACCAAGCAGGGAAGTAACATCGGTTACGGGTGCAACGTAGTTGCCGTCCATAATCTCGAAGGTTGCGCCTTCTGCTACCTCAACCTCGCCGGCCCACTCGGTCTTGTAACCGGTAACCTTAATCTTGGTACCGGGAACCAGCTTTGCGTAATCCTCTTCGGAACATACCATGTTGTAAACGAAGTATGCGCCGTCCTTGTCCTGAGTGTACAGGGTTGCCTTGTTGTCCCACCAGGACTGCTTTGCCTGAACATAGGTCTCGATTACTACGGGAGCTTCCAATGCAGCTGCATCGTACTCAGCGTAGGTCATAACACCCTCAGACTTAGCGTCGGTGTTGGTTTCAGCCTTGCCGCATCCGGCAAATGCCAATACCAGTGAAAGAACCAAAGATAGAACGAATGACTTTTTCATGTGTACTCCTCTTTTCTGCAAAATTGCAATGATTTATTGGAAACAATGTTATTATACATTAAAATTCGAATAAATCAATGGTTATTATGCCTAGTTTTTCGCTTTTTCATCGCGTTTAATGCAACATATAGAAGAATCAATACCCAGGTGACAACCAGAATGGACAGCATGGCAACGGCTGTTTTGGGCAAACTGCCGAGGTCGGCCTTTTCGCCGGCATTGCGGTTTTGCTGGTCCAGACGATACAGAGAAGTCACTTCTTCAAAGAGGGTATCCAGATATTCTGCATCCACGGTTTCGTTTCGTTTAACGGAGCGGGTTACATTTTCGATCATCTGCCCTGCGGCGTCCCGAAGAGAAGCGGAACCGTTAAATACGGGGGTTACAAAGGTATTGTCCACATTTTCAAGCAACAGCTTTGCAGCGTCGATTTTAATATCGTAATATAAATTGTTGTCCTCACCGCCCCGGGACAGATAATCCTGATATTCCGCGGATTCCTGCGCCTTTGAGGTAACGGGAACATAGCCTTCTGTCTGCGCGTAAGCAATCTGTACGTCGTTGGTTAAAAGATATTGCATAAACAGCCAGGAGGCGAGAACCTCCTGAGGGTCTTCCTTGTTAAAGATACATACGGAGGGACCCTGGGAAATCATGCGGGGATTTTCCGTATCAAACTGAGGAATTGGCATAACTACGGTCTCAAAATCCACCAGAGCATCCTCGCTGATGTCTACAAGGGGGGCATCCGAACCCATCCAGGTAGCACCTGCGGTAGAGTCGATGGCGAAGATACACTGTCCCGCATTCAGGAAATTCGCAGGATAGCTGGAGATTTTAAAGGTGGAGAAAGCACCGCTTGTTGCGTGCTCTGTCACTGTTTTTAAGAGCTCCTTTGTAGTATCATTGAAAATCAGGATATCGCCTGCATCGGTGGAATAACCTGCGTTCTTTTGCGCCAGCATCTGGATCATCATGTTGTCCGTAGATTTATAGATAAAAGGAATCAAAACCTTCTGCCCGTTGACGGAGTAGGTTCCATCCGCATCCTTTGCGGTTGCCGCCTCGGCCACCTCCCAGACAAAATCCCATGTCAGCACCTCCGGCAGGGTATAGCCGAGAGCTTCCACGTAGGTTTTGTTGATGTAACAGCCTTCTGTGGAACGCATAAAGGGAACCGCATAATAATGGTCGATAAAGGAGCACTCCTCCAGAAACTTAGGAATAATTTCTTCCTGTTTTACGGACTCATATCTTACGTCGCTGCCGCCCAAGCCGTACTTTTCATCGGTAAACAGCTCGTCCAGCGGCACAACAATGTTGATTCCGGACAGATAGGTTGCAATGTGGTCCGGGTAGGTAATACACACATTTGGCGTGGTGTTGGTGGAAATGTTGGTAATAACATCATTGTAAATTCTGCCGTAATCCGTGTAGAGCCGCAGGTTTACGGTGATGTTGGGATAAAGGGCTTCAAAATCGGAAATTGCCTTTTTATAAATGTCGGTCTGGGTTTTATTGGTGTCGTTTTTTGCCCAGAAAGTAATCTCATACTGCCTTGAAGTGTCGAATTCTTCGGGAATACTGAAGGCAGCCAGTCCCTGTGAGCCGTGGCAGCCGCTCAAAGCAAGCATACTTACGGAAATGAGTAGTAACAGCAAAACGGTACGCAAACGATATTTCTTTTTTCTCATCCCTTGGTACCTCCTCTTGCAACGCCTTCCATGACCTTTTTACGGAATACCAGAAACAGTACAATCAGCGGCACGGAAATAATAACCACCGCGGCCATCATGGCAGGAATGTTTTCGCGTCCGAAGCCGTTTTCGCGAATCTCCTGAATGCCGTTGGAAACCAGATAATAGTCGGGGTCATCGGTAATCAGTCTGGGCCATACATAAGAGTTCCAGCATTCGATAACCTTCAGGATAATGATGGTAATGAGGGTGGGCTTACAAATTGGTATCATAACACGGCGCAGATAGCGGAAATCCGAGGTTCCGTCCACCTTCGCGGCAAGGTAAAGCTCATCCGGCACCTGTGCAAAATTTTCCTTCAGAAGGTAAATGTAAAACACAGAGGTTACGGAGGGCAGAATTAAGCCCGTAAAGGTGTTGCGCAAATCCAGGTTTGTTACCGTTACAAAGTTGGTAATGACAACCAGCTCGTTGGGAATCATCATCAGGGACAGGAACAGGGTGAAAAGAAGATTCCTTCCGCGGAATTCCAGTCTGGCAAAGGCAAACGCCGCCAGCGTGATGACAACCAGCATGATGGAGGTGGTAATCACGGTAAAAATCAGAGTATTCAAAAGGTACTGCCCCAGCGACACCGTAGTGAACGCGTCTGCATAATTTTGCAGAGTGGGGGACAGGGTAAAAAATTTCGGAATATGCTCCGCGTTGTAGGAGCCATAGCTTTTTACGGAGGTCAGCACCATCCAGTAAAACGGAAACAGTACAATAACAGACCAGAAAAACAACAGGATGTAAATTCCGGTTTTCCCGACGGTATCCTTTATCCTTGTACTCTTTTGAAGCTTATCGTAATCGGTTTGATTTCCCATATGAAACGATCCGCCCTTTCTTAATAGTGAACATGCTTTTTGCTGACAAGCAGGTTAATGCAGGTGATGGTAAGTACGATTGCAAACAGCAGGATAGCGGCTGCGGACGCGTAGGAAGGATAGCCGCCGCTGTTACCGTAAAGCATATCGTACACATAGCCTACAATCGTATTCATTTCCGCAGCGTTTAAGTTTGTGCCAAACAATGCAACCGCATCACTGTACGCCTTAAAAGCACCGATAAAGCCCGTGATAATCAGGTAAAAGAGCATAGGTGAAATCATGGGCAGTGTAATCTTGCGGAAAATGCGAAAGCGCGGGGTTCCGTCCACCTTCGCGGCATTGTAATAAATTTGGTTGACGCTTGCCAAAGCACTGGTCAGGATTAAAATTTTAAAGGGCATAACCACCCAGATTGTGTAAAAGCACAGGACAAACATCTTTGCCCAGTAGGGTCCGTCAATGAAGTCCACGGAGCTACCCCCAAACCAGTTAATCAAAAGGTTTACAAGTCCGTCGGAGTAGGCGGTCTTTTTAAACAAAATCATAAATACCAGTCCCACTGCCAGGGTATTTGTTACATAGGGCAGAAAATAGATGGTCTGGAACAGGTCGCGCAGAGGCTTGATGGAGCTTAATGCCACTGAAATGAGAAGTGCCAGTCCGGTGGAGATGGGGACGGTTATGATAACCAGGATAAAGGTGTTTTTTACGGCCTGCAGGAAATAGGGGTCATGCAGTACATAGGAATAGTTGTAGGTACCGATGCCGAAAAAGGTCTGTGAGGCAGAATTGTAGCCCTCCTCAAAGGAATATACGAATACATCAATAAGCGGATATATCATGAAAACTCCGAGAAAGAGGAAAGCGGGCAGGAGATAAAGCCATGCCTTTAAATTACGTTTTTCCATAATGTATGCTCCTTTTTGGTGTTACCCGATGGTGAAAGGAATACGTTCTTCTGTTTCCTTTGAGAAGAGAAAAACCTTGGAAGGCTTCAGGGCAAAGCGGACGGTTTCCGCGCCAAGGTCCACATGGTTTTCTGCATCGATGATGGAACGGATGGCGGTAACCTGTGCGCAGGCGTGAGTAGAAACCACACTTACATCGCGCCCCATTACCTCTAAGCGGCTTAGCTTACAGTGAAGAGGACCGTCCTCCTTTAAGATAAAGCCTTCGGGACGGATGCCCACATGCACCTCACAGTCGGAAACGCCGGGTACTGCAAGGACAGCATCCTCACCGATATAGAGAGTGCCTTCCTTTACGACGCCGTCAAAGACATTGATGGGCGGGGTGCCCAGGAATTTTGCCACAAACAGGTTTACCGGATTATCATAAACCTCCTGGGGCTTACCGATTTGATGTACAACACCGTCCTTCATTACCACAATCAGGTCAGAGATACTCATAGCCTCGTCCTGGTCGTGGGTAACAAAGATGGTGGTGATTTTTGTTTCTTTCTGAATGCGCTTGATTTCCTCCCGGGTCTGGAGCCTTAAACGGGCATCCAGATTGGAAAGGGGTTCGTCCAAAAGCAGTACACGGGGCATTTTTACAAGAGCTCTTGCGATGGCAACGCGCTGCTGCTGACCGCCGGAAAGCTCGCTGGGCTTACGGTCCATCAGCTCCTCGATTTGAACCATTTTAGCAGCCTCGTAAACCCGTTCCTGCATCTGC
>JAZQCX010000049.1:0-102642 GCA_045546495.1 Acetatifactor sp. | reverse complement strand
CTCCTGAAGAGCTTCCTCAGTAAAGGAAACCTTACCTACGGGAACATGCACGATGTTGGTCTTATCAAGTCTGTACTCAATCTTACCTGCCTTGATATCGTTTACTGCCTTGGTAACGTCCATTGTAACGGTACCTGCCTTAGGGTTAGGCATCAGACCCTTAGGTCCCAGAACCTTACCCAGACGTCCTACAACGCCCATCATGTCAGGGGTTGCTACAACTACATCAAAGTCAAGCCAGCCGTCGTTCTGAATCTTCGGAATCAGCTCCTCGCCGCCTACGTAATCAGCGCCTGCTGCCTCTGCCTCATTTACCTTATCGCCCTTTGCGAAAACCAAAACCTTAACAGTCTTACCTGTTCCGTTGGGCAGTACTACTGCGCCACGGATCTGCTGCTCTGCGTGACGTCCGTCACAACCGGTTCTGATGTGTACTTCGATGGTCTCATCGAACTTTGCTGTTGCAGTCTTCTTAACCAAAGCGATTGCTTCTGCGGGCTCGTATGCAACAGAGCGATCTACCAGCTTAGCCGCTTCGGTATACTTCTTACCATGTTTCATTATCTTACCTCCTAGGTTCCAGCGACAACTTTTCGTTGTCTCCCATTCATGTTTTCATGTTCATTGAAGAATTGCGGAACAATTCTTCCGGACAAAATATATCATTTCTTAGACGGCGTCTTTTGACGTCTTAGCAATGATTTTTGTCCTTTACTCCTCAACGGTAATACCCATGCTGCGTGCAGTACCTGCGATCATGCTCATAGCTGCCTCAAGGCTTGCTGCGTTCAAATCAGGCATCTTCAGCTCAGCGATTTCCTGAACCTTAGCCTTAGAAATGGTTGCAACCTTAGTCTTGTTGGGAACTGCGGATGCAGTCTTCAGATTGCATGCCTTCTTTAACAATACTGCTGCAGGGGGAGTCTTAGTAACGAAACTGAAGCTTCTGTCTGCGTATACAGTAATTACTACAGGGATGATAACATCACCCTTGTCTGCTGTTCTAGCGTTGAACTGCTTTGTAAACTCTACGATGTTTACACCATGCTGACCCAATGCAGGACCAACAGGGGGAGCCGGTGTTGCTTTGCCGGCAGGAATCTGCAACTTAATGTAGCCTTCTACTTTCTTTGCCATTTTGGCACCTCCTATATTGTGGTAAAACTTACTCTCGCAGGACTTTGCCTGCTCCCACTTGTTGCCGGAGCTTTCGCTCCAAAGCCCGATACGGCCTCACGACCGCACGCGCCTGTATCCTCACCGCCCGAAAGCGGGAAATACCTAAATTCAAGCTTTCCGATTAAAGCTTTCTTACCTCTGCAAAACTGATTTCCACAGGGGTCTCTCTTCCGAACAGTTCTACGTTAATCGTAGCTGTCTGCTTACCGTGATCCAGCTTCTGAACGACACCTACGGTATCCTTCCATACGCCCGCAACCACAGCAATGCTGTCTCCCTCAACAAAGTCGATGGAAACATTATCGGTCTTGATGCCCAGAGGCTTCATCTCAGCCTCTGTCAAGGGAACGGGCTTACTTCCCGGTCCAACGAATCCGGTCACGCCACGGGTATTACGAACAACATACCATGTCTCGTCGTTCATTTCCATATTGAGGAGCACATAACCGGGGAACATCTTCCTCTGAACGGTCTTCTTCGCACCGTTCTTCATCTCCACAACCTCTTCCAGCGGAACTCTTACTTCCAGAATCTGCTCTGCCAGCTCCTTGTTGTTTTCGATGGTCTTCTCAATATTGGCTTTGACCTTGTTCTCATATCCTGAATAGGTATGAACTACATACCATTTTGCCTCTGCCATACAATCACCCTCGCTCTAAATTGATGTTAAGATGTTTACGCCATACTTTACGATGTAATCCAGTATCGCAATGATAACTCCCACAACAACCGAGATTGCCACAACAGCCACGGACTGCTTCAGGGTAGACTGCCTGTTCGGCCATACGATTTTCTTAAATTCAGATTTCACGCCACTGAAAAATCCGGGGCGCTTCTGCTTTTCTGCGGAATCTCCCATTTTAATAACCATGCCTTTCCGTAACCTGTCGTTCGAAAACTACAGGTACAAACTTGTGCATCAAATCAGCAACAGGCGCTGATTACTTGGTTTCCTTGTGCATTGTATGTGTTTTGCAGAATCTACAATACTTCTTGGTTTCCATTCTGTCAGGATGAGTCTTCTTATCCTTGGTCGTATTGTAGTTACGCTGCTTGCATTCGGTACAAGCTAAAGTGATTTTTGTACGCATATCGGCTACCTCCACTCGTGTTTTTAAGCATAAAAAAAAGACCTAAAATCTTATCTCGCTTGAACAATATAACACAGAAGACAGGGTGCGTCAACTGTTTTTTACAACCCCTGCGCAAAAAACTTCTCTCCGTGACAAAATCCCCTGCCCCGAAACCATTTCTTCCATATAATGGAACATTTTTCGTCGAATTCTCTTGTAGCTGGCTTTTTACCATGCTATAATATATGTGTAAAAGTGGATATTTTTGCCCATTTGGATATTTACACTCATTTTTAACTATCACGGAAGAAAGGAGGTATCCTATGAGCCTGGCTCTCAACGCGGTTTATAACAATTATCTGGCAGCCTACGCGCCTAAGTCGTTAACCCGATACGACACCCATAAAAAGAGTGAGTTGCGTAACGTATATAACACCATTGTAAAGCAGACAAAGGATGCCCCCTGGTATCTTCCTACTACAGATAAAGCCACCCAGCAATACGCCGTTGACTTAAAGGAAAATGCGAGGGAGTTAAAAAACACTATCGCCCAGCTGGGCGGTCTGGAGGAAAATGGTCTGTTAAGCAAAAAGCGTGCCTACTCCTCTGACGAAGGCGTCCTGACCGCATCTTACATTGGCACTCAAGAGCCCGATGCGGAAATTCCCGATTTCAGAGTTGAGGTGAAAGCTCTTGCCTCCCCTCAGGAAAATCTGGGTCTGTACCTTCCGGACGAGAAGGTTTCCCTTACTCCCGGAACTTATTCCTTTGATGTAGCCATTAACGATTTAAATTACGAATTTCAGTTTACCATAAATGATTCCGAAACCAACCGTGAGGTGCAGGAGCGTCTGGCACGGCTTATCAGCAATGCCGGAATCGGTCTGAAGGCTTCTGTTGCGGAATCCGAGGGACGCACGGCTCTGCGCCTGACCTCGGAAGCTACCGGACTTTCCGCCGGAAAGGAACAGCTTTTTTCCGTTTCCGACCACCACACCAGCAAAACCGCCGGCACGGTGCAGTACTTCGGACTGGACTACACCACCCGTCAGCCCTCCAACGCAAGACTTCTGGTGAACGGAGAGGATTATTCCGCATCCTCCAACCATTTCACCATCAGCAAATTGTTCGAGGTAGAGCTTAAAGGTGTCAGCGAGGAGGATAAGCCCGCTCAAATCGGTTTGAAAACGGATACGGATTCCCTTACGGATAACATCGGTCAGTTAGTAGACAGCTACAACCGCTTCGTACAGACCGCTGCTTCCTATCCGGAAAAGGATATCCGCACGAAGCAGCTTATCTCCGAATTGAAAGCAGTTGTCGGCTTTCATAGCAGTTCCCTGGAGCCTCTCGGCATCACCGCCGAGACAGACGGCTCCCTAAAAATAGATAAAAACCTGATGCGCAAGGCAGCGTTGGAGTCTGAGGATATCTTCGAGACTTTCAGTCCGTTGAAGAGTTTTTCCTCTGAACTGCTGCGCAAGAGCAATCAGGTTTCCCTAAATCCTATGAATTATGTTCAAAAAACCGTAGTCGCTTACAAAAATCCGGGACACACTTACGTTAGTCCCTACAACGCAAGCGCTTACAGCGGCATGATGTTCAACAGTTACTGCTGATACGGCGCGGTGCCGGCATCCATTGCCCTCTAACGCCATAGCGGACGGCAGCTTATGCTAGCCAACTTCCACCTGCGCCATGGCAAGCGCCTGAGTGATTACCTTGTCCATATCGTAATATTTGTACTGCCCCAGTCTGCCGCCGAACAATACGTTCTTTTCCTTTTCGGCAAGCGCGGCATACCGTTCATATAAAGCACTGTTCCGCTCATCATTAATCGGATAATACGGTTCATCACCCTGCTGCCATGTAGCAGGGTATTCTTTTGTAATGACGGTATCCGGCTGGGTACCGAACTCAAAATGCTTATGTTCAATAACTCGGGTGTAAGGAACCTCCCGCTCCGTATAATTCACTACCGCATTTCCCTGGAAGTTATCGCACCCCTCTAAAAGTTCCGTTTCAAATCTGAGAGATCGGTACTGCAGTTCACCAAGACAGTAATCAAAATACTCATCAATCATGCCGGTATATAAAACCTTATCAAACACATCCCCGCCGTCATTGCACACCGGACCGCCCATGCAATCTGTATTCCCGCGTCCCGGAACCTTTGCACCGGTGCTTTGTACAAACTCACGGTAACCTACTCCCAGCCTCACCGGGATTCCTTCCAACAGTTTTTCTACAATCTGCGTATAGCCACCTACAGGAATTCCCTGATACCGGTCAGTAAAATAATTATTATCGTAGGTAAAGCGTACCGGCAGACGCTTAATGATAAAAGGCGGCAGCTCCTCACAGCTTCTTCCCCACTGCTTCTCAGTGTAGCCCTTAACCAGCTTCTCATAAACATCTCTTCCCACCAAAGATAGCGCCTGTTCCTCCAAATTAGTCGGCTCCCCGGAAATCTCCTGCCGCTGCTTTTCGATGATTTCCTTTGCCTCGGCAGGTGTCTTAATTCCCCACATCTTACTGAAGGTATTCATATTAAAAGGAAGGTTATACAGTTCGTCCTTATATACCGCCACAGGAGAATTAATATAATGATTAAATTCGGCGAAGCGGTTCACATAATCCCACACTTCCTTATCCGAGGTATGAAAAATATGTGCACCGTATTGATGCACCTGAATGCCGTTCTTTTCCTCAGTGTAAATATTACCACCGATATGATTCCGCTTATCAATGCACAGGCACTTTTTTCCCGCCTTTTTCATTTCATGGGCAAACACAGCGCCGAACAGCCCCGTGCCCACAATTAAGTAATCATATTTCATAGCTCCAAACGCTTCCTTTTCCGAGTCTCTTCTGCTTTCCCGTGCTTTTTATTCCAACTCGAATTCTTCTTTCTTGCCCTTTTTGATTTTAACCTTATATTTCTCAATCTGGGCAAAGTCCTCCATCAGCTCCAGAATCTTATCACGCCCATCCTGATTCAGCTTCACATAATTTACCATAACACGGTTTTCCAGAAGCTGCGCGCCCAGCGTCGCATCTCTCTCCAAAGAGGAAAAATCCACCGGATTCAGGCTCAGCTTGTCGCACATTTTTATTACAGTGCCGTAAGCCATTCCTTCTACGCCGCGCTCCAGTGCCGTTACCAGCGTGCTGTACGGAATCCCCATTTCCATCGCAAACTGGCGTACACTGCGGTACTGCCGCAAAATCTCCTTTTTTAATACTTCTGCTTTCGTCATTTCTTCACCTACACCTTTCCGCCACAGACCGCCCTCATTCCATCCGCGCCATGCAACGCCGCCCACGCCGCGCTGCTTTACCTTGTTTTCGTTTTCCTTCCGACTTTTCACCCCGCCACGCTTGCCCTCACAGCGGCACACACCATGCTGCCCCAAACACTCTCCGCTGTTTCCGCATCCACGCAACACCGTTTTTGAAAAGTCGGTTTACTGCCAGTTTACGATTTCCCGTCAGTTTTTTCAAGTGAATTACGGAAATTTAAGGGATTTCACAAAATTTTAAGAGGTTTTTAAGAATCTCCCATGGACAACCCATAAATCTGTACCACCTCCAGCAGCGGGCTTTCATACAAATCCCTCGGCGTAACAAGCAGCCCGCCGTCACTATCCAAATCATACCCAAAGTGCCGGTAGGCATACCAGACAAGGTGGGCGCACTGGGTTCCTGCCAGAGTTTTGACGCTTTTTGCCTCTACCCTCGAAACACCGCTGCTCAGCATTTCCAGCACTCTATCCCCTATCCCCGCATGCAACGCATAGGGAATGTCAACCAGCTTCTCCCGTGCATAAGCCGCCACCTCTGCCCGCCTCTCCTTTGACACATTTTTTAGCCGAAGTACCGCAAAGTTAGGATATTTCTCCCAGGTTGACAAGGGTAGTTCCATGGAGTCCGTTCCCAGCAGGCGCGCCTCTACGGTCATCCGCTTTGACGCATCCGTAACAATCGCCGCATGACCATTCCGCCACCCCAAAGCATGGCTGCCGAAGCTGATTAAAATGTCCCCCTGCTCCACATAAGGAATTTTAGTTCCGCCCTTCACCAACCGCTCTGCCCGTGTAAAAACCGTACTCGGCGAACACTCTACTTCCACCTCTCCGAAAAAAGCTTCCTGCAACCGCAGCAATTCCTCCTGTCTGCCTTCCGCAAACAGGAAATCCACCGCCGTCCGTCCCAATCCGGTCTGACGGAACAGAAGCTCATATGCCTCCTCCGTCAGTCCCTTCCCATGCAACACCCATTCAATATCTTCCTTAGGATAATCCGGCACTATATGCGCCTGCTCCTCAGCCCACATACTCCACAGGACGCAGCCTGCGAGCAACACAAAAAAGACGACCGTTACCGCCTTTCTCCGTAACCATCGTCTTCTCCCCGCTTTTCTCACTATTGCCCTTTTTTCCATATTTCCAACACTCCACCTTTGTTAGGTAGAGCATTGACGGTTTCTTACCAAGGTATACGCCTCCGCAACGCGTTTTTCATTACGGGAAAAGCTTTCACACGCTATTGCAACAAGCCCTTTCCCATGACATAGAAAAGAGCCGGCGTTTGCCGGCTCTCTTCTATTGGTAGTTCAACCTAAGTCGAACTGAAACTCTTTTTAGAATTCTCTACTCACTTCATTAGCCAAGTAAGGAAAGAACGCCCATGTTGCTCTGGTTAGCCTGTGCCAACATAGCCTGTCCTGCCTGAGTCAGGATGTTGTTGTTGGAGTACTTAACCATCTCAGTTGCCATATCAGTATCACGAATCTGGCTTTCTGCTGCGGTGGTGTTCTCAACTACATTATCCAGGTTAGCGATGGTGTGCTCAAGACGATTCTGAACTGCACCAAGGTCAGATCTCTGCTGAGATACGGTCTTCAGTGCGTTCTTAGCGAATGCATTCAGAGCTGCAAAATCCGCTGCGGTAGGCGGCTCTGTTGCCAGTGCAGTACTGGTAATGGTTGCGCCCGTAACATCATCATTTGCTACGATATCATCATCAGTATAAACATAGAACTTATCCAGCATATCCGCCTTAAATTCATTGTCAGCCGCATCTGTATACTCGCCGTCCTCCGTAGCATCCAAATGCTCTGTCTTAAATTTAACTTCGTCTGCAACTGCCTGCTCAATCAGCTGCGCGGTATTCATGTTGCCGATAGCAACGCCAATGTGCTGACCAGCCTCTGCGCCAACCATCAGACCCTTATCATCGAAGGAACCGTCAAGCAGGTTCATCTCGTTGAAAGTAGTCGTAGACTGTACACGGTCGATTTCACTCATCAGCTGCTTTACTTCGGACTGGATGTACTGACGGTCTACGGATGAAAGCGTTCCGTTCTCACCCTTAACTGCCAGCTCGTTGATACGCTGAAGCATATCATGAACTTCGTTTAACGCACCTTCTGCCGTCTGTACGCAGGAGATACCGTCTTCTGCATTCAGGGAAGCCTGAGTCAGACCACGAATCTGACGTCTCATCTTCTCGGAAATGGAGAGACCTGCTGCATCATCTGCTGCACGGTTAATCTTGTAACCGGATGACAATTTCTCAGTTGACTTTGCCTGAGAACTCTGGGTTAAGCCCAGCATTCTGTTAGAGTTCATTGCTGTTAAATTGTGCTGTACTACCATATGTTTTCCTCCTTGAATCATTTGCCCGCATCCTTGCGGTAGTTTTAAGTTACTCTCTTCCGATGTCAGGGGTGCGTAACCTTCCAACGGGAAAGAAGAAGCCAAACCAGCTCTTCTATACAAGTTATCGGCTTCCTATGGTTTTACTTTAGTGCTTTTCTCCTATTTTTTCAAGCTTTTTCTGAAAATTTCTTTTGATTTTCCCAAAATCTCCGCAATTCTACTGTGTTTTATGATACAATAATTCTGGTTAACAGAATTCAACCAGGAGGCAGCCCTATGAATATACTATTTTACCGTTACGGAAGCATTTGCGAACCGGATATACTAACAGCCTTTCAAAATCTCGGCCTGACCGTTTCCCAATGCACCGCGGAAATCACCGAGAAAAAACTGACCGTGGCGCAACGACTGACCGCCGTTTCGGATGCCTTATGCAAGCAGCCCGCTTCCCTGATTTTCAGCGTAAACTTTTACCCTTTTCTATCGGATTTATGCGAACGTCTGGGGCTTCTTTATGTATGTTGGAGCGTGGACTGTCCCGTATTGGAGCTGTTTTCCGTCTCCATCCGCAACCGCTGCAACCGAATCTTTTTATTCGATTATATGCAATACGAAACCTTTCATCCCGAAAATCCCGAAGGCATTTTCTACCTTCCTCTTTCCACCAACGTGGCACGCTGGGATGAAATCATTGAAAATCTGACCGATGAGGATTGGCAACAGTACGGCAGTGATGTTTCCTTTGTGGGATCTCTGTATCATGAAAAGTCGCCTCTTTCGCCGCTTCATAACGTTTCCCTCGCACCCTCGTTACCTGCCGGCAACAGCACTCAGCCTCTTTCTTTTTCCGGTCAAAATGATGTACAAACACCCTTTTTGCCTGTTCGGAACGTTACACAGGCTGTCCAAAACGGCAGCCACGATTCACTTCTCCCCGGCGAATACTGGCAGGGCTACATCCAGGGAGTTGCCGAAGCACAGCTGAAGCTGTTCGGTTATAACCTTTTGGAGAACACCGTTACCCCGGAGTTGATTACCGCATTAAAGGATGCTTTCCCGGACTTTTATCAGCCGGACAATTGTTTTAAAGACACCGACAGCTACGTTGCCGCAAACTACTACTTAGGCATGTACGTTTCCGAGCTGGAACGCATCCGGGTACTGAATTCACTTGCCGAAGCCGGGCACCGGGTTACTGTTTACACCCGAAGCAACACTTCACTGTTACAGGGTGCGGACTGCCGTGGCGGTGTCACTACCCATACGGAAATGCCAAAGGTATTCCACTGCAGCAAAATCAACTTAAACATTACCATGAGGCCCATCCAAAGCGGTCTGTCCCTGCGGGTTTGGGATATTTGCGGCTGCGGCGGATTTTTGCTTTCCAACTATCAGGCCGAAATCCCGGAATATTTCGAAATCGGTAAAGACTTAGACTGCTACGAAAGCATGGCCGACCTTAAAAACAAGGTTAAATATTACCTCGCCCACGATGACCTCCGCCGGGAAATGGCGCACAACGCCTGCAAAAAGGTCAAGGCTCTTCACACCTACGAAATCCGGCTTGCCACCATGCTGAATACGGTATTAGCAAAATAAGGGGGGTGCACCCCCTTATTCTTATTTCGTAATCACAAGTGTTCCGCTGGAATCGCAAAGAGGCACTTTCGCCATCCGCAATCCGTATTTCGCCTCATATCGCTCCACTGCTTTTTCAACACCATACAAATCACTGTTATAATCATGTATAAAAATATATCCTCCCTCGACTAATCGAGGATAAAAATATTTTAATCCCTCATAAATTGAATCTTCAAAATCCATATCCAAGGAGACAAATGCAAACTCATCCTCCATGCCCTGTAATGATTCCGGAAAAAACCCCTGCTTAATTTCCACATTATCCAAATAACTCATCCTCTCCAGAACCAGCCCTAAATCAGTCTGCTTGTACGCTTCTATAAACGCTTGTGTGCAGTTTCCCGCACGCTTTTCCGCAAGTGCCTCCTTCGCATCAAACCCTTCAAACGTATCAAACAGATACAGTTTCTTATCAGGGAAAGCATAATTCAAATATTGTGCAAACTCACCCCGAAAAACTCCTGCCTCCGCAACCGCACCTTGCACCTTTCTTTTTCGAATTTCCTTCACTGCCAGTTCGAAGCTTTTTATTCGCACATAATCAGTTTCCAAATAACCTCGGTTCTCAAATTTCGACCCCGACAGGCACAACTCACCCGCATTTTCCACTCCACGTATCAGATGATACCTGTTTTTAATTATTTTTGCATATTCTTTCCCAACTATTGATTCCACAAAGGAATAGTCATCATTCATATCATCCTGACGTATATTTCTATATAAAAATATAATTTTAGACAGATTCAGTCCCAATTCCGCACATTGTTCATATATTTCCTTTGAAAATAACGTAGCAACCAAAATGGCATCATAATTTTCCGGCACATCCGCAGGTAAGTAAACCGGTTTCCCCATATATTCCCGCACATCTGCATTATTATCTATAAAACCCTCTATTTCCTCCGGCTTAACCCATTTTCCTACAACCTTTCCTGCCAATCGCCCCGTTCCCCAGACATATACTTTCACTTTCTTTATTCCTCCCGCCGTACAACTTCAATCTGCTGTTGATTATACCACAAACACGATTCCCAATAAATACGTTTCTGCTTTTAGGCACAAAAAGGAGCTGCTGCACCAATAGATTATTCATCTACTTTTGCAACAACTCCTTCTCTTATTGCTTATCCGTCTTCCCGGACTTTATGTTTTACTTTAAGCCGCTTGATTAGCCGAGCAAGGAGAGAACTCCCTGATTAGCCTGGTTAGCCTGTGCCAACATAGACTGTCCTGCCTGCATGAGGATGTTGTTGTTGGAGTACTTAACCATTTCGGTCGCCATATCGGTATCACGAATCTGGCTCTCTGCTGCGGTGGTATTCTCTACAACGTTGTCCAAGTTAGCGATGGTGTGCTCAAGACGGTTCTGAACTGCACCGAGGTCAGATCTCTGCTGAGAAACGGTCTTCAGAGCGTTCTTAGCAAATGCATTCAATGCTGCGAAATCTGCTGCGGTAGGAGCAGTAGCCTTATCATCATCACTCATGGAAGGATCAGTTGCTGTCAACTCATCATTTACTACCTTGGAGCTGTCGAAGGTATAGAACTTAGCAAGCATGTCAGCGGTCAGAGTGTTATCTGTAACACCGTCATTCTCATATCCCAAATCAGCATCAGTAGTCTCGTCATCGATATGTGCTGTCTTAAACTTAACCTCTGCATCCAGAGCGTTTGCAATCAGCTCGTTGGTGCTCATGTTAGCGATGGTAACCGCGATGTGCTGTCCTGCCTCTGCACCAACCTGCAGACCCTTGTTCTGGAAGCTTCCGTCAAGCAGGTTCTGCTCGTTGAAAGTGGTGGTGGACTGTACACGGTCGATTTCGCTCATCAGCTGCTTAACCTCAGACTGGATGTACTGGCGGTCTACGGAAGAAAGAGTTCCGTTCTCACCCTTTACTGCCAGCTCGTTGATACGCTGAAGCATATCGTGTACTTCGTTCAAAGCACCTTCTGCTGTCTGTACACAGGAGATACCGTCCTCTGCATTCAGGGATGCCTGAGTCAAACCACGAATCTGACGTCTCATCTTCTCGGAAATGGAAAGACCTGCTGCATCATCTGCTGCACGGTTAATCTTGTAACCGGAAGACAGCTTCTCAGTTGCCTTAGCCTGTGCTCCTGTTGTAATTCCTAACATTCTGTTAGAGTTCATCGCTGTAAGATTATGCTGTACTACCATTTTTTATCCTCCTTGAACTGTTGCCTTCCTGGCATCTAGTCTCCATTTTGGGTAATTCCTCATTGAATTACCTCAGTTGTAATATATATCGGAGACTTTTCCGAAACCTTAATAGCAAATGAGAAATTTTTTTAAATTTTTTTCAAATCCTTGCACCGCATAACACAGCCAATACGTTCATCCACAAATCTCTCCATCAAAACGCCGCAAATCTCTCCATCAAAATACCACAAATCTCTCCATCTGCATTGACTTTGACACAAATTTCTGGATATAATAGTTACGAAAGGCTAGGTGAACCGTATTGAGTGAATATATTAAACGAATCTGCGACGACGAACTGGAACTGAAATTAGAAGCTTTTGCCGCAGTTCATATTGTCGATCCTAAATGGTGCGGCAAAACAACCACCGCAAAGCAATTTGCAAAAAGCTATATCGAGATGCAAGACCCCGACAAACGGGATATGTATATCCAGACTGCAAAAATAAAGCCTTCCAATCTTTTGGTCGGCGAAAATCCTCGCCTGATTGACGAATGGCAAATCGCCCCAAACCTCTGGGATGCGGTGCGTGTATCCGTTGACCGCCGTGGCGAAGATGGTCTATACATTCTAACCGGTTCCAACTCTATCGACAAAACCGAAATCATGCACACCGGGACCGGAAGAATTGACACCCTGGTTATGTATCCAATGAGCCTTTACGAATCCGGCGAATCTAACGGCACCGTTTCTCTTGCTGATTTATTCTCCAATCCGAGCGCATTGGAGGATGGTTGCGAATCAGAGCTGACCATGGACCAATTAGTTTTCGCCGCTTGCCGCGGCGGTTGGCCTTCTTCTCTGCAGAAAAAGAGCGACAAAGCAAAACTCTTGGTCGCCCGAAGTTATTTCGACAGTTTGTGCAATGAAGATGTTTCTAACATCGATGGTGTCAAGCGCGACGAAACCACAGCGCGACTCTTGCTCCGTTCTTATGCCCGCAACATTTCCACGCTGGCAACAAACAGAGCTATCCTCAACGATGTAAATGCAAATATGGAACTGAGCGAATCCTCCTTCTACAGTTATGTAAAAATCTTAAAGAAACTTTTTCTCATTCAAGACGTAGAAGCATGGTGTCCCGCTATCCGTTCCAAGAGCGCTATTCAGGCAACCGACAAGCGCGAGTTCGTGGATCCCTCGTTAGTTGTTGCCGCCCTTGGCGTTGAACCCGAATATTTCAATCTTGACTTAAAGACGTTTGGATTCATTTTTGAGACCCTCTGTATCCGCGACCTCAAAGCATACTCTGCCGCTCTCGGCGGGCGTGTATCTTATTATCACGACAGATATGGTCTTGAAGCAGACTGTGTACTCCACCTTCGCGACGGGCGATATGCTCTAATCGAGTTCAAATTAGGCAGTGCAGATATTGACGATGGAGCCAAGCACCTGATTGAATTGGAAAATCTACTGAAGGAGTATAACAAGAAAGAAAAGCAGTGCACATTAAAATTACCTGACTTAAAAATTGTTATCACCGGCACACAGTACGGTTATAAACGCGAAGACGGTGTCCTTGTCATTCCCATTGGTTGCCTAAAGAACTAATCACCGCAAAATAGAACGTGCCTATCACAAACGTAATAATGGGGCGACATCCGGTTGGATGCCGCCCCACTCTACTAAATTTTTTTCTCCATAAACTGCGGAGGAACCACATTGGTATGATTCATGTTCTTATAATAGCTTCTTGCAGCCTGTACAGAACGCTTTCCCTCCGAATAATCCTTCCGGTTCTTTTTGAAAACAGTCTCTATGGCCTGCTTGTTTCTCGCCTCCAGTGCCTGTATCTCTACGCTCTTTTCCGTCACTTCGGAAATCAGCTTCTGGCAGGCTTTAATCCAGTCCGCGTACTTTGCGCGGTTGCCGTTTAACTCCTGCTCCACGCGCTTATACATGGTCTCAAAACCTTCATCCAAAGTGTTAAGCTGTTCAATACAAACATCCTTATCATCCACGCAGCGGTCAAATTCCTCAAAGGAAATCACCTCAGCGGAAAGAATTTCACTCTGGCGCTTACTGATACGGATAATTTCGTCCAGCACCGCACTTTTCTTTTTCAGGCTTTCCTGCAGAATACTTAAATACTGCTCGCTCATACGACTCCCTTCTCCCGGTTAATCCGCATTACTTCTTTCCAGGTATCCCGCATGGAGCGAAGGTGCCCGCAAACCTCCTCCAGAATTTCCGCATCCTTAGAGATGTTCGCCTGAACCAGTCTGGTTGCCAGATATTGATAAACACGTTCGAAGTCCTGCGCCACCGGATATTTCATATCCAGCGTCATGCGGAAATGGTCAATAATCTTCTGGGTCTTTACAATATTCACATGCGCCTTTTCAATTTCCTTCTTTTCCACCGCAAGAATCGCAATGTTGCAAAACTTAATCGCGCCCTCATAAAGCATCAGGGTCAGTTCTGCCGGCGACGCGGTCAGAATCTTACTATTATTGTATTGAGAATACGCGTTGGGTAATGCCATATCATCAGCCTCCTAATAAACCTGTTATCGCATTTGCATTGGACTGCATTTTCGCCATGGCTGTTTCCATAGCAGAGAATTTTGCGTACCACTTATCTTCGTAATCCGCAAGCTTTTCTTCCAGCTCTGCAATTCTCTTCGTATAATCATCATAATCAGACTGCATCTTCTTATCTTCATATACGGTATAAGAACTGCTGTAATCCTTTACGCTCTTCATTAAATCAGAGGTCTTCTCGTACAAGCTCTTTGTCAGCTGGGAGAAGAAATCCATTACCGCATCCGGATCGGAGCTGATCATCGCCTTCAAGGTATTTGTCTCGTTGCTGACAAACTCATCATCCTCATCGCCGTCAATGTGATAAGCATGTCTCTCATTGTCTGCCGCTTCAAAATAGCCCAAGGTATCAATTCCGAAATTGGATAAGTACATGGTCTTTCCGCCTACCGAAAAGCCGGAAGACATAATCTCTTTAAATGCAGAGGATACGGAGTACAGGGTTGCATCCTTGCGAAGCAGGGAGTCCTTAATCTTTTCTTCCCACTTCTCTACTTCCTTCTCACTCATCAGATACTTTTCATCATCCGTCAGCGGATCCATGTCCTTTTGGGATTCCGCATTGTACAGCTTATCCATCTCATTAATCAGCTCGCTGTACTCGGTGATAAAGTTCTTAATCATATCATAAATGCCGCTGGTATCGTTCTGGGTGGTAAGCGTAACCTCTTTATCGCCCGTTTCCGCATTACAGGTAATGGTCAGGCCATTGATTTCAAAGGTATTATCCGTATCCGTAAACCGGGCACCGTTTAGGTAAATCTCTGCATCCTCACCAACTACCTTGGTTGCATCGCTGCCCTTCTTACTTCCATCTGCAAGAACTGCCTTTGCCTTTGCAATTTTCGCATCCAGCTCAGCCTTTACTTCATCCGTCAGCTTCGCACTTGCTACCTTTGTTTCCACGGTTTCACCGTTCTCATCGGTGGTAGTCTGTACCTCAAAGTAGAACTTCGCCTCTGACAAATCAGCTTTGGAGGTCTCCAGCGTCTCCTGCGCCTTCACATAGAGGTTTACCTGCTTCATCTGTTCTGTCAGCTTCTCAAGCTCCGCAGTCTCCTCCTCCGTCAGCTCTACGGCATCTTCGCCTTCCGCATTTTTCTTCGCTTCCAGCTCATCGATTCTCGCCTGCAGCTCGTCGCGCTTTGCTTTTGCTTCATCAGTATCCGCTACCAGCGCCTCAAACTCTGCTTCGCTGTAATTATCTTCACCTACGGCAGTTTTGTAAGCCTCTTTGATTTTTGTCAGGTTTTCTTCCTGCTTTGCAATACTGCTCTCTAAGCTTTCTGCCTTTGCAATATAGCTTGCCAGTCTTTTCGCAATCTCTGCGTCTGCTGCCGCCGTATATTTATCATTCACAGAGCTGTCTGCATTCAGCATGTCTGCATATTTCTGATATGTTGCCAGCTCCTTATCACCGTAAACCAGAATTCCAAGCTTGCTCAGCGCATCCGTTCCCTTATCATTAGCAGCGGTAATTGTAAAATCTGCTGCCTCGCCGCTTTCCGATGCCCCCACAAACAGTCTCTGGGTCTTACTGTCGAAGTTTGCCTTTAATCCCGCACTTGACAGCTGACTCGTCAAATCCGCCAGTGTCATGGAATCGGTTACATTAATTTCAACGGTTTTACCGTTTGTGCTCACCTCAATCTTACTTCCGGCTTCAATTCCCATGTCCGCAAGCTTTGTTCCGGAGGTACACTTGCTGCCGTCAGTCTTCTTCACCTCAGCGCCGGTGAGATAACCGGTACGTGCAAGGTTGGTCACTCGAAGACTCTGTACACTGTCCATCGCCGTATCGGAAGCAATTACATCTGCAACGCTGCTGTCAGAAACCTTAGTCACCTTCTTGGAATAGGCACTCTGGAAACGCAGATTGCTAAGGGCGCCGTTATAGAGCTTTTTAATCTTGTTGTTCAGCTCCTTCCATGCATCCTGCTTCCACTCCAGCTTGGTCTGCTCCTTCTTCAATTCATCTACCTTGATCTGCTTTACAGCTACCAATTCCTGTACGATACTTTCCGTATCCATACCGGACATCAGTCCCGATAATCTCATTGCCATAGGACAACCTCCTAACGTTTCTCATCTACAAGGATGCCTGCCATCTCCCATACCTTCGCAATCATGTCAAGGGTCTTCTCGGGAGGAAGCTCCTTAATTACTTCCTTCGTATCCTTGTCTACCAGCTTGATGGTTACCCGGTTTGTATCCTCATGAATTCCGAATACTGCCTCCGAATGCTCCATCTTCTTATTCAGCTGCTCCACCGCCTTACGAATCTGGTCGGTAGAGGCCTGCTGATCCTTACTCTGCTCCCCGGAGTTCTCCTGACCCTTGCTCTGCACATTCTCAACAATCGCAGTTGTCTTATCTATTGCCTGTGCGGGCTGGGCAGCCACCTCCGGTACATTTGCATTTTTCTCTGCAACAGGCTTTGCAACAGGTGTGCTCTGCGCCTGCAGACTCATCATACTTCCTAACGGTTCAATTGCCATAACGTCCACCTCCGTGTGAAATTCACGTTTGTATTGTCAGTTTCTATCCTTTTTATCGGTAGGTTTCTCCATAAAATTAAGAGGGAAGCGCAATTTTTTTACGCTTCCCTAAACTTTTTGTTTTCTTCCGCTTACTTACCGAACAGGTTCTTCAAAGCCTCCATGCCTTCCACATTGACAGCTTCCTTGTTTGCTTCCTGAATCTGCAAATATACCTCTTTCCTGTATACAGGAACCTCCTTAGGTGCAGAGATGCCGATTTTCACCTGTTCACCCTTGATTTCCAAAACAGTAATCTCAATATTGTTATTGATTACAATCGCTTCATTTTTCTTACGGGATAATGCCAGCATTCTATTCACCCGCCTTTCTTGCCTGCAGAATATCATAAACCGGGAACTTCACGGGATGGTCACTGCCCTCTACGATAATCTGGCACGCCTTACGCTCTGCCACATTGATTACGAAAGGTCCCTGTAGATTTACGGTCATCTTTGTCAAATCAGCAGGTACGGTTACGGTTACCATAACCAGAATATTTTCCGGTGTCAGTTCTCCCACTCCCGTAAGCAGCTCATCATTTACCTCCGGGTCATAATCAGGCTTTACAACAAGCGGGTCCATTACCGGAAGGGCAAAGCCGGGCTCCTCGATGGACTGCAGGAAACGGATTCCCGCATCAGCACCCTGATCCTCATCATGGAGCAGAGTGAAGTGCTTCAGCTCCGGAAAGCCGATGATACCGTTTTCAAAGGTAAGCACTTTTTCTTCCGTGATTTCAATCTCTCCGAAAATTCTAGTATTAATCTTCATATGTCTCCTATCCGTGCATCTGCACTATATAAAATTCAGCAGTGTTGTCTGCATCACTTTACCCGTTGCCATCAGCGCCGCCTCGTAGGTCAGCTCCGCGCTGGTCAGCTGAATCGCAACCTCCGTAATATCAATATCCTCGTTTTCGCTCTTCAAGGTTTCAAAGGTTGTCTTTTGGTTCTGCATACGGTTTCCGATTAACTCCAGCTTACTGCTTCTGGTACCGCAGTTGGTGATACAAAGATTCGCATCATCCAGATATTTCTGGAAGCTGGTAATACCGTTTTCAAACATTCTCTGCTCTTTATCCTTCGCCAGAGTCAGCGCCTTTCCTACCGCATCCATCTGCTTTTGCAGGGTTGCCTGTTCCGCGCTTCCGTCCTCTGCCTTTTCCAGCAGTTTTTCCAAATCAGCCTGTACTGTCTCTAAATCCAAGACATTGCGCATGGCACTTACCATGTCATCCACTTCTCTGCCGATACCGTGTTGGAAGCACTCGTCTGCGGTGGAATTTACGCGGATGGTCTGGTTAAAGCCCACATCATACTCGATGTCCTGACGCTCTGCGTCACCCGTCAGATAAGCACTGTTGTAAACGATCTCATCCGCCGTACCGGGGTCGGATTTACAGGCGAAATAGTGTTCCGGGCGAAGGTCTCCCTTTTCCCAGTGAGCCTTTTCATAGGTCACACGGATTTCCGCCTCATTCGCAACAGTGGTATCATCATCCTTTGCCGCCATCAGCTCCTGATAACGATTATCCCCAAGAAGCATTTCCCCGGTTTCCGGCACATATACTACCGCATCGGGATTCCCCGCTACATAGCTGTAAGGGTCTTCATAGGAATGCTTCATTTCAATTTCCGCACCCATGGACCAGGTTACCGTATCATAATCGTAGGTTCCGTTTGCATTGGGTGTCGCCTGTTTCTTCTGAAATTCTATGGAAGGCTGCGCATCCTCTGCACAATCGTTATAAGCCAAACGAATCCGATGCACCTCAACGGAAGAAATATCCTGCTCTGTAACAGCGCTCATTGTTGCATTGTTATAGTTGCTTGCATTGATATTAAGCAGCTCACCTGTATTGACCTTTGTGACACTGTCAATGGCAGTGCTGTCCAGCTGCTCCGTAATGGAATACCTTTGGTCCAGTTCCTTATCGAAGCTTAAAGGAGTATCCGTCCGATATCCGGTAAAAACATATCTTCCCGCATAATCGGCATCGCCGGTGGCGTAAACCTCATCAGCAAGCGCCTGCATCTGCTCCAGAATAATCTGGCGGTCCTCCGTAGTTAAGTCACCGTTAGAGCCCTTAGTACACTGGGAAATCATGTTTGTCACGATGGTGGACAAATTCTTCAACGCGTCCTCCGTCACATTCAGCCAACTCTCCGCATCAGGAATGTTCTTGCTGTAATACTGGGTAATCTCCGTCACGCTGCTCCTTAAACGAAGTGCACGGATTGCCACTACCGGGTCATCCGAAGGACGGTTAATCTTTTTCTGGGTGGACATCTGATTGCTCAAGGTGTCCTGATACACTTTATTTGTGTTGATATTGGACAAGTTGTTATTTTGCATGATTTTATTTGTAATTCTCATACGTTTCCCTCCTGCCTCATCCCGTTAGGGCAGCTTCTCCAAGACTTATACGCCGGTTTGAAGAATCAATCTATCATATATTTCGGTCAAAGTCTGAATCATTTTAGAGGCTAAGTTATATCCGTTCTGATATTTTACCAGATTTACCGCCTCCTCATCCTCATCTACACCGGAGATAGAAATTCTCTGGGTGTCAATGGTTGCCGAAATATCCTTAAAGCTCTTCTGGAAGGTATTTGCACGTTGCGCATTCAGCGCCACATCTGCCAGTACATTTTGCAGAAATTCCGATGAAGAGGAACCGCGGAAAGTCATCTTATCCTTGTCCGTAGCAAGCAGCGCCACATCCTCCAGCAGGTCATTCTGCTCCACGCCGTCCGCCTTGTCATATCTGTTTGCCAATCTGCCGGGGTCAATCTCCACCGCCGCAAGCACACTGAAATTAGATGCGGTCAGCCAATAGTAGCTGTCCTCTCTATAATCCATTTCAAAGGCACCGTTTGCGGTAAAATCTTCGTAATCAAAGGTATCGTACCGATTATTACCGGGAAAATCGTACTGTTCATCCTCTGTCTTCAAATTTCCGCTAAACAGCTTTACGCCCTGTTCTCCGGAGGAATCGTAACCGGAAGTAAAAATATCGTTTATCTTCTGGGAGAAGGTTCTCACCCACTCATTCATCTGGCTCATGTAGTAAGGAACGCCCTGATAATTCAAGGTTGCGCCGATGCTTGCATTCATTCCCACTCTGTCGTTGGTCAGACGGTTTGCATTCTTCTCGGAATCCGAAAGAGTAAAGGTATAGCTGTACTGCGCTTCTCCCGCATCGTTATAGCTGATGCTGTATTTCCAGGAATCATAGTAAAATTCCTGATTGCCCAGCCGGATAATTCCGCCCTGGTCGGACAGATTACACTTATTCAAATCCGCCAGATACTCTTCAAAAACCTGTACCGTAACCGTGTCATGGGTTTCACCGTCAACAACGACCGTATCTACACCGGTAATTTCTCCGGTGAAATTTTCACCGTTGTTACCGTCTCTCATTTCCACGAGGCCCCTCAGTGCGCCACCCATAGCCGCGTTGTAGAGATTGAACTCCTGCCCATTCTCCCAGTACACGTCATACAAACCGTCAATATCCGTCTGGTTTGCCTTCTCGTAGGGTTCTCTCGCCACGCACTCCAAGCCGTTATACTCGCTGTCGTCTACCAGAATCTGACCACCTGCAATCTTTACGATACAACGGTTCGCTCCGGTTTCACGCTCCGGGTTATTTGTGTCTACAATAGGAGTCTCCGTTACCTTTACGTCTACAATCTGGGATAACTGATCAATCAAAAGGGTTCTTCTGTCCCGAAGCTCGTTTGCCTTAACTCCTGTCAATTCAATGGTGTTTATCTGCTTGTTAAGGGTAGCAATTTCACCCGCCAGAGAGTTAATCTCGTCAACCTTCAGTTTGATTTCCTGATTGACGTCCTTTTGCAGCTTTTCCATATTGCCTGCAACACCGTTAAAATACTCCGCCAGGGCTCCCGCGTAGCCCACAAACTGGGATTTCGCGGTGGCGTCGTCCGGGGTTTTCAAAAGCTCCTGAATACCGGTTGCCATCAGCTGGTCAAACACGGTTTTAAAGCCTGCATTTTTACCGTTATCGTCAAAATAGTTCTCAATCTGGGTCATGTAGTACTGCTTCTGGCTGTACTCTCCCACCTTTGCGTTGTTATCCCAGTACCGTCCGTCATAGAATTCGTCACGGACGCGCTCAATGGCAAGAGTCTCTACACCCGCTCCGGCACAGCCGTATTTCTGGAATACCCGCAGCGCACTTGCCGCCTGCTGATCCACCTGCTGTCTGCTGTAGCCGTCGGTCTGCACGTTTGCAATGTTGTTCGAAGTGGTATTCAACGCCGCATTGCTTGCCAGCAAACCGGTATATGCAATATTTAATCCAAAAAATTGTGACGGCATTTCCTACCTCCTTATCTGCTTAAATCGCTAAAGTATTAATGATATGCTCCAGCATCTCACTGATTACATTAATGTATCGGCTGGATGCATTATAGGCATTCTGGAGCTTGATCATATTAGACAACTCCTCGTCAGAGGATACGCCAACCACCTGCTCCCTTGCGCTCTGTACCGATTCCACCGTACCCTCCTGATTGGTGTAGATACTTCTGTAAACAGAACCGGAATTCGCTATCTGGGAAACAAGGTCTGTATAATAATCCACAAAAGTTGTTCTTTTCTTAACATTGGGATTTAAGGTGTAATTTTCTTCCGTAAAAGCTGCCTTCAGTGCCTCTGCGGTTGCAATGTCCTCGGAACCATCCTTCAGCCGGAAGCCGAGCATTGCCGGTCTCTGCATCAGATCCTGATTGATTTCCAGATTGCTGATGGTATACAGGGAGTCGGTCTGTCCCACGACTTCCTCGTTGAATACCCAGTACTCTGCATCCTCATACTGCCCCGTTCCGTTTCCGTTGGCATCCAGCTTTTCCTCGCTGACGGTTACCTTTTGATATCCGTCTGTGGTCGCCTTCGTAAACAGCTGAATGGGCTTACCGTCCGTATCTCTTAAATACCCTTCCGCATCAGACTTACAATACCTTACATTTTCCAGTGTGGTACCGTCCTTTAAGGTCAGGTTTCCGGTTTCAAGTCCCGCCGCATTTGCAAGAATATCATTTACCTTCGTTACCACGTTATGAATCAGTTGGTCAAATTCCGCCTGAATGTTCATCACAACAGACTGGGAAACCTTATCATAAACCGCCTCGTCCATATCTGTATAGTCAGCTCTATGGTCGCCTCGCGCCAGTAGCATCGCCTTCAATCCGCCGATATCCGTATTCATATCAGAGGAAATTTCCCGATTCAGATTGAACACCTCTGCGCCTTCAATATTATATCTTCTGGTTCCGTCAGCCTCCTCAATATAGCTTGCATTCTGAGGCCAGAACGGAGTATAAAAGCCGGTTGTTGCATCTACATCCAGCCCGATTTCATAACAGGTACCACCCTTTACAAAATCTTCTCCCTCTATCCTAACGTACACATTTCCGTACAAATCTTCGCCGTAGGTAATATCCGCAAGCTGTGACAACTCATCCAGAATCTGATTTCTCACATCACGCAGGTCATTTGCGTTTTCGACTCCGCCCACCTCGATGGAACGAATGCTGTCATTTAAAGCAAGTATCTGCTGCCCGTACTCGTTGATTTTCTCTACCTGCTGCTTAATCTGGGTATTCAGGTTATCCTGATAAGAGGAAAGGCCTTCATACACAGCCGTTGATCTTTCCACAAATTCGGATGCTCTCTGCACCAGAAGTCCCTGGGTTACGGAGCTGGAAGGATCCTTTGCAAGCTCCTGTACAGAGGTCCAGAAATCAGTAATGGAGGTTTGAAACGCCTCGCCGTTCATTTCTCCCAGCTGGCTTTCCACTTCCTCCAACACTTCGGTAGAAATCTCATAAAACATGCCGCGTCCCGATTCCTTGCGGTAGGTCTTATCCAAAAAATAGTCTCTGACCTGCTTTACCCGCGAGTAAAGAACACCCTGACCTGTCTGTTTGTTGTTTACGGATTTTATATCAATAGAAAGAGTCTGATAGCTTCTGTCAGACAGCTGAACCTGCTGTCTGGTGTAGCCTGTGGTGTCTATATTAGAAAGATTATGCGCTGTGGTATTCAGCGCATTTTGACTGGTCTGTAATCCGGATGCTCCGATATATAAACTACCCATTAATGGCATGCTAATCACCTCAATTACTGTTTCGCATCAAACCCGCCGTTCGCCACTCCCATGGTTGCTCCGGTATTATAAGCGCCTCTGCCGTAATTCGCCGTCTCCGGCGCCGTCCTGGTTGCCTGATAAAGATTCAGTTCGAACTCCACCATTTCGAGCGCATTTTTCAGAAGCTCCCTGTTCTGCTCATTGACATTTTTCAGCAGTCTTACCGATTCCTGCAGTCTGTCATGTGCCGCCGCCAGCTTCGCCTGCTCCGCAGGTCTTGCCGCCAGCATGTCAATCAGGTTTGAAAGCTTTAATGTGTTGACATCCCTGTTCAATACGTTGGCAATATCCGCGGTAACCTCGATTCTTTTCTTTTCCAGATTGCCGATTCTGCTTACCAACCTCTGTTCATCATCCGTGATTGTTTGTAATTGTTCCAAATTGCCGCTCACAATGACCGGCGTCTTCTGTTGAGATAAGTTAAGAAGTCCCTCATATTCATTGCTTTCCTGTTCAAGCACTTCTATCAGGTTTTCCATCAAACTTGCCACGGGACTTCTTACCTCATTTCTTCATACTTCTGCAACAGTTTGTCCGCAAAGCTACCTGTCTCCACGTTGTAGGTTCCGTCCTGAATCCGAGCCTTAATCGGCGCTATCAAGTCTTCCCTGACATCGGGAGAAGATGCCACAGCCGCCTTAGCTGCCTGGATATCTTTTCCGAAGCTGCTAATCTGCACCTTATCGGTCTGCGCTGTTCTGCTTGCCTGCTGGGTTTTATTTACCTTCTGGCTCTGATACAGCTGCTGCACCTGTGTATACGCTTCTATACGCATATTGGTCTCCTCCTTCATGTTTTCTTACTATGTTTATCGGCAACCTGCAGGAATACTTTAGACCTTTTTTCGGATTTTTTGCACTCTGACAGGAAAGTGCCTGCCCCATCGCCCGCCAACACACCACTCGGAACGAAAGCCCACAAAATGCGGGGGTGTCAAACGGGGAGTTTCTGACAAATGCACCTTTGGAACCCCTTATTATTCGCGTCTTTGTCAACAGAATACACGCCTATCGCGATTGGTTCACCCCGGGAGTACACAAAGTGGTTGTTAGGAAGCAAATGCGAGAATTTCTTATGTGCGCAACTTTGGAATAAGGTTCGTGTTTTTATGCGCTTGAACAAAAATTGAGTCGCGTCCGCAGACGGCGGCAAAAGGAGCATGTCCTTTTGCTCATTTTCCGCCTGGCTGCGAACACGACTCTTATTTTTGTCCCAGCTCATAAAAAGCTCGAACTATCGTAAATTCAAAAGTAAGCACATTAGAAATTCCGCATTTGTTTCCCCCAACCACTTTGTGTGCTCCCGGGGTGGACAAACCGCGATGCGCGTATTCTGGTGAAAAGACACGAACCCGATTCCAAAGGATGCATTTGAGAAACGCTCCCGTTTTCCACACGCATTTTGGGGGCTTTCGTTCCGGTCGGTGTATCGGCGGGTGATGGGCCGTAAGGCTTTATCAGAGTGCAAATATCGGCGCGCCGTTTTCGTCCCAGGTCACCTTGCGAAACATGGCGTGGCGATTCGGGTTATACAGCGGATCGCCCTCGATTTCCCGCTCCGTTCTGGCGTGAAATACAATGACCGCTTCTCCGTTTTCATCTACGGTAAAGGAATTATGTCCCGGGCCGTAAATTCCCTTTGCTTCATCCGTTGCCAGCACAGGGTAACGGCGTTTCTCCCACGAACGGGGATCAAGCAAATCGGTATCTTCCCCGGCCTCCAGCATGCCCATGCAGTAATTGACACCAGTGTCACTTGCGGAATAGGTTAGGAAAATCTTGCCGTTTTTCTTAATAACCGCCGGCCCCTCATTGACCCAGAAGCCTCTGCGCTCCCAGTCATAGTCCGGCGTTGTCAACAACACCTGCACAGTCGCAAGCTTTGTAGGGCTCTCCATTTCCGCAATGTAAAGGTTGGAAATCATTTTTCCTACCCCTACCTTTTCTGCCCAGACATAATAGTACTTTCCCTTATTTTCAAAAACAGTGGCATCCAGTGAGAACGCCCGAAAAGAAAATTCATCCTCTTCGGCACATTGCATCATACCCCGTTCCACCCACGCATCCGTCATAGGATTCTGTCCGGTACACTCCAATACGTAAGGGCGGATGCGCCACTTATCCTCTGCATCCCCCGCCGCAAAATAGACATACCATTTCCCCTGCAGATAGTGCAGCTCCGGCGCCCAGATGTGATTCCCCATGACACCGGTGTCATGTTTTTGCCATATCTCTACCTCTTCCGAAACCGCTAAGCCTTCCAGCCTATCAGCGCACCGCAACACAATTTTGTCATAGCTCGGTACACTTGCGGTAAAATAATATTTCCCATCCGAATGACGATAAACATACGGATCTGCCCGCTGTGCAATCCAGATGTCCGGGTGATTTTCAAAGTTTTGTTCAACATGCATACTCATAATTCCCTCTCCTATAAAGATATAAAAGTTACCCTACGCAAAATGCTTTTGCTTTACGGGAAAGACTTCCTCGTTTTAGCGCAACAACCTCTCCCCGTAAAAGGAACAAGAAATCTGCTTGCGGACTCTCGCGCCAAACGCGGTCACGGCCGCGACATCTTTCCTATAATGCAAAAAGCAGGGAACAGCCCAACCGCCGTTCCCTGCCACTACGTGTTTCTATTTCACAACAATATTTACAATCTTACCCTTAACGTAGATTTCCTTTACAACGGTCTTACCGTCAATGGCAGCCTTTACAGACTCAATTTCCTTTGCCTTGGCAAGGGCGGATGCGTTGTCCTCGTCTACCGCAAGCTCTACGGTTCCTTTTACCTTACCGTTTACCTGCACGCCGATAACAACTGTATTCTCCTTAATTGCTTCCTCATCATGCACAGGCCACTGTTCAAAGGCAATGGTATTGTCATGTCCCAAGCACTCCCAAATTTCCTCGCCTGCATGAGGGCAGATACAGGAGAACATCTTAATAAAGCCTTCTGCATACTCCTTAGGGCACTTACCTGCCTTATATACCGCATTTACAAAAATCATCATCTGGCTGATAGCGGTATTGAAGCCCAGCTGCTCGAAGTCACTCGTTACCTTCTTTACAGTCTGGTGGTAAACCTTTGTCAATTCATCCTTTTTCTCATCACCGATATTGTCGCTGTTGGTAAAGAAAGCCCAAACACGGTTAATAAATCTTCTGGCACCCTCAACACCCTGATTGCTCCAAGGCTTCGATACTTCAAGAGGACCCATGAACATCTCATACAGTCTCAGCGTATCTGCGCCGTAATCTCTTACAACATCACTGGGATTTACCACAAATTCAGGGAATCTCTTACCCATCTTAATACCGTTGCTTCCGAGAATCATACCCTGATGCACCAGCTTCTGGAACGGCTCAGCCACAGGGCAAAGTCCCTTATCATACAGATAACGGGTCCAAATTCTGGAATACATCAGATGACCTACCGCATGCTCCGGTCCGCCGATATAAAGGTCTACAGGAAGCCAATGCTTCAAAAGCTCCTGATTTGCAAACTCCTCCTGATTATCCGGGTCAATATATCTCATAAAATACCAGCTGGAGCCGGCACTTCCGGGCATGGTAGAGGTCTCGCGGACACCCTTCACGCCATTATTGTCATACTGTTTCCACTCAACTGCATTCTCCAAAGGAGCCTTGCCGTTCTTACCTTTGTAATCCTCAAGCTCAGGCAATACCACCGGCAGCTCGGAATCCTCTACTGCATAAATCTTGCCATCCTCCGTATGCACTACCGGAACAGGCTCGCCCCAGTAACGCTGTCTTGCGAAAATCCACTCGCGGAAGTGGTAGTTTACAGTTTTCTTCGCCACTCCCTGCTTTACCAGCTTATCCGTAATGGCAACCTTTGCCTCCTCTACGGTCAGTCCGGTAAACTCCTCGGAATTCATCAGCTTGCAGCCTTTTCCAAGATATTCGCCCTTCTCAAAGGCCTTCTCCGTCACATCGCCGCCGTCAATTACCTGAATCATAGGAATGTTATGGGCAATTGCATATTCAAAGTCTCTCTGGTCATGGGACGGAACCGCCATTACCGCACCGGTACCGTAGCTTGCAAGAACAAAGTCTCCGATGAACAAAGGAACCTTCTTACCGTTTACGGGATTAATCGCATAAAGCCCTTTCAGCATACAGCCGGACTTTGTCTTATTCAACTCGGTACGATCCATGTCATTCTTCTTTAAGGTTTCGTCGATATACGCCTGTACTTCCTCAGGATTCTCCACTCTGGGCATCAAGTCCTTTACAATCTGTCCGTCAGGAGCCAGCACCATAAAGGTAATGCCGTAAATGGTTTCGATACAGGTGGTGAAGATGGAGAACTTTCCGCCACCCTCAATTTCAAACTCTACCTCAACGCCCTCGGATTTTCCAATCCAGTGCCTCTGGATATCCTTAGTGGATTCCGGCCAGTCAATGGTCTCCAGACCTTCCAGAAGCTTCTCTGCAAACGCTGGCTGGTTAATAACCCACTGCTTCATATTTTTACGCACAACAGGATAGCCGCCGCGCTCGGACTTACCATCAATTACCTCATCATTGGAAAGAACCGTTCCCAGCTCCTCACACCAGTTTACGGGCATATCAATATATTTTGCATAGCCGTCCAGATAAAGCTGCTTAAAAATCCACTGGGTCCACTTATAAAAATCAGGGTCACTGGTCGCCAGCATCTTAGACCAGTCATAGTCAAAGCCCAACTCCTTTAACTGCTTGGAGAAGGTTTCGATATTCTCCTGCGTAAAACCGTTGGGGTGATTACCCGTGCTGACAGCATACTGCTCCGCAGGCAAACCAAAGGAATCGTAGCCCATGGGGTGCAATACATTATACCCCTGCATACGTTTCATTCTGGACATGATATCCGTTGCAGTATAGCCCTCCGGATGTCCTGCATGAAGACCCACTCCCGAAGGATACGGAAACATATCAAGCGCATAATACTTAGGTTTACTAAAATCCCACACATCTGTTTTAAAGGTTTCATGCTCTGCCCAATAGGACTGCCATTTCTGTTCAACCTCTCTCGGATTATATACTCGTTCCATCTGCTTCTCCAACCTTTCTCCTCTTAGGCAAACGCATATCGCTCAAAGCCTTTATAATCTGTGATTTATCTTACTCTTTCCTGTCACAAAAGTCAAACAATAATACAATTTCTCCGCGGGATTTCCCAAACCCAGAACGCACAAAAAGAGGGTGTCCCTTTCGGGACACCCCCTCATTAGCCTTGCATTTTCAAAATGCTATGGTTTGGGGCTCAAATTACTTTGCAGCCTTCCAGTTATTGTACTGAGTGGTGTACTCAGCGATAACCTTCTGGTAACCAGCCTCATCCAGAGCCTTCAGATACTTGTCGATTGTAGCTGCTACATCCTTCTCAGCAACGCCACCGTTCTCAAGAGGGAATCCGTACTCTTCAAATACGTTCTGGCATGCAGCATGCTCAGCCTCTACAGGAGCCTTGTCGAAACGGAAACCAGCTGCGCAAGAGGTGTTAGCGCCACCGTTGAAGCTCTTATACAGGTCAGCCTTGTTGTCGGGCTCGTTGTACAGAGGAGTTACGATGGTTGCGGAAGCAGACTCCCACATGGAGTGGTTGTACTTCTCACTTGTCTGGTTAACCTTACCTGCTGCATCGTAGGTAAAGTCTTCGCCTTCAATACCGAAGGTGTACATATCAGCCAGCTTGCTGTCGGTGTAAAGCAGACCCATAAAGTCGATACATGCCTTAGCTTCTTCAGGAGTGCTGGTTGCGGTAATTGCATAACAGGAACCCAGTGCAGAAGTGGAGTGTGCCCATCTGTCGGTAGCGGGAACCATGGTTACATCCTGACCATAACGAGTATCAGCCTCATCATTTACAGGGATATCAGTCCACCAGGACATAGCCCAATCCTGAGTCTGAGTAGTGGTATCGGTAGTAGTCTTGGTAGCATCATCCTCAGAGATGTAGCCCAAATCAGACCACTTACCCATCAAAGTACAGAACTCCTTGTACTCATCGGTAGCAACTACGTTAACAACGCTGTCGGTCTCTCTGTCAACTGCAACCCAGTTAGCGGTAGCGTCAGCAGTAAAGAAATCGAAATCGTTGATGTAGAATCTGTAGAACATAGCGGTCTTCTGGGTCAACCAAGGATACTTCAGGCCTTCAGCCTTAGCATCTGCCAGCATGGGCTCCAGATCAGCCAGAGACTTAACGGAATTGATATCCCAACCATACTTGTCAACCAGATCCTGACGGAACATGAAGTCATAGCCTTCTACGTTGTCCTTGTATACGGGGATGAAGTAATTCTTTCCGTCATACTTGGTAGCTTCCCACTGTCCTGCGTCCATGGACTGGTACAGAGGAGTGCCGGGCAACAGCTCGGTAATGTCATAAACTGCCTTGGAAGCAACCAGGTCGTTGGTACCAACGGTTGACTGCCAGGAAGCGGTCCACAGAAGGTTGATTTCCTTACTCTGCAGAGCCATGTTTGCCTTATCAGCAAACTCACCGGAACCGATATCGGTCAGTTCGATCTGAACCTTAATCTTATCCTTGATGTAGTCGTTGATTGCCTTCTCGACTTTGTCAACCTGTGCAGAATCAGGATTTGCAAGGTTGAAGGTGTTTCTGGTAACCTTAATGGTTACGCAACCGTCTGCTCCGCCGGAGCTTGCTGCCTTGTCACCACATCCGGCAAGCATACCCATTGCCATAGCACCGGTCAGAGCCAAAGCCAAAACTTTTTTGTTCTTCATTCTAAAATTCCTCCCAATTATTTTTTTATTTCGAGCCCTCAGCACCATTGCCTCGGGTTGAAATCTGAGCTTAACCCTTAACGGAACCAACCGTAAGGCCTTTTACAAAGTACTTCTGGAAGAACGGATACGCTACCATGATAGGACCGATAACTACGAGTACCGTCGCCATCGTGGAGGAATACTGGGGGATATTTCCGCCCATCGCCGCTCTTACGGAAGCCGGAACGTTGGAGTTATTGAGCAGGAACTCAATACTCTTCTGAATGTTTACAAGCAACAGCTGCAAAGGCTTCTTCTCATCGGAAGTGATATACAGCAGTGCGTTCTGCCAGTCATTCCAGTAGCTGGTCGCCATCATGAAGCCAACCGCCGCCATGGAAGGCTTCATCAGAGGAAGGGTTATCTGGAAGAAGGTACGGTACTCACCGGCACCATCTATCTTCGCCGCTTCCATCAGCTCTGAAGGAATACTGTTTACTATGTAGGTTCTTAATATGATTACATTCATTGTGGTTACGCACAAAGGCAAAATCAAAAGCCACAAGCTGTCCTTCAAGCCGTAATAGTTGGTAAACACAATGTAACCGGAAAGCTGACCGCCGTTAAACAGCATGGGAATCAGCAGATAAACCGATAAAAACTTCGCCAACCGGAAACCTCTTCTGCTGATTGCATAAGCAAACATGCTCATAACCATCAACCCAAGAAAAGTTCCCGAAACCGTAACAAATATCGTAATTCCGTAAGAAGTAATCAGCTGCTGTCCGTATCGCAGAACGGAATTCATACCTGCCATGGACCACTTAGTGGGCCAGAACATGAAACCGTTTTGCGCGATTGCTTTTTCATCCGTAAACGCCGCCACAAACGCCAGCCAAATCGGCAATGCGCAGAACAACGTATACAGGAACAGGAAAAAGCCTAATATGTACTGACCGATTCCTTTTCTATCTCTTCTGGACGGTGCTAAATCTTTCGCATTTCCTTTTCTCTTACTCATTTCTCACCCTCCTTAGAACAGCGAATTTTCCGGTGCTATCTTACGAACCAGACCGTTACATCCCAGCATCAGCAACAAACCTACAACTGACTGGAAGAAGCTGGTTGCACCGACAAATCCGAAGTTGGAATCCTTAAAAATCGCATTCAACACATAGGAGTCGATAACCTGTGTTGTAGAGTAAAGAATACCGCTGTTTCGTGTAACCTGATAGAACAGACCCGTATCCGATCTCATAATGGAACCAACCGAAAGCAACAGCATTACGGTAATCATGGGAATCAACGAAGGAATCGCAATGTGCCAGATTCTGCGGAATTTTCCCGCTCCGTCAATTTCCGCCGCCTCATACAGCTCTGTATCAATTCCGGCAAGCACCGACATGTACAGTACCGAGCCGTAACCTACGCTGTTCCATATCTTTACAATGGTCAGAATCAGCGGCCACAGGCTCGCAGTAGAGTAGAACTTCACTCCCATACCGAAGGTATTATTTAAAATACCGGTATCGGTACTGATAAACGCATATACGATAAACTGAACTGCTGCGTAGGAAATGAAAACGGGGATAATCATAATCGTCTGCATTACCTTCGCCGCCCTTTTGAACACAAACTGGTCGATTGCGATGGCAAGCAACACATTCAAAAAGGTTCCCAATGCCGTAAAGATAACATAGTACATTAACGTATTTCCCAGCATCTGGAAGAAGGTCTTCTTAGATGCCAGCAGGAACTTAAAGTTATCCAGACCGTTCCAAGGGCTCATCCAGATACCGTCGGTAGTGTTGTAATTTTTGAACGCCACCACCAGACCCGCCATAGGAACGTACATAATAAAGAACAAAATCAAAAACGCCGGCAACGCCATCACAACATGTGCTCTATGTTTCCAAGTGTTTTGCAAAAAAGCCTTCATAACTTACTTCCCTTCTTTCAGATTTCGGACTGTACTGCCCGGATACACATCTCCCGCTATTACCACCTGCTCAACAAGGGTGGTCTTTGGTCTCTCTATCAGGTTTATCAGTCTCTGTGCCGCTTCACTTCCGATTTTCTCCGTATCCTGACGGATAGTCGTCAGCTTCGGCTCAATATGTCTTCCGATTCGGATGCCGTCATAGCCCGCTATGGAGATATCCTCCGGGATAGAAAGCCCTCTTTCCTTTATTGCATTGATACCACCGAAGGCTGCAAAGTCATCGGGGTAGCAGATGCAGGTGGGAGGCTCTTTCAAATCAAGCAGCTTTTCCGTCATCTTGTATGTATCAGCCGTATTTCGATAAGTAGCTTCCAAAACGTATTCATCCGGAACTTTCAGCCCCAGCTTCTCCGCCGTAGCGTGGAAACTGGATAATCTCGCCTGGGTAACGGCTGAAGGTCCGCCGTGTATATATGCCACCCTGCGGTGTCCCAGCTCATATATGTGGGTCAACAAATCCCGCATACCCTTTGCATTATCCGATACTACAGAAAGCCGATTGTTAAACACATAGTCAATCGTTACTACCGGAATATTGCTTCGTACAAGTTCCTCCACTTCCGGGTCGTAAAAATTGATACAGGCGATTACCACACCGTCAAAGCCGCGATATCTGCAATGCTCCAGATAAGACATCTTCCGTGGTCTGGTTTTACAGCAGTTGATGAAAGTTAAATCATACCCCTTTTCCTCTGCCGTGTTCTTGAAGCTATCAAGTACATAGGCAAAATAGTCATGGGTCAAACCGCTGTTATCATCATCCACACAGAGGACGCCGATGTTATAGGTGCGATTGGTTTTCAACGCCTTAGCGGCCGAATTCGGCGAGTAACCCATTTCCTTGGCAACCTGACGGATATGAAGTTTTGTTTCCTCTCCAATGTCCTTATGGTCGTTCAAGGCCTTACTTACCGTTGCCACCGACACACCACAGGCCACCGAGATATCTTTCATAGATACCATTCAGAGTCCCTCGCGTCACTTAATCGTTTTCGTAGTTTTAGTTTATATCAATCCGTACAGTTTCGCAACCCCTAATTTGATTTTTATTATGCAATTCGCATAATTTCAGCACTTTTATACAGATTCCATTTGTGGTTTTTTGTAATTTTCACCAACCTTCACCCTCTTCCGGTACTTAATTTTAAGTTTTGCGACACTTATTTCGTGATTTTAAGTGCCTCAAGCTGAATCTGTTTTTGAATATGCTTATATTTTTCCCTCAAAAGGCACAATTTTGCACAATTTTTTTGTTGCATTGCAGGATTCTTTTATGTATAATTTGGTTTACAATACATACTTAATCGTTTTCTGTATGTTGCGCAAGCAACGGCACCACACGGTTTTGCGCCTCATTTTTCGCGGGGTTTCTCTCCCTGCGGCACGCAAAATCGAACTTAAACATTTAACCACAAACAAGGACAAGGAGAACATAGTATGAAGTATGGTTATTTTGATGACGCCAATCGCGAGTATGTCATCACCACCCCCAAAACACCCCTTCCGTGGATTAACTATCTGGGATGCAACGAATTTTTCAGTCTGATATCCAACACCTGCGGCGGCTATTCTTTTTATAAGGATGCTAAGCTGCTTCGCCTTTCCCGCTACCGTTATAACGATTCTCCTAACGATGTAAACGGTAAGTATTTCTACATTAAGGATGGCGATACTGTTTGGAATCCCGGCTGGAAGCCTACAAAGACCCCTCTGGATTCCTACGAATGCCGCCACGGTATCGGCTACAGCCGCTTCACCTCTTCGAAAAACGCAGTGGAAGCATCTGTTCTGGCATTTGTTCCCATGAACGACGCCTGCGAAGTAAATCAGGTAAAACTGACCAACAACTCCGATTCCGTTAAGAACCTCTCCCTCTTCTCTTATGTAGAGTGGTGTCTGTGGAATGCGGATGATGATATGAAAAATTTCCAGCGTAATTTCAGCATCGGCGAGGTTGAAATCGTGGATTCCGCCATTTTCCACAAAACGGAATACCGTGAGCGCCGCAACCATTACGCAGTTTACTCCGTGAACGCAAAGATTGACGGCTTCGATACGATCCGGGATGAGTTCCTCGGTGCCTTCAACGGTACGGACGAGCCCGAAGCTGTCTTAAACGGCGCGTGCACCAACTCCGTTGCAAGCGGCTGGCAGCCCATCGCTTCCCACCAGATTAATGTGACCTTAAATCCCGGCGAAACAAAGTCCTTTGTATTTGTTCTCGCTTATGTAGAGAACCCCCAGGAAGAAAAGTGGGAGGTTCCCGGTGTTATCAACAAGAAGCGTGCTTACGCACTGCTTGACAAATACCGTACCGATGCGGACGTAGAAAAGGCAGTTGCCGAGTTAAACGAGTACTGGAACAAGCTTCTGTCAAAATACACCGTTAAGTCCTCCAACGATAAGGTTGACCGCATGGTTAATATCTGGAACCAGTATCAGTGTATGGTTACCTTTAATATGTCCCGTTCCGCTTCTTACTACGAGTCCGGTATCGGACGCGGTATGGGCTTCCGTGATTCCTGTCAGGATCTGCTTGGCTTTGTACACCTGATTCCCGACAGAGCAAGAGAAAGAATTATCGACATCGCTTCTACCCAGTTCCAGGACGGCAGCGCTTATCATCAGTACCAGCCGCTGACCAAGAAGGGTAACTCCGACATCGGTTCCGGCTTCAACGATGACCCGCTGTGGCTCATCGCAGGAACCTCCGCATATGTTCGCGAAACCGGAGACACCTCTATTTTGGAAGAGATGGTTCCCTACGATAATGACATGTCCGTAGCAACCTCTCTTATGGGACATTTAAAGAGAAGCTTTGATTACATCGTAAACCACAAGGGTCCTCACGGTCTGCCCCTTATCGGACGCGCCGACTGGAACGACTGCCTGAATCTGAATTGCTTCTCTGAGCATCCCGGTGAGTCCTTCCAGACCTTCGGTCCCAGTGAAGGTCCCGTTGCGGAATCTGTCTTCATTGCCGGTATGTTCGTAAAATACGGTGAGGAATACGCTCAGCTTTGCGAGCTGATGAATGACGAGAAGGAAGCTGCTTACGCAAGAGACGAGGTAGCAAAGATGTACGACACCGTTCTGCAATCCGGCTGGGACGGCGACTGGTTCCTGCGTGCGTATGACGCATATGGCCAGAAAATCGGTTCCAAGGAATGTGAAGAAGGTCAGATTTACATCGAAACAAACGGTTTCTGTCCTCTGGCAGGCATCGGAGTTAAGGAAGGTCTTGCCCAGAAGGCACTGGATTCCGTAAAGGAACGTCTGGATACCAAGTACGGCATCGTTCTTCTCCAGCCCGCTTACACCAGATACCACCTAGAGCTTGGCGAAATCTCCTCCTATCCGCCCGGATACAAGGAGAACGCAGGTATTTTCTGCCACAACAACCCTTGGGTTTCTATCGCAGAGACCGTTATCGGACGCGGCGACAGAGCATTTGAAATTTACCAAAAGACCTGTCCCGCATATTGTGAGGAGTTTAGCGAGATCCACAGAACCGAGCCTTACGTTTACTCCCAGATGATCGCCGGCTGCGACGCAAAGTTCCACGGCGAGGCGAAAAACAGCTGGCTGACCGGTACCGCCGCATGGACTTTCGTAAATGTTTCCCAGTACATCTTAGGTGTACAGCCCACGCATCAGGGTCTTTCCATCAACCCTTGTGTACCTAAGGGCTTCGGCGACTTCCAACTGACCAGAAGCTTCCGGGGAAGCACCTACAACATTCAGGTACTCAATCCTGACAATGTGGAAAAGGGTATTAAGAGTGTTACCGTTGACGGCAAGGAAATCTCCGGCTGCGTAATCCCTTACGAAAAAGGCAAGGAAACCGTAAACGTTGTTGTAACCATGGGATAATCCCCCTATCGCAGAGCGTTAAACAAGAGCACAACTCAATGCCCTGCACCAATCGAAAAAGCACAAAACGGGATGCGCAATTCGCACATCCCGTTTTTAATTTTGCATCTTACACCCCGGTATCAGCGAAACGATGCTTTATCGGTTTTCCCATATATCACTACGAAAAATTCGTAAATGCTTCGGTCTTGGTAACACTTGCCGCCTGCATATATACATCCATACAGGTAACGCCGTCCTTTTCATAAACATATTCAAAGCAGGACAAAATATCCTCCTGAGGCTTTTCCTTAAAGCTGTTTGCCTGTAAATACTGAAGCAACTTTTTGTATGCTGTCGGAATCCGTTCAAAAGCGGCAACAAAGGGATCATAAACCGTAATCACCGCGTATTCCGCAGCCAGCTGCTTTGCGTATTCCACGCCGGGGCACTGCGTTTCAAAACCCTCCGGCAGAATATATGCTGCTACATATCCGTGTAATCCAAAACGATTCTGCTGCTCCATGGAAACATGCGGCCAGTCCCAGCCAATCCGCATCACGTCAGGATGTTTTTCCAGCAGACCGCACCGCTTCGCCCATCGGTCCATATATCCGTTCACGTCATCCTCCGGATTCGGGGACACCATCACATATCTGGCCATGGTAAAGGCAGGCATTTTCTTTGTGAAAACCTCAGAATAAATATCCTCCCACTGTGCGATATTCTCCTTCACCAACGCATCCAGCTTACAGGAGAACAGCTCACTCAGTTCCACCAGCTTATCCAGTTCCGGCGTCACCTCATCAGACTCCCAGCGGGACACTGTCTGACGGGATACCGACATCCGCTCCGCAAGCTGTTCCTGAGTTATCTTTTTTTGCTTTCTCAAATATTGTATATTTTCTCCCAAACTCATTTTGTTTTCTCCGTTTTGTTGTATTTTCCATCGGCCTTTAGAATGACTCCATTATGTCACACACCACGTAGCATTTCTACCACCCGGAGATTGCTTTTTCGGCACATTTTGCAACACGTCATGTTACATTATGCTCTCACACATCCGACGCCGCTTGGGATGCATTCCGCTCATCTCCATCAAGCACAAACTCCAGCTGTATATCGTTAGGGTCTTCTTCATATAGCTTCTGATTTATCTCCGACGCTGCCGCGCATCCCAGCTTACGATAAAATGCGATGGTATCCTCCGAGGAAGCGGAACAAAGGTAAAGCTTTTTTGCTCCCATGGCAGCTGCTCTTGCCGCGCACAGCTTAAACAGAACTTTTCCAACCCCCTGATTCCGGCGTTCCTTAGACACAAACAGCTGATCCAGCAACACATACCTTTCCTTTTCTCCGAAAATTTCACCCCCAAGCGTTGTATACCCCAGCAGTTTTCCTTCCTCGAAGCACCCATAAGCTGCACCGCCCTTTTCCAGCGCCTCTTTAAACCGTTTCAGGTGCCACCCGAACCCGTTCGGCAACTCCTTTCCCGTCCAATTAATTTCCTTCAAAACATATTCTTCAGTCTCTTTACTTTTTCTCCACACATTCCGAATGAAGTAGGTCGCATCAATCTCCCCAATGCGCTCCGCCTCGTCTATTGTCATTTCTCTGTATTCCATTATTCCAATTCTCTCTTTCTTCCCTTCTCTGTTTCTCTTTTCTACATCTCCTTTTTATCTCTTTTCTGCATCTCTCTTCCGCTTCTCTTTTTTACTTTTCTTTTCCGGTTCCCTTTCCATATGTTTTCTACATACCGGGATTTTAACTTTCTTTCCGGACATCCGGCTTCCAAGGACGCTTACTTCCCAGCCACCCGTGTTCCTTCCACCAGTTCTTATCCGTAGGATTCCACGCGGAAGCCTCCCCCGTCTGCATGCCGCGGAACATCAAAAACTGCATTTTGGTGCGCAATCCGACCCTGCGATGTTTCAGAGCACGCAGCGTCCTTTTCGCCACCTTTTCAGCCTTTTTCTCCATTTCTGCCCGCTTCTTTCCGGACAAATCCGCAATTCCCATAGCACTTGAAACAAAAGGAACCGTATAAACCCTCGGCACACACATCCACTTTAACTGCTTTGCCATGGATTTCACCGTGCCAAGCGGCGGCGCACCCGCCGAGGAAGAAATTGTAATCCCTACCTTACAAAACATGCTTTCATGAGGTCTGTGGGTTACCCAGCGGTACCCAAAATGATCCATCAGGTTTTTCATGGCGCCGCTCATCTCCATGCAATAGTTGGGCGAAGTCAACATAATCAGATCCGCTTGCTCCATCGCCTGCATTATCGGCTGTACCTTAGATGCCTGCGGACAAGAAGCTTCTCCACGTAAAAAACAACTGTTGCAGCCTACACAGAAGCCCGGACCATCCATGGGCAGAAAAAATTCCGCCACTTCCACAGCCTCCCCTGCTGCTTCCGTCAGTTTCCCTTTTCCGCTTGTATCTGCCGTCCCGCCTGTTTCAGATACCCCTCCCTTATTTGTCTCGTTCAACAGCAAATTCCGTATTTCTTCCAGCACACACCACGCCAAGGTATAAGTCACGCCCTTATGTCCCTGTCCGTGAATTACAACTACTTTCATCTATATCCCTTCCTCTCTTCTTTTGCAGCACACTATCCGTCAGTAAAAAGGTGAGCCACTTTAGCTCACCCTCTTCTTTACTCCATCTCTAAATTTTCCCACTTCGAAATAATTTCCTCGCAGCGGTCCACATCAAACCTGTCCGCCGCTTCCTTCAACTGCACATACAGGGCATCCTGCCGTTCCCCATAACGATAGTCTCCCATCTCTTTTATAACTTCCTCAAGCCTTTCCATATCGAGCTCGTCCAGTGCCTCTCTCAATTCTCCAAAGAAGCGTTGGCAAATTTCATCTGTCGCATTTCCGGTCTGTTCCGGCAACAACGTCTTTTCCGCCGTTTCCGCGCCCTCAGTCTCTTTGCAACAGCCTGTATGTCCCTTACATCTACCGGTTTTCTTCACCTTATGCGGCGGTAACCATGCCTTCAGCTTGGAAACCGCTGAACGCATCTCGATGGGCTTAGCAATAAAATCGTTCATTCCCTCCCGAATAAACATTTCCTTTACTCCACTTACTGCGTTTGCGGTTAGGGCAATAATCGGAACATCATCATACTCCGGATGCAAGTGACGAATAATATGCGTCACCTCAACACCGTCCAATTCCGGCATCATATGATCCATCAGAATCAGGTCATATCTCTTTTTTTCAATCATTTCTACCGCCTGGCGACCGCCGCTTGCCTTATCAATCTGCATCCGCAAGGGCTCTAACAGCCCCTCCGCCACCATAAGGTTAATGGCATTGTCATCCACCAGCAGCACCTGTGCTTCCGGTGCGGTAAAATCAAATTCCGTCAGGCTTTCTCTTGTCGCAGAGGTTATCAGCTCCTCACCGTTCAGCAGCGACGCAATATTCAGAACATATACCGGCTTCTTTACTACCAGCAGATTCTCCACATCCGACCTAATATCGCTCTTAAAATCTGTCATCAATACACCCGTAATTTCGGGATGCTCTGCCAGGAAGCTCTTTATGGTATCCGTATACATCGCCTGACCCACAAAAAGCCATTTCACACTTTTCTCAGCAAGCATATCCAGTTCCTCTTCTTTTTCCAGAGGAATGTACCGGATACCCAGCTGATTCATATCTTTTTCCATATGAATACGCAGGAAGCCGTTCATCACCAATCCCGCCGCAACAATCTCATCCCGCCTGTCAATCTCTACAGAGGGGCGACTATCCACAATCTTCTGCGGGATTGTAAAGGAAAAAGTACTTCCCTTTCCGTAAACACTGTCTACCCAGAGCTGACCTCCCATAAGCTCCGCCAGTTGTTTTGAAATAGCAAGACCCAGTCCGGTTCCTTCGATATTCCGGTTCCGCTTACTGTCCACCTGCCGGAACGACTCAAACAGCTTATCCAACTCTTCTTTCTTAATACCGATACCCGTATCCTGTACCGACACCGCCAGAAGGATTTCCTCACCGGACTTTCTTACAAAGCTCATCTTCAGCATAACCTGTCCTTCATGGGTGAACTTCACCGCGTTGTTGGTCAAGTTAATAATAATCTGCTCCAATCTGTTAATGTCACCCTTTAACATCCGCGGCAGATTCGGGTCAATATCCAAAATTAACTCGATATCTTTATCGCCGATTCGGGTGGTGATAATATTTGCCACCTCATTTATCAGTGACATAATTTCATACTCTTCCTCTTCCACGGTCATTCTACCCGCTTCAATTTTGGAAAAGTCAAGAATATCATTGATAATCCTCAACAGTGTTTTTCCGGAGGACTTAATCTGAGACACATACTTTCTCGCTTCTGACGGCAGCTCCTCTCGCAGTGCCATCTCCGCCATACCGATAACCGCATTCATGGGCGTACGGATTTCATGGCTCATATTTGCCAGAAAATCCGATTTCATCTGGGCTACATGCTCCACCTTCTCCTTTGCCTGATGCAATGCGTATCTGTCGTATGCCATGTCCGAAATAATTTTAGACATGTTATGTAAAAACCTTGTGGTGACACGTAATTCTTCCGGCGAAATATATCTGATTTTCCGGGATGCCTCAACATAGCCGTCCGGGTCCACCTGAATTTCCTCTGCTATTTCCCGCAGTTTTTCCTCATCCAGTTCCTCCGTCCGTACCTGTCCTCCCGTGATGTTCCCCACAATCTTACCGTGGGCAATAATCGGTGCCGCAAAGTCCACAATACCCGCATGACAATGGTAAATTACGGTCTGTCCTTTCTTTGCCGCCAGCTCACCGCCACGTTTATCACAGGCTTCACAGCGCATTCTGCCGATGGGAGATTTTTTATTATAATTCTTGCAGAAATCCGTGGAACTATTTTCGCGCGTCACAAGTACACCGTTTTCATCCGAGATGCCGACGGTCAGATTACAGATTTCAGAAAACGCATCCTGAATCATCTGTAAGGTATCCACCTCAATTAAATCTGTTAGCTTAATATTTTCCTCCATCCTCATCTCCCTAGCCGATTACCCTGCGAATTATCTCCACAAGTTTATTATGGTCTATCGGCTTTTGTAAACAGCCCTGCAGCTTCACATCTGCAATTTTCTGAACCCTTTGTCCATCATTGAATCCCGTCATAAAAATCACGGGAATATCTCTCGTTCTTTCATCTGCCCTCAACTTCGCAAAAACCTCCGGGCCGCTCTCACCGGGCATGGCGTAATCCAGCAAAATCAAGTCCGTAGTTTTTCGCTGCAGAAAGTCCAGACCGATTCTTCCGTTTACGGCAGTTGCCACATGATAAGTCCCTTTCAGCTTCTCCTTGATAATCCGAAGCATGATCGGGTCATCATCTATTACAAGAATATGCTTTATCCTTTTTTCGCCCGCATTCGTATCGCTCTCCATACGATTGCGGCGCTCTTCCTCAGCCATTCTGCGCAACTCCCAGTCGTTCTCAAGCTCCTCCTGCTTGATTCGCTCCATGGCTTCTCGCACATCACGCTCCTGGAGCATCCGATTCAGTCTTTCCGACATATGCTCAGCACATCCGCACATTCCCAGAATACCGGATACCAGCTGCGCCGCTACTTTCGAAAATTCCTCTCCAAGTTCCTTCGTACCCGCAACAATCAGTTTGCAATCTGTGTTCCTGATTTGCGCACGAAGTTCCCGCACATCTGCCACATTGGCATCCTGCACGTCAGACAGGCAATACACCACCGCATTCGGTTTACAATACCGGATATGATTCGCTATATCAGTGCTTCGCAAGGATGTGGTCATACACGCAAAGTTCCCCTCCATTGCGTCAATGAACCCATCCTGCACCGCTTGCTCTCTTCCGGTCACAAGCAACTTGCTCTTCATTTACTTACCTCCCCAAGTATAAAGCCACCCTTAATTTTATTATAGCACACAATATGTAAAAAGGATATGACAAAAAGCATCTTTTAACGACATTTTCCCGCCGCCAAAAGACGCTTTCATTTCATCCGCTCTTGCGTTTCCCAAACCGACCAAGTATCAGCTTGGAAATCGGCTTCTCCACCAGATAAGTCATCAGGATTGCCACCACCAGTGACAATACCACGCACAATATCATATATTTCCACATCCAAGGCTTATCACCCAACTGATTCGGCGGCGTTTCTCCCTCCCAGTGGGGAATCCGAAACTCCTTTAGCTTCACCGCAATGAACTGGTGCCAGATATAAAGCTGAAAAGATATTTCCGAGAGAAATTTCATCACCCGGTTCCCCAACAGCCATTCCAAATACCGTTCTGCCATGAGCACACTAAACAAAATCAATAAAAATACCAGCGACAGGTAAAAGCGGTAGTCCACCTGCCACTGTGTCTGGTTCGGATACCGCAGGTGGGATTCGCACATTACCTGATAAATTTTCACCCCTCCGATTGCCAGCATCAAAAACAGCAAACTTTCTGCCTTGCTTCGCTTTCCCGTTTGGGTCACGGAAACATATGCCCATGCCCCCAGCATACCGTTGGCAAATGTACTCAGAAAGGTAACCATATGGTTCACATAAAGCCTCTGATCTATAACCGAATAGCTTCTGCTGATACAAAATGCACTGAGCAGTCCCACCGCCGTCATAAGGCCATAGGTTAGTATCGGTTTCTTTTGAAAGGCTCTTGCCAGAAAAGGAAACAGCAGGTATAGCTGCACCTCCACCGCCACAGTCCAAAGCACCACATTCAGCTGTGTGCCGTACAGGGACTGCGGGAAAAAGTTGTGCACCAAAAAAAGGTGCGGAACCAAATCCTTCCACATATCTGCGCTAGTTACATACTTTCCAAGCGGCAGTGCAAACACAAGTAGCGTAATCAATACAGATATGTAATAAGAGGGGAGCACCCTCGCCGCACGCTTCACATAAAAGATAGCTGCTCCGGGAGCTCTTTTTCCGGTCACCATTTCCCGCGCATATGGCAAAAAAAGACAAAATCCGGACAGCAAAATCATCATGTCTACCAGAAGCGCACCGTTGCGCGGCACCCAGTCAATGTTGAAGTTGCCCGCAATGGGCATCAACCATGACTGCTGCCAGAGATGATACCACACCACAATTAATATACTAACAGCCCGAACACCGTAAAGAACCGGAATATGTCCATTATTATTTCCACTGCTTCCCATATTCGGTTTCCTGTCACTTAAATCTCTTCTGTTGTTTTCCATATCTTTTGATTTATCTCTATTCCTTTATCCTTACTCCAACCCGACCGGTTCTGCTTTGTCTGCCGAATCACTTCTCCGCACTTTTCTAAACTGCTGTCATTTATGAGCACTTTCAAAACAGCTCGTCCAGCAACATAAAATAGCGGATTTTCTCCCAATCAGGTTCTATCCCCAACTCCCGGAAAAGCATCCCCTCTTCATAACCCGGATAATCCCTTCCGTCATAGGTTCCCGCAAAATTATGCTTCAGGCTGCGGTAGCACAAGGCAATGTCACACCATTTATCCGCAATACCGGCTCTTCCTAAATCGATAAAACCGCTCAGCTTCCCTTGATTCCCAAAAACGTTCGGCAAACAATAATCTCCATGAGACATCACCGGTTCCTCTTCGGAACGGTTGTCATACAGCCATTGCCACAACTCCTCAGGATTGCGAAATCCGCCTTTCCCGAAGGTTTCCGGCTCGCAATCGTCCACATCAACCAAGCCCGTTTCTACGTTTTCTTTAGCAGCTGCCAGCTTCCGCTTCAGGCTCCAGTCACCGGGACATCCCTTCGTGTCTGTCTGCCAGAGCGCCTTTAGCCCCTCCGCAAGCAGCTTCACCAGTTCCTTCGGATTCCTCATATACGCTTCGTCACAACTCATAGTCCCTTCACAGCGACTCATCAGTAAATATGACTTCCCTTTTTCTTCCTCATACGCCAGCACCTCCGGCACGGGAAGCTTTCCCCTGAGCCATACCAACATTTTATATTCGTTCTCAGCCTCTTCACAACAGTTCTGAATTTTCAGTACCGCTCCGGGGAACATAAGCACAGATGCACCGGACATCCCAATGTTGTCCGTATCGTACGCTTCGTTTCCGATTGCCTGTTTTATTTTATCCGGTAAATACATACATTCACTCCGTTCCAAACATATCATTCTTCCGCTCTACAAAGAATATCATCAAATTCTCCGTTGCACAACCCGTTTCCCCGCAAATCCCTTGACAAAAAATGAACCGGGGCATACCATGATGTTTATATTTCCCGAGAATTTTTCTCCCCGAAATACAAGCATAAACGGACAAAAATATCACTGAAATACACAGGACAAAAAAATGATACGTACATTTATTTTTATGCTGTTTAGCCTGATTTACATGGAATTCATTTACCATGTGGCAGGCTTCGGCATAACCGGAATGAATCCCATATTAATGATACCCGGTGCCATTTTCTGGGCAGGCGTCAGCACATTTCCCACCGGTTTTCTGAAAAGCCGTTACAACAAGGTGCTGTTTTGGGTCGGGCAGACAATTTCCTTTTTGTTTTTTGCTACCCACCTTGTTTACTTCAGCGTATTCCGACAACCACTTTTAATCTCCGCGGTAGAAAACGCCGGAGTGATGGCTGTAACTACCTATTGGCGGGAAATCCTCACGGCTCTCTTAGATGTCAGTCCTTTCCTGCTCCTACTGGCGATTCCTTTTGTTGCCGCCGGCGTTTTAATAAAAATCAAGGCACTTCCGTTGACAGCCGTTTCCCTCAAGGAACGGTGTGCCAACCTTACCGTTATCGCTTGCGGTGCGCTTCTCTTTCAGACTGCGCTCTGGGTGGGAGCAGACATCTACGCGCCCTATTACGAGGAATATGAAAGCTTCTACGACCCCGAAACCTGTGCCGAAAGCCTTGGAATAATGGTACTTACACAAAGAGACTTTATAGAGATTGTGCTTCCGGAGCTTATGTCGGATGCAGATTCCGAAACATTAGAATTTGAAGACGAGATATATGCTGCTCTGGCGCCCTCTGCCGATGATGCAGAAAATTTAAGGGAAAGCGATGCAGCTCCCACACAGGTGCCTTCTGCGCCTGACACAGATACACAAGACATTGGTGCTCAGAACACGGATACTTCGGGCGATGGCACTTCGGACAACAGCGCATCGGGCGATGGCACTTCAGACAACGGTGCTTCGGGCGATGGCGTTTCCAGCAATAGTGCTTCGGATAAGGATGCCTCCTCGCAGGAAAGCGTCTCCGGAGCTAACTCGACAGAAGCCGTTATCTATCATCCCAACAAGCTTACCGTAGACGAAGACCGATTAGCCTCTCTCGCGGATAATGACTCCGTCGCTTCTCTTAACAAATATTTTCTCGCTTCCGAGCCTACCATGCAAAACAAATACACCGGTATGTTCGAGGGCTATAATTTAATTTACATTACGGCAGAGGGGCTTGCTCCCTATGCAATTGACGAGAATGTAACTCCCACCTTATATAAACTGACGCACTCCGGTTTCGTAGCAAGCAATTATTATGTGCCTCTCTGGAGTACCAGCACCAGTGACGGGGAGTACATGAACCTGACCGGACTGATTCCCGACCAGCAGTTCAGCATGAAGCGTAGCTCCGTCAACTCGCAACCATTTTCCCTTCCTGCCTACTTTGCAGCGGAGGGAGTGAAAAGCTACGCTTATCACAACAACACCCTTTCCTATTACGACCGACATCTGAGCCATCCCAACCTTGGCTACGATTTCAAAGCCTCCAAGCTCGGCTCCCTTGACGAAGCCGAATGGGGCAGTCAGGTATTTCAAATGGAGGGCGCTGACGAATGGCCCGCTTCCGATTTAAATATGATGAAGGCAACCGTTCCCGAATATATCAATGAGGATCGGTTTCATGTATACTATATGACCGTTTCGGGACATATGAATTACTCCTTCAAGGGCAATAAAATGTCCGGCAAGAACAAAGCCGCCGTACAGGATTTGCCCGAAAGCGATCAGGGAAAGGCGTATATTGCGTGCCACATAGAATTGGACAAGGCACTGGAATACCTGATTCAGGAGTTAGCGGCAGCCGGAAAACTGGAGCAAACCGTGATTTGTCTCAGCGCTGACCACTATCCCTACGGAATGGATATAAAGGAGCTGGAAGCTCTGGCAGATATGCCGTTGGAAGGAACTCTTGACATTTACAGAAACAGCCTGATTCTCTGGAATTCGGAAATGGAAACCGTAGCCGTCGATAAGCCCTGCAGCTCCATCGACCTCATTCCGACCCTGTTGAACCTCTTCGGATTCGACTACGATTCCCGTCTGTACTCCGGCAACGACATTCTGTCCGATACGCCGGGATTGGTTGTATTCAGCGACCGCAGTTTCCTCACCGAAAAGGTCGCTTACAACAAAAAAGCTAAAACAACTACCTGGCTCACAGAGGAAGCCTTAGACGAGGAAACCAAAGAGCAGTACGTGAAAGCTATGAAAACCAAGGTAAAAAACATGTTCAAGTTTTCTGCCGGGGTGTTGAATTATGATTATTATCGATACATTAGAGAGTGCATGGAGAAATAATCTCCACAATCTTAGCGTTAATCTCCTCCGCTCTTTCGTGATTTAAGCCATGCCCTGCGTTCTCGTAGAATGTAGCGTGCATACGATTTTCCTGTATGGCAGCCGCCCCGCCCAGCTTTTCAAAAGGGTCCTCCAAGCCTACCAGGAACTCCACTTTATCACGAATAATATCGATTTCCTCCTCCGTGAAGGTGCGTACCTTATGGTAGCCCATCGCCATATTGTTAAAGCCCTTCAAAAGGCAGGTATAGTGCTCCATAATATCACTGTTTTCCGTAAATGCTGCGTCATTTTCTCCGCATAGCTTTTGAATCAGCTTTTTTACATTGTTCTTTGTCGGGAAAAGTGCCTCCGGAAGAAATATTTTCATCATGGTAGCCATAGGACTTCCTTTTTTACCTGCCGACAGTGCACCGGAAATACTGATTCCTTTCAGCACGCGCTCCGGTCTGCATACGGTGTATACCTGTACCAGATATCCACCGTGGGATACTCCTGCAAAAAAGGCTTTCTCTATTGCCAGTCCGTCCAATATTCTGTCTATCCACAAGACATCATCAAAATCTTTGTTGTACAGTTCACCCGGCACGCTTTTGCCCGGCCCTCCGATGGTGTCCACCGCATAGACGCGATAATATTGGCTCAGATATTTCGCATTATATATCCACATCAGTGCAGAATCATCCCCCACACCGTGAAAGAGAATCAAAGGCGGATTTTCTCTTTTTCCGCACGCAATAATATGAGTCATGCCGTATGTTGTATCAAGATTCATCTCCTCTACCGCAACACCCCATTGTCCCAGAAGTTTCTCATAAGTTCTGAGTATCTCCTGCTGCATTTTCCGATTCCTGTAAACCTTCATCCCTGTTGTTCTCCCCTATCTTTCTTATTCTTCTCTCTTTCTTATTCTTCTCTCTTCCCATTTATCTAACTTTCCTATTTATCTCTCTCCCGCATTTATCTCTCTTCCTCATTTATCTCTTTCCCTTACAATTACCTGTCCATTATCTCGTCAGCTGTTATGAATAAACACCCGTCTGTAAAATCTCTGCAGTTGCACCTGAAGCCGCTCTATATCTCCGGTAAAATACGCCAACATAATCGCCGCCTGATATTCTGCTGCTAACACCTCCGCATCATCAGCAATCTCTCCCCGTTCCTTCAGCAACCGAAATACATTTACCTCATGCTCCAAAGGTGCAAAAATCAACAATTCATGCCATGTCCGGTCAGCTTCCTCGTTATGGAATCTTTCACATTCCAACACCTTCAGCAAGGGTGCCACCTTGGCATTCTGCAAATATCCCGTCAAGAAAAATACTCCCGCCTGTATAAAAGCTTCTTCGTCTACTGCCCCAGCCTTAGAAAAGGCATTCAAAAAAACAGTCTGCAGACTATCCTTCACACCGTTTGCCTTCTGCACCAGCGCGTCAAAAAGCTCCTGCTTTCCGCTAAAATGATAGTAAATAGAACTTGCGCGGATTCCCACTGCCGCCGCAATATCTCTCATAGAGACTGCCTCATACCCCTTGACCGCAAACAGGGCAAGTGCCTCATCCATAATGATTTCACGCGTACTTTTTTCTTCCATCCTGTAGCCTTTCCTTTGTTCAGCAAGTAGATCATTTTTTATTTTATCTACCGAACATTCGTTAGGTAAAGTTTATAATAATTCCGCGGTTATGTCAACAAAAATAAAAACGCGTTGCCATGAACACCAACCTAAACTTTTTTTATAGATACTGTCAAGGTTAATCCCAGTGGCTCAAATAACTTCAAAATAGTATCGAGATTAGGTTTCGTTTTTAATGATTCAATCCTCGCTACAGATGACTGTGGCATATTGCACATGACCGCAAGTTCTCTCTGAGAGATTCCAAGAGAATTGCGTCGGCGAATCATAGCACCCACTATCTCCGCAAGATTCTCCGCTTCTTCAATGTCCTTCTTCGCCTCTACATCAACTTTCTTAACATGTTCTTTATAATCACCCCATGTTCTCATTTCTTTTTAGCCCCCTTCCTTGCCCTATAATCGTCTCTTTCTTCTTTTGCTCTTTTAATTTCACGTCTGGGCGTCCTTTGCGTTTTCTTCGTAAAATGATGAAGTAATACAAATTTTTCATCTTCATCATAAAAAAAGTAAAACACCCTATTATTTCCCGGACGAAGTTCCCATATATCATCTTCTATATGTTTCATAATGTTCTCTGAAAGAGTCGAACCATTTTGTTGTAATAATTCAATATAAAAAGTCACTTGTTTGTATTGTATTCTTGCGTCTTTACTTTTTGCTGTTTTCTTACGCAAGTTTTCGAGAAAATTCCAAACATTACACTCTCCATTAGCTTTCTCGTAAAACTCTATTTCATACATTCTTATGTTCCTTTCTCGATTTATGATAGCACAAACGCTATCATCTCGCAATCATATTAATTTGACTTTTTAGCCCTTTTCTGTGCTACTTACATTAGCTCATATTCTATTTTTCCATCAGTACTTGTAGTCACTGCCAAGATTAACTCATTTTCATTTGCATCATAGCAACCATATATTTGCTTAATACTATTCTCCCTTATGTATATCACCCCTATATCCTCCAACCGTTCTCCCCGGTAATTTACTTTTCCATTTAATTCATACCCTTGCGGTGCGAAATATTCGTCTATCAAATATTGCAGCCATTCGGTATAATGATAAAACTTCTCTCCACCATCCCATGACAATTTACCATTTGAGTTAATCGTCCACTGGCACCATATTCCGGGACATTTTTTCTCATCATGCCTTTGGGACGAAAATGAATTTATCTTTTCAATAAACGCCTTGGATGGAGACGGTGTAATCGCAAATTCTCCCGTAAATTTTGTAGTATATCCCATAAATCACTTCCTCTTTCGCCTGTATACCAACGGTATATTTTATTTTATACTATTCCATTGGTATAATCAATAAGAATATGCTATAATCAGTTTATAAATATTTGAAATGGGAGATTTTCAGATGAGTGCAAGCATGCTAGACCGTAAACGCCTTATAGATTGCAGAGAAAAACTCGGCATTACCAAGCAGGAAGCTGCCCGCCGTATGCAGATGTCACAACCTGCCTATTTGCGATATGAATCCGGCGAGCGCATTCCCTCCATACACGTTATTCAGGTTATGGCTGAAGTTCTTGGCACATCGGCAGCCTATCTTACCGGGAAAACGGATAATCCGAAACCGGATAGCTACTTGATTAGACTGGATACTGAACCGGATTTATTTCATCTAATTGAGAAATATAAGAATTCCGATGCGGAAATAAGAAACAGGCTGTTATCATATCTCCAAAAATATGCAGGCGAAAACTGGGCTGTTGATTCACAACACAATTGTAATTTATGAGACTTTCATAAATGATGGCAGATAATCCAAGCGATTATCTGCCATTTATAATATTTTGTATTAACTTGCGATTATTCCAGTTCTATCGTCCCCGGCGGCTTAGAGGTCAAATCGTAAAATACCCTGTTGACTCCCTTTACTTCGTTTATAATGCGGCTCATGACCTTCTGGAGAACGTCGAAGGGTACTTCGGCAGCTTCCGCCGTCATGAAGTCGATGGTATTGACTGCGCGCAGTGCTACGGCGTAGTCGTAGGTGCGCTCGTCCCCCATAACGCCCACGGAGCGCATATTAGTAAGGGCTGCAAAGTACTGACCGATGGTCTTGTCTAGCCTCGCCTTTACAATTTCTTCCCGGTAGATGGCGTCTGCATCCTGCACCATACGCACCTTTTCCGCGGTGACCTCTCCTACGATGCGCACGCCCAGCCCGGGACCGGGGAAGGGCTGGCGGAATACAAGCCTCTCAGGGATGCCAAGCTCCAAGCCGGCCTTTCTGACTTCATCCTTAAACAGGCTTCTCAGGGGTTCAATAATCTCCTTGAAGTCCACGCAGTCGGGCAAACCGCCCACGTTATGATGAGACTTGATAACTGCGGATTCACCGCCCAGACCGCTTTCAACAATATCGGGATAGATGGTTCCCTGCACCAGAAAATCCACCGCTCCGATTTTCTCAGCTTCCTCTTCAAAAACACGGATAAACTCTTCGCCGATGATTTTTCGCTTCTGCTCCGGCTCCTCTACTCCTGCCAGCCTGTCATAAAACCGTTGCTGTGCATTAACCCGGATAAAGTTCAACTGATAGGCACCGCCTGCTCCGAAAATTTCCTCTACTTCATCACCCTCATTTTTGCGCAGAAGTCCATGGTCCACAAACACGCAGGTCAGCTGATTGCCGATTGCCTTTGACAGTAAAACTGCTGCCACAGAGGAATCCACTCCGCCGGACAGAGCGCAAAGCACCTTACCATTCCCCACTTTTTCACGAATCGCCTTAACAGATTCCTCCACAAAGGAATCCATGCGCCAATCTCCGACACAGCCGCAAATGTTGCGCACGAAATTATAAAGCATCTTAGAGCCCTCCACGGTGTGAAGTACCTCAGGATGAAACTGAATGGCATAGAGCTGCTTTTCCCGGCATTCCGCTGCTGCAACAGGGCAGTTATCCGTAACTGCTACCGCGCGGAAGCCCGGCGCAAGCTTCGAAATATAGTCAAAATGGCTCATCCAGCAGATGGTATGCGGTGACACGCCTGTAAACAGCGGCGAAGTCACATCCAGCTCCACCTCTGTCTTTCCGTATTCCCGCATCTTGGCCCTTTCTACTCTGCCGCCCAATACATGGGACATAAGCTGCGCACCGTAGCAAAGTCCGAGAACCGGAATGCCCAGCTCAAACAGCTCAGGAGAGCAGGTGGCTGCCTCTTCTTCATAACAGCTGCTGGGGCCGCCGGTCAGAATAATGCCTTTTGGCTCCATGCTCTTAATCTTTTCCAAATCCGTCTTATAGGAGTAAATTTCACAGTAAACATTACATTCCCGGACACGCCTTGCCACTAACTGGTTATACTGTCCGCCGAAATCAATCACAACCACCAATTCCTTTTTCATGTCTGTCCTCCCGACCTTATACTGTGTTCCTTTCTTAACGACTCTGTTTTACACCGTATCAACTATTTGATGCTTTTGTATTACCGACACAGTTGTCACAAATGCCATCGTTTTTTCCGAAACACATTATATGTCAGAGCACACACCTTGTCAAAGATTTTTTATCGCGCAACTTCATTTGTCATTTTATCAGATAAGTGCATTTTCCGGGCAGATGCTATGTACGGTTAGGGTTTCCTTCATCCACCTGTTCCACAAAGTCCGACAAGGGACGGAACGTGTAGCCCATTTCCTCCCATTTTGTCAGTATTTCATCCATAACCTCCGCGTTTGTTGAGGAAGTGCTGTGAAGTAAAACAATTGCCCCGGGATGTACCCGCTTTGTCAGCTTATCCATTGCCTCCTGACAGCTGGGCTGGCTGTCCTGCTTCCAGTCCACATAGGCAAGACTCCAAAAAAAGGTGGAATACCCCATATCCTTTGCCATCTTCAGATTTTCCGTGCTGTATTTTCCCTGGGGCGGACGATAGTACATACTCATTTCGCACCCTGTCAGCTCACTGAACTTCTCCGACACATCCGTCATTTCTTTTTCAAAGGAGGCTTTATCACAGATTTTCGACATATCGTAATGATGGTAGGTATGATTCCCCACCGTATGACCATCTTCCACCATTCGCTTTACCACCTCCGGTGCAGACTCCAGCATATGTCCCACTACAAAGAAGGTGGCCGGTGCATTATGCTTCTTCAATGCATCCAGAATCGGCTCTGTGTTGCCGTTTTCATAACCGCAGTCGAAGGTCAGGTACAGCACCTTCTCGTCACCCTCCGCCATATAATAAGCATTATACTTCTCCATTTCCGATATGGTTGCGGTTCCGGTTGGCTTTTCCCCTTCTTTTTTGCCAAAGCCCAATCCCCAGTTTTCCGCATTTCCTGCGACTATCCCCTCCTGCATCTGCTGCACTCCGCCATACAGACTGTCGGCTGTCCCTTCCGCAGCGGCACGCATTCCGTTCCCCTCATACTCTGCCACCGCCTCATTATACGAGGTACTCCGCGCTTCCTCTGCCACCGTCTCGGCTGCCACCCGTCCAAGCAAAAACATCGCCCCAAGAAACACCATGGTAGGAACCACCTTTTTCCATTTTCCGCTTTTGCAAGCTTCCGCAGTCTTTTCGCAGGTCTGTTCCACAATCTTTTTTACATATATTGTTTTCATATCCGTTACACTCCCGTTTCTCCCTACAATATATGTGGATTTCCTGCTGCGGATTCCTTATGGCACCCTCTCCCGCAAAATTCTCTCCCGCTATCGCTATTACACGCCAATTAAGGCATTAAATACTCCTACCATGTTCAGCCTTCCGTAGCCCCATTCTCTGTTGGGATAATTTAACCCGAAATCTCTGGATGCTCCCCGCACAAAATAGTTCTTAATTTCCCGGCTTTCCACCGCCACATTATTTTCTTCTACCACCGCCCACTCCATAAACTGTGCCACCGCACCTGCCGTAATTGCCGCCGCAAGGGAGCTTCCCGTATTTGTCCCGCGAATGGTGGATACATTAACTCCCGGCGCCGCAAAATCCGGGAAAATTGTCCCCACCCGGGAAAAGCCCCTCCCCGACTCAATATAAAAGCTGTTGTTAGAAGCATCGTAGGTGGAAACGCTGATACAGTCCGATGCCATAGCCGGCTCCGTCAGGGTAACGTAGGGACTTGCCTCAAGAAACATTACCTCCGTATTTAAAAACTGCGTAATCGGAAGCCACATGTGGAAGGTTCCGTTGTGAATTTCTCCTACCGCCGCCACCTGAAATGTCCAAATACCAGCCGTCGGATTTTTCACTCTAAGCGTAATCAGCTCTTCTCCGGATGCCGGCTCCACCAACTCTCCTGCAATCGTAATTTCCGTCTCCTCGTAAATAAAATCGTAAGTGATTGCATCCCGAATCCCCAGCCGTACGGGCGGAATCGTCTCGCCCCCCGGAGAACGAACCGCCACGGAAAAAGCATCCGGAATACTGCCCCAGAATTCCAAAAGGAATCCCTGCGCATTCTCTCCCACCCGAATCTCAACCCGTTTTTGTTGCAATCGTTCGCCCTGCTCATCTTCCATCTCTCCCTGAAAATGGTGGTCGGCATTTCCCTCGTCTCCTCCGCAGACTACAACTGCCCGGCTTCTCCTAACCGCCACCGCATTCAAATAGCGTGACAGGGCAGAGCTTCCCGCATGGTCACCGTAATTCGTCCCGATGCCAAGGCAGAAGACCACCGGCCTTCGAAAGGTATCTGCAAAGGTATTTCCGTATTGTACTGCCAGCATAATATCCGTTTCCTGATAAGCAGGCACATCCTGCGGTATCAGGTAGAAATCCCTTAAATATTGTTTACACTCCTTTAGCTTTACCACAACGATATCAGCCCCCGGAGCCGCCCCAAGATAAGATATTCCGTTTCGCAGGCGACTTCCCGCCGCTACTCCGGCCATGTTACTGCCATGTCCGTTAGTATCCCGGCTCGGAACAATACTGTAAGGATTCTCCGACTGCAACGCACGATTGATTTCCTCTCCGGTATATTCCGTACCATAATAAAAGCCCTCCGGCGGCGTGCCTGTCTGGATGGTCTGGTCCCAGATCGCCAGAATCCGACTGCTTCCGTCCTCGCGCCGAAAAGCTGCATCCGCATAATTAATCCCTGTATCAATAAACACAATCACACACCCGTTTCCCTCCAGATTTAAGGGTTCCCGCTGCACCTGTGTAATCCCGCTGATAATCAGACTGTTCGGGTCAAATTCCGCCCCGGGAATCTGCGAGGCAGAAATTTCTTCCGACACAAACGACACCCGACTCTCTGGGGATAAATTCCCTGAAAAATCGGGTGTCTCCTCCTGCATCAGCCCGTACAGCTTCGGCAGGTTTCTATGGCTGTAAAAGTAGTTGTCTGCATTGACCACCTGGTTCCTGTTCCAGTACACGATATTAAAAAAACTCTCCACCTGCACATAGCAGAGGTCAGCGCCCTCCGCACTTTCCGGTCGAATCGGGAAATCCGTTATGATATCGTAATATTCCTCCGACAGGATTTTTTCTCTACAGCTCTCAAATGACTCCGGCATGCATACCTCCGCCGCATGGGTTCTTACAAAACTATATGCCGCCGCCCTGAAATTGGTTCAACATTGTGCCTTTGGAATCCTCCATTGTCCGTGTCTTTGTCAACAGAACACACTCCGGCCACGATTTATTCCGGTAAAAAGGCACGAGCCCGTTTTAGTCATGGCGTTCGTCGCTGTCGTAGGTTTCGCAGAAGCGTGCCTGAAAGGAAGGCTCTTCACCGCCTGCGTAGAGGTGGGAAACGTCCCCAAAGCTGCTCATGCGGAAGCTTGCTATGCCGCGTCTTCTCTCCTCCGTTACTACCGTAGTAACCGCCGTAGGCGCCGCACAGGTATGGTGCCACAATATCATGGGAGACACGTTCATTAAGTGGGACAGCAATACGCACTCCAGTCCGAAGTGACAAAACAAAACGATGGTATCCCGGTTCGGGCGCTCCGCCCGATAAAGTTCCCCCTCCCGTACATAACCATGGCTTGCCAACAGCTCGTCCAGTTTAGAAGTCACGTAAGCATACTCCTTATCCACGTTCCCCTCTGTCATAACCTCCGTCCTGCACCACTGTGTCCTATCGAAATAAGCCGGCTGTGCGGTCCAGTCCTGAGGCAACCAGTCCCACGTAATCTTTCTTCTGCCCTCTACATCAGGGCGTAAAATCTGGCAGGGAAACTCACGCAGCCAATCGCATTCCTGCGCGGTTCTCCCCATTTTTTCCAAGGTCACGGACGCAGTATCCCTAGCGCGCCCAAGCGGCGATACATAAAAGGCAGTCACATCCGTCTTTGCCATCTTTTCTGCCAGCAGCTTTGCCTCCCGCCAGCCCTTTTCAGTCAAAGAATCCCTTTCATAATCCGGGTCTCCGTGTCGTATTATCAATAATTTCATCCGTATTCTCCCATCCGCGCATTCCTATCTCAATTTTCCACCTTCCGTGAACGCGCCCTTAACCGTTCCGCAGTCCCGTAGCTGCGCCGGTGACTGTAACTGTTTTTCCAAAGCCTATCCCAACGCAATATCCAGCACCATCATCAACGCAAACCCAAGTGCCACGCCTACCGTACCGATATTGGAATGCTCTCCCGACTGTGATTCGGGAATCAGCTCCTCCACAACAACATAAATCATGGCACCTGCGGCAAAAGCCAACAGATAAGGCAATATGGGCACCACATGGGATGCAAGAAGAATGGTAAGCACGGAGCCAAGAGGCTCCACCACTCCCGAAAGCGCACCATACTTAAACGCCTTCAGGCGGCTTACCCCGGTACTCCTCATGGGCATAGAAATAATGGCACCTTCAGGGAAATTCTGAATGGCGATTCCGATTGCAAGGACAAGCGCCCCCGCCATGGTAATCCCGCTTTCTCCCATCAGCGCTCCCGCAAAGGTAACACCTACCGCCATTCCCTCCGGCAGGTTATGGAGCGTTACCGCAAGTACGAGCATGGCAGACTTTCCCAGTCCGGACTTCACACCCTCCGGTTTTTCGCTGTTGATATGCAGGTGCGGAATCAAACTGTCGAGCAGCAGAAGAAACCCCATGCCGAGCAGGAATCCCACTGTGGCAGGGAGCCATTTAATACCGTCCTGAGCCTCTGACATTTCAATGGCCGGAATCAGGAGTGACCATACGGAGGCGGCAATCATAACACCGGAAGCGAACCCCAGCAGAAGCTTTTCAAGCTTTCGGTTCATCTCCCGTTTCATAAAGAAGACCATTGCCGAGCCTAAGACCGTCCCCAAAAGGGGAATCAATATAATAAAATAATTTTTCATCTTATCGTATCCTTTCTGTTTCCATACCTATAGTATGTAACAGGGCATCATAAAATTGCAAGTCCAAAATGAAAAATACCTTGAACCGGATATCGCCCCGAACATCAACCGTTGCACGGAGCGATATGGAAAATTTCTCTATTCTTTTACATGCAGACAACGCACCGCATTCAACACTGCCAGCACCATCACTCCTACATCTGCGAAGATGGCAAGCCACATACCGCCGATACCCAGCGCCCCCAGAATCAAGCATATTGCCTTTACGCCAAGCGCAAAAACAATATTCTCATACACAATGCGCAGACATTTCTTAGAAATCCAAATGGCATGTGCCAGCTTCAGCGGATTATCATCCATCAGTACCACATCTGCCGCCTCAATTGCCGCGTCGGAGCCCAAGGCTCCCATCGCCACACCGATATCCGCTCTGGAAAGTACCGGGGCATCGTTGATTCCATCTCCCACAAACGCAAGTCTTTCATCGGATGCCTTCTGCCGAAGCAGTTCTTCCACAGCCTCCACCTTATCTGCCGGGAGCAACTCACTCTTTACCTCATCCAGACCCAGCTGCGCCGCTACATGCTGCGCCACTGGCCTTGCATCCCCCGTCAGCATCACAGTCTTTTTCACGCCCAATGCTTTCAGCTCCGTAATCGCCTCTGCAGACTGTTCTTTTATCACATCCGCAATCAATATATATCCGGCGTAGCTTCCCCTGACAGCAACATACACCACCGTTCCGGGCTCCGTGCATTCCTCCACAGTTACGGCAAGCTGCTTCATCAGCTTTGCGTTCCCCGCTGCTATCGGACATCCCTTTACACAGGCTGTAACACCGTGTCCTGCAAGTTCCACCACATTCGTTACTTCCGTTGCTGCAAGCTCTTTTCCGTAAGCTTCCCGCAAGCTTATACTAATCGGATGATTGGAGTAGCTTTCCGCGTAAGCCGCGTATTCCAACAGTTGCTCCTCCGTAAAATTCCCCGCCGGCTTTAACCGCGTCACACGGAACACACCACGGGTCAACGTTCCTGTTTTATCAAACACAACACACTTCGTTTTCGCCAGTGCTTCCAGATAATTAGAGCCCTTTATCAGAATGCCGCAGGCCGACGCACCGCCGATTCCGCCAAAAAAACTCAGCGGAATGGAAATCACCAACGCGCAGGGACAGCTGACTACCAAAAAGGTCAGCGCACGGATAATCCATGTACTCCAGCCCGCTTCCTTTCCGATCACCATGTTAATCACCGGCGGCAGGATTGCCAGCGCCAAGGCACTGTAGCATACCGCAGGCGTATAATATTTCGCAAACTTTGTAATAAAATTCTCCGTCTTCGACTTTTTCATGGCGGAGTTCTCAACCAGCTCCAGAATTCTGGAAACCGTAGACTCCCCGTATTCCTTTGTGGTTCGAATCCGAAGCACGCCGGATAAATTCACACAGCCGCTGATAATCTCATTGCCTTCATACACCTCACGGGGAATACTTTCGCCCGTGAGAGCGGCCGTATCAAGAGTCGAGCTACCCGTCAAGACAACACCGTCTATGGGTACTTTTTCGCCGGGACGCACCAGAATCACGGAACCGATTTCCACATCATCCGGATCCACTTTCTCCGTCTCCCCACCTTCGAGTTCCAAATTCGCATAATCAGGGCGGATATCCATCAGCGCACTGATATTCCGGCGGCTCTTTCCGACTGCCACCGCCTGAAACAGCTCGCCAATCTGATAAAACAGCATAACCGCCACGCCTTCAACAAACTCGCCCTCCTGCCCGGTTGCCTCATGGTATACACCAAGCAGCATAGCGCCTACGGTGGCTACCGCCATCAGGAAATTTTCATCAAACACCTCCCCATGGGCAATTCCCAACGCCGCTTTCCTCAGAATATCATATCCAATGATAGTATACGGAATCAGATACAAAGCAAACCGCAAATACCCTTCCACGGGAACAAAATGCAGCGCCACAATAAGAAGCGCCGCAATAATAATTCTATATAATACTTTCTTCTGCTTCTTTGTCATATTTTTCAAGCCGCATTACGGCTTCTCCTCATTTTCTCAGGCACACCCGCATGTATGTAGCTTCGCCCTGCCGCTTTGGCTCTCGAACTCGCCGCGTCATCGGATTTCACCCTTCGACAGGCACACACGATAGCGCTCTCCCAAACTTACTCAAAATAAATTTCGCAGTCCGACTCTACCTTCTTACAAGCCTTCACAACCGCCTGCATTACAGCCGTCTCCTCTGCGCCTTCCGCGAATTCCACCTTCATTTTCTGGGTCATAAAGCTAACCGTTGCATCCTGCACACCCTCTACCTTCTTTGCAGCCTCTTCCATCTTCAGCGCACAGTTCGCACAATCCACCTCGATTTTATATGTTTTCTTCATAGCCCTACTCCTTTCGCTTCTTCATATGAACCATTGTTCATATGTTTATATTACCACAGTATTTTCTTTTGTCAACTATTTTTACCTATCTCCGAAAAACTTCTCATAAGATTCCTTATATTCCGATTCCGTCACTTCATTTTCGTTCAGATAATATTGCAGGCTTCCGTCCTGCTCATGACATTCCAAAACAACACTCTCTGTCACTTTATCCGCGCCGGAGTATTTTTCGAGCTTATAATATTTTCTGCCGGCATGTGTTGTATCGCTATGCACAATCCATATTTCGCCGTCACACTCTGTATGGGAAAGAACACTTGCCGTCCCGTCTCCGCCGGCAAACACTTTCACCCTGCCGCCAAAGCTGTCCAAATACAGCCCTCCGTACGGGCCGTTTAAAATCAGTTCCTCCTCGCCGTCATTATCAAGATCAAGCTCGTCTCCTACGCTGTACGCATCCCACTCTTCCCCTGCCGGAAGCTCGGAGATATAAAATGTCTCCTCCGCATAAAGACCATTCCCGTGGGCATTTATTTCGCCGGCCAGGAATTTTTCAATGCCGTCGTTCACAGTAACCATTATGTGCTTTTCCACCCCATAAGGATTATCGGCTGACCTTTCTTCCGCCGGTTGTAGCTTGCCCGAACCGCATCCGGCTAATAATACACTTACCAAAAGCACACTTGACCACACACTTCTTTTCATCTCATTCTCCCTCATAAGCCCCTATATTTCTCAAAATCCGAAAATATCATTCACAGATGATAACATCATCCATCTCATACAACGAAGTCCCATATGTAAAATAGAGTTTGTCCGTATAAAACGAAAGTTCATAATAGGAGTCATATCCGTCATGCGCTACCTTGAACAGAATGTTTCTGTCCGTGTAACCATATACGTCAAGATCCGAAATAATATCTCCGCCGGTTACCCAAACCGTCCAATTACTTCCGGCAACGCCGTACGAACAATTTTCTGTTCTCTCAATACCAACACATGCCCCACGCTCTTTATCAAATATCCATTGTCCCTCAAATTTCTCGAAAACATCATCTAAATCCGGGTCTGTGGCTTCCATGCTTTCCTGAATTTCAGAAGGTATCTCAAATGTCTCATTTCGAACCTCAGCTAAATAGCCCGCAAGTATATATACCCTTGCCCGCGTCATTTCTTCCGCTACCGAGTTTTCCACTTGAGGCTGAAGGCTTCCGCCATATGCCTGCATACCGGCACCTATTATATTTTTTTCTTTTCTTTTAATCCATGCCCGCTGTTCTTCAAGCAGCTTCGCTTTCGTCTCTGCATCCAGTTCATCACTCAATCTGCCCCACAGAGAATTAAGCTCGTCGTCCCAAAGCTGATACCACTGCGCAGTTGTCCGGTTCATATCCTGTTGTCCCATCCTGCCCCAATCAGCATTCTCATATTCCCGGGACGCAGCCTCTACCCTTGCAATCTCATCCTGAATACTCTCCGTTTCGCTTTTTTCTTCTTTTTCGGCTATGCTCTCTTTGCCTGCCGCATCCCCCGCAGCCCTGTCTGCTTCATTCGTCTTTTCCTCTGCGGGTATACCTGCTTCATCCGATTTTTCCCCTATAGGTGCATCCTGTGTCTGCTGATTCTCCTCAGACTTCAGCTGTACAGCAGATACGGAAAATTCCGGCTTTTCGTTTTCCGTGCCGCAGCCGCCATAAAGCAAAATAAGCATACCACACAATAACAGCACAATTCTTTTTCTTCTCATAATACTCTCCACTCCTCCTCGTACTATCACGAAAGCCCCGTCACAGGCTGTCTGTGGCAGCCCGACGGGACTTTGTTTTATTTCCTGTTCCGATTTCCTGTTTTTCCTACTAATCCGTTTTGGTTTATCCATCCCGGCGTTTCAGACACAGCATTTCCCCATTACTCCGTAGGCTCCGACTGGGGCAGCGGTTGTGCCTCCTTCTTCTCCTCCAGCATCAGGTTTCCTCTGATATCAATCACCGGTCCGCCGGTGCCCTCAATATAGTCCTTTGTGATGGTCACTCTTCCGATATTATCATCCTTGGGAATTTCGTACATGATATCCAGCATGAAATCCTCGATAATGGAACGAAGAGCTCTTGCTCCGGTATCCCGCTCCATTGCTTTCTTGGCAATCGCCTCCAGCGCATCCTCCGAAAACTCCAGCTTTACCTCGTCCAGCTCCAACAGCTTCTGATACTGCTTCAGAATCGCGTTCTTAGGCTCCTTTAGAATCTTCACCATCATTTCCTCGGAAAGCCCCTCCAGCGTACAGATAATGGGCAGTCGTCCGAGGAACTCAGGAATCATACCGAACTTACGGATATCCTCAACCAGTACCTTAGACAGGATGTTCTTCTCCTTATCATACTTATCCCTCAGCTCCGAGTTGAAGCCGATAGACGTTGATTTCCGCAGACGCTCCTTAATAATTTCATCCAAATCCGGAAAAGCGCCGCCGCAAATAAACAGAATGTTGCGGGTATTTACGGTAGCAAGGGGAACCATCGCATTCTTGCTGTTCGCTCCCACAGGAACCTCTACTTCCGCACCCTCCAACAGCTTCAGCATTCCCTGCTGCACGCTCTCACCGCTGACATCACGGCTGGTGGTATTCTTTTTCTTTGCAATTTTATCGATCTCATCGATGAAAATAATACCCCGCTCTGCCTTTTCCACATCATTATCTGCTGCCGCAAGCAACTTGGACACTACAGATTCGATGTCATCGCCGATGTAACCGGCCTCGGTCAAAGAGGTTGCATCCGCAATGGCAAGAGGCACATCCAAAAGTCTTGCCAACGTTTTCACCAGATAGGTTTTTCCGCAACCGGTAGGTCCTATCATCAGAATATTGGATTTCTCGATTTCGATATTATCCATGGTATTGGTGGCAACCCGCTTGTAGTGATTGTAAACTGCCACAGAAATCACTTTTTTGGCATATTCCTGTCCGACCACATACTCATCCAGACTGGCCTTTATCTTATGAGGTGCGGGAATATCCCTGATATTCAGAATCGGCTCCTCACCTTCTTTTTTCTTCTTCTTTTTCAGCTTCTGCTTATTGGGTATTCCGCCGTCTCCCTGCAAATCTGCCAAATTTACAAAGCTGATATTGGGAAAGCCGCCCTGTCTCGTCATCTGGTCAAATTCTTCCTGCATACGCGGGTCATTCAGCATTCCCTGGTAGTCAAACTGGCTGACTGTTTCCATGGTCCGGTGCATACAATCATTGCAGACACAAATGTTGTTGGGAAGCTTAAACATCTTTCCCGTTTTACTTTCCGGTCTGCGGCAGATAAAGCAGACATCCTCATATTCACTGTTATCGCTCTTGCCTGCCTTCTTTGTATCCGAGGCATCTGCGGGAGACTTTTCTGTTTTCTCGGCCGCATCCTCTGTCACGGTCAAATCGCCCTCTGCCTGCTCTTCGTTCTCATATTCTTTATCAAAAAAATCCGACATATTCTTCTCCATTCCGAAGCGTATCCTGCATGGAAAAAACCCACAGCCAACTCCGATATCACACGAAAACCTATTTGCGACGCTCCGCACAAATACATCCTGATATGAGTATACTCGAAAACCCTATCCTGTACAAGTTAAGTTTTTCTAAAGTAGTCATGTCTAAAAAAATTAAGTCGCGTCCGCAGGCGACGGAGGACAGCGCATACTCTTTTGCTCACTCTTCCGTCCGATTGCGGACACGACTCTTATTTTTATACCGGCTCATAAAAAACTCGAACCAATGTCTTACTCCTTAGGTCTTTCTCCCAGGGTGATTTCCAGCTCCACGCTCTCATACTCGCTGTTTACGGCACGCATCACCGTAATGGTCGCCGTATCTCCTGCCTTATAATACTGCAGCGCATTTCTCAAATCATCCATTGTGACAATCTTGCGTCCGTCAAACTTCACGATTACGTCGCGATGTCTTACACCTGCTGCTTCCGCAGCGCATCCGGGCAGTACCTCATATACAAACACGCCCTGCGGCATATTGTAAAACTGAACGGCTTCCGCAGTTACATCCTGCATCTGGATACCGATATAGCCCACTTCGTCCGCCGCTACCTTACTTCTTGTCTGACGCTCCATCAAATCCGCAATAATCGGGTTTGCAGAGCTGATAGGGATGGCATAACCCATACCTTCAACAGCAGACCCGCCGATTTTATTAGAGTTAATACCGATAACCTCACCGTTGATATTTAACAGCGCACCGCCGGAATTACCGGGGTTAATGGCTGCGTTTGTCTGAATGAAAACTCCCGTAGAACCGTCCTCCAATTCAAGCTCACGGTCCAGCGCACTGACGATTCCGTTTGTTACAGACTGACCGTAGCCAAGTGCATTACCGATTGCAATTACGGGCTCACCCAGCTTTAAATTATCGCTGTCTCCCAGCATCGCTACAGAAATGTTGTTTTTGGTTTCCTCCGAAAGGCTTTCAACGGAAACCGCAACCACCGCCAGGTCCATATCGGAATCCAGGCCCTTTATCTGCGCCTCCGCAGTGGTTCCGTCGATAAAGGTAACCTCCAGCCTGTCCGCACCCTCTACCACATGGTTATTGGACACAATCAGCAGCTCCTTATCATTCTCCGCAACAATAATTCCGGAACCGCTGGATGCAGATTCACGGCGATAGCTCTGACCCCAGAAGTCGGTTGTTGTAGTGGTATAGTTGCTGATAATAGATACCATCGCCGGCATCACCTCTTCCACAACATCAGAAATATCATCCTGTACATAGGTTATCTGGGTTGTTGCGTATTCAGGTGTCTGAACGGTTGTATTCTGGGAAGGAATCTGGGAAATAACCGCCTCCTGCTCCTCCTTGGGATTCAGCAGACCAAAACCATACTGTACCGCAGAAAATCCTGCTCCCGCAAACACGCCGAAGCAAAGTCCGAGGCTGATTGCCATAACGACCTTTTTCCCGGTTCCCATAGGCTGTCTGCTCGCGCGCTTCTGCGCCTTCTGTTCAGCACGGCTCGCTTTCAGCTGCGCCTTATACTGTGCTTTATGCTCCTTCTGGGCACGCTTTATCTCCTTCACCTGCCGGTCACTTTCCGCTCTGGCTTCCTTTGCCTTCTTTTCCAATTCTTCCGTAGGATAAGTTGTATAATCAAAATATTCTTTATCGTACATATCGATTCCTCTCTCCTTTTAAACAAACCTTGTTTCCTGTTCCATCTCCATGTACCTAAGTATAGACGCCATTTGTGACAAATTTGTGTTTTCTGTATGAAAAAACTGCAAAATCTAATTTAACCAATACTCTTTGTTTGAAGTCAGCTTCAACACCCATTTCTTCGGCAGTTTCCGATACTTCTTCCCCAGAAGATACCCCGCATACTTAAAACCGCATTGAACACAAAATCCGGGGAAACGGCGCCTCTGGCCTGTCTCCTTCAGATAATGCCATGCCGACTTTACCAGCTTCTTACCCTCCGATTCAGATTTCACGCCGGCGAACACTTGCGGATTTTCCGCCTGAGACACTCCCAAATCAAAATTGCGATGAAGCTGCTGCATGTTGGTAAAGCTGTGAGAATGTACTACCTTTGCCTCTGCCTCATAGGAAATACGATATCCCGCTTTCACTGCCTTTGCCGCATAAAGCATATCCTCATTAAATATGGTCCGCTCCACAAAGCCGCCCAGTTTATCATAAATATCGCGACGGTAGGCCGCGCACACGTTAGAGCAGAAATAAGTTTTAATACCCAGCTCGGACAAATCCTCCAAGGACTTTATCCGGGAAGTCTCCGGATAGTTAAACTCTCTTGAAATCCTCTCAAATACACTTGATTTATCATCTGCCAGCTGCCTGCCGTAGGCCACCGCTACATCTCCTGTAAGGTTTGCCGTCAGCCTCTCCACCAGAAATTCATCCACAGGCATGGCATCCTGGGTCAGCATGATAAAAATCTCCGCATCAGAGTGACATACTCCCGCATGGCGTGTTGCACCGTGATTAAATTCCTCCTTGGAAAGATGGTAAACCCTCACACCGGAATCCGCTCCCCGAATCAGCTCACTGTCCGCCACCTGCGCAAAATACTTCTCCTCCGTATTCATGAGGATGATATTCCCCACCTTTACGGTTTGGTTTTTCAGCCGCTCCAACATTACAAGCAGCTCTTTCCCCGGTTTATATACCGGAATAATAATATCTGCTTTCAATTTACTTCTCCTGTCACAAAAAGAGGGAGCCGTTTTGACTCCCTCCCGTAAGCTATCTCATTTTGCAATTATTTGATATAGGGATCCGTATCATACTTAATCTTTTCGCTGTACTCACGTACACTGTCGGTAACCTGATAATCCTGATCATTAAACAGGAACTGATGCAGCCATACAACGTTAGACTCCAAATCAAGAGGAATAACGCTGCTTCCCGGCTTACTCTTACTTGAGTCATTCTTATCGATTGTTGCCACTGTACGCATAGACTCTTCAGGGAAACCGCCCTCGTCCACAATACGGTAATTTGCAATATTACCAATCAACTGAAGCATGGTCTCGGAATCGATACTGGTATAAACATTATCAAGGACATCATTAAATACCTTCACCAGAGTTGCCGGATCTGTACTCTTCGCCTGCTCCTCGATTGCCATAATTACCTCACGCTGACGGGAAGCACGCTTGAAGTCATCACCCTTGGTATAACGGATTCGACAATATGCCGTGGCCTGCAAACCGTCAAGCAACTGATAACCTGTCTCTGTTACCTTCTTATAGTCACACTTCAAAACATCCGCAATATCAATCTGGTAGTTGTTGATATGCTTCAGCTCTTCGCTATCCACATCGATATAAACACCACCCAAACCGTCAATTACATCGCGTACCCCCGCATAACCGACAGTAACGAAATCCGTAATATTCATATCAAGGTTCATGTTCAGCATCTTAACCGCCTGCTCTGCACCACCCTTGGAATAAGCCGCATTACACTTGTTGTACTCATCGGTACCCAGATTCAGATAAGTATCACGATATACGCTGACAAGCTTAATATCACCTGTATCCAGATTGATACTTGCAATCATGGTACTATCGCTTCGGCTGCCCTTCAGCAACTGCTTATCCGTTTTGGCATCCACACCGAATAACGCTATGTTCATGTAGCCCTTCATAACCACATTTTCTTTTACCTGCTCATGGATTTCCAGCTTATCGGGCTCCAATACGGTTACCTTCGGTCCGTCCGTTGTCTTATTCATAATAAGGTACAACACTGCCAGCATGATTAAAATAATAATCAGCTCAAGCACAAATACAATCAGCTTCTTTTTATTCTGGGCCTGACGCTGCTTTGCATTCGGTCTTTTCGCAGCTCCTCCCTGTCTGGAAGGTGCTCCGTTTCGGGAATTAAATCTCTCTTCTGCCATAACAATTTCTTCTCCTTGATTCGTAAAAATTAGTACGCATTTTTATTGATAAACCCTGTGAGAAAGGTCATGAGAATAATTTTAATATCCAAACCCAGGGTCCAATTCTCGATGTAGTAAATATCGTGTTCAATCCTCTTACGGATGGAGGTATCGCCGCGGTAGCCGTTCACCTGTGCCCAACCGGTTAAACCGGGTCTTACCTGATGCTTTACCATATAGCGTGGAATTTCCTCCCTAAACTTTTCAACGAAATGCGGTCGTTCCGGGCGCGGACCGATCAGACTCATATCACCCTTTAAAATATTGAACAACTGCGGGAGCTCGTCCAGACTGGTACGACGTAAGAATTTACCCACTCCGGTCACCCGGGGGTCATTCTTCACCGTCCATGCGCGCTTCTCTTCCTTCGCTGACTGTATCTCCATACTGCGGAACTTATACATATAAAAGGACTTATTATGAAGTCCCACCCGCTCCTGTTTAAAAATAATCGGACCGGGACTGGTTACCTTAACCAGTATTGCTGCAATCAGCATAATCGGCGATGTAATCAAAATACCAAAAAGCGATCCCAGTATATCCATCACACGCTTCACCAGCATGTTACCTGTGTTGGTCAGCGGCACATATCGGATGTTGATAACAGGCAGCCCCTGTAAATCCTCCGTATACGGTTTCCCGGGAATCAGGCTGTTGTAATCGGGAATAAATTTCGTATGAACACCTGCTTTTTCACAGGTTCCAACAATATCCTCCAGATAATCGTAATCCTTCAGGGACAAGGCAATCGCAATTTCATCCAGCTTATTTTCCGGCAGAATAATTTCCAGATTTCCAAGAGAGCCCAGTACCTTCACTCCCTTATAGAGTGTCCCTGCCGGGATATTGTTATCCAGAATACCGCACGCAACATAACCCCACTGGGGATTATCAGCCAGTCTGTCGATGTACTCTTCCGCCGCACGGGAATATCCCACAATCAGAATGTGCTTCAAATTATATCCGTTCTTACGGAGCGTGCGCAATAATTTCCGCAGAGCAATCCGGAAACCGGAGGTTAATACTACATTAAAGATATAGAAAAACGCCATAACGGAACGGGATACGTTAAACTCCCGCACAATCATGTACAGACTGATGATCAGCGTAAAAATACCAATCGTATTGGATTTCACGATACCGTAAATCTCGTATCGTCTCCGCACGGTTCTCTTCGGTGTGTACACACCGCTCATGTAATAAATCAGTACATACACCGGAACGATGAACGCCAGTAAACCCAGATAATCCGTCACAGGTAAGACGCCCAGCTCAGGACCATCCATCAAAATGTAGAATTTAAAAAAATAAGCACCCATAAAGGATGCCGCTGTGATGGCGGCATCTATAATTACCAATAATCGGTTGAATATCTTCTGGTTATCCTTAATCATAAACTATACCTCAACCAATCCGTAACTTATATTATAAAAAAAACAACTTATGAATTTATGAAGCCAATTCTTAATTTTTCTTAATAATTTTAAAAGTATTCACATATAGTTGCCACTGAATCCGAAAATAATACTTTAATCGTGCCATACAAAAAGGCACTTTGGATTTCCGACCGGCTTTCGAAAAAATTTTCCCGAAGCCTTTGCCGATTCCCTTCAGGTAACTGCCTCCCATACCCTTTGCACAGAAAAACAGAAACTTAGCAAAGAATCCCGCCAGAAAAAACGGTAAATTCCAAAGCCACTGCAAAAGAGGCATATTTTTCCAAATCACATACACACTGTTTGCAGCCGCAAGCACCGTTTTAAACTCATTGTAGCGGGAGCCGCTGGAGGCACTTCCGTAGTGAATCACTTCCGCTTTCGGCTCATAGTAATTCTCATAGCCATATAGCAGGGCACGGTACCCTATATCCAAATCCTCCAAATAGGCAAAATGCTCCTCATCAAATAGGCCGATTTCCTCAAAAACAGACTTGCGGTAAATCGCCGCACCGGCACAGGCGGAAAAAACCTTACAGGCTTCCCCGTAATCCGCTGCAGGCTTTCCCTTGCCGCGGGCATACGCCCAGCCCAGCACACAATACCTGTCTCCGGCATCATCCAAAAGCATGGGATTATCCCACATCAGCATCTTTGCACTGACGGAAAAAATCTTTTCATCCTTTTCTATTGCATGGTACAGCGACTTTATAAAGCCCGGCATGACCTTCGTATCGTTGTTCAATAAAATAACGTACGGCGAAGCTGACACCTCAATTCCCACATTTACCGCATGGTCAAACCCGGTATTTTCCGGCAGCTTTATCACCTGCGCCTGCGGAAAATTCTGCTCCGCTTCCTCCGCGCTTCCGTCCTCCGAGCCATTATCCACAACAACAACCTGAAAAGAAGGGGTATCCGGCTCCTGTGCATAAATTGCCGTCAGACAATCATTCAGAAACCGTATTCCGTTGTAATTGGGTATCACAACCGTTACTTTACTCATTGTCCCTCCTGCACCAAAGGATGCGGTAGCCGCGCTCCCTGATTGCCTTACACAGTTTCAGGCTCAATGCAACATGATCCGCATTTTCCGACAACCGTGTCACATCGCATATACTTGTTCCGTCCACAGTTTGATAGGGAATTCCCGTCACTTCTTCAAACAACTCCCATAGCTCTTCGCGCAGGGAAATATTTCGGATATCAACCGCTTCCGCACTTTGGGTCAAAACCGCCCGATTCATATAGCCGCTGTGGTGCAGGTTCTGGTTTCCATAAAATACAGTCCCCTCCGCATCCATCCGTCCGCCTGTGATTTTCCCCTTTTCCGTCACCGGGCCGCCGACTGCGCCCAAGTCTGTCCTGACTTTGAAAATATCTTCATCATAGTTTATCCGATAAAAGCCTACATGCTTCATGTGCCCTGCCGTTCCGCCGATGCCGCAGGTATTCATATAGTCCTGCAGCGCCCGTCGTCCGGCCTCGTAGGCATATTCCTTACTGCGGGGATTCTCCGCCGTGGAAGCCGCATGACAGCGCCAGTGATAAAGCACTTTTCCCACATGACCGATGCAGACTTCTCTCTCGGGATGCTCCGGGATTTCCAACTGCTTCACCGCGCGCAACACCAAATCATAGTCTTGCGCTCCGTCATATTCCTTTCGAAATCCAAGCTCTTGTATCAGCTCCCGCTTCATTACAAGGAAATGGCAGATATAGTTATTGCTCAAAATCAAATCGTAATTAAAGTCCTCTTTCTGATGAGGCTCATAAAACTCACTGACACTTCCGTCACATTTGTCTTCATCAGAATAGATGACAGAAAGCTCTCGTCCCTTTTCCCGTCCCCGGCGAATCGCCTCCGCCATCTCAAACAATGCATCCGGCGTCAGAATATCATCATGGTCCAATAAGCCCACGTATTCACCTGTCGCATAAGGTAATGCTGCATTGGTATTTTCGGAAATACCGCCATTGGCACCAAGCCGTATATAGCGGAATACAGGGGATTTCGTTTGTTCGGACACCGCAGGTGTCTCGTCAGGCATTTTTGCTTCCTGCGCTTCTTCCTCCCGCTTCACATCCGGAAACTCCGTCAGCACCGTCCAAAGGCTCTCGTCCTCTGTGGCATCTGCAAAAATTACTTCTGCAAAAGGATAGCTCTGGGCACGAATGCTGTCTATAAGCTCCCTCAAAAACGTAGGCTTCGTCCGGTAAAGGGGCACTACAATGCTAAAGCAAATACCCCGATAAGCTCCCGACTCCATTCCCGCAACCGACGCTTCACGCTGCTTTGCAAGCTCCTCCCCGGTAGGCGGCATATACACATAGGGTACTTCCTTGGAACGGGACAAGCGTTCCCTTGCCGCATGCCAGGTATTCTTTAACCCGTTACGCTGAAGATAATATATGGTTTTCTTTAAATTTGCCAGATTCAGCGCCCCCATTTTTGCCTCCTTTCCCACCGGTTCACGCAACGCGCATATCTCCATTTCGGTCATTTACACACATCGGCTCATATTTTCTGTTACACATAATACAAGGAAACAGCAAACCCTTCTGCAAGACAAGCTACGGAAAGGATTCGCTGCTTCCATCATTTCATTATCTCCCCGGCACTTCAAGGGCTCACATTATTCCAATACTTTCTATTCCGGCGCTCTCAGCCCTGCTTCATGCCGACCTACAATAACGCCTTAATTGCCTCCGTCAAAGCCTCGTTCTTTGCCGCAGCATCCGCGATGCTCTCGCCCTTTACGCCCATGTAGAACTTAATCTTAGGCTCTGTACCGGAAGGACGTGCACAGCACCAGTTGTTATCCGGCAGTTCAAAGTACAGAACGTTTGACTTAGGCAGACCGGTTGCTGTCTTTTCACCGGTTTCCATATCCAGAATGACATCCTCCTGATAATCGCGGAACTTCAGAACCTTCCACTGCCCGATTTCCTTAGGCGGATTGTTGCGCAGCTTGTTCATAATCTCGGTAATCTGTTTTGCTCCGTCGATACCCTTTAAGGTGATGGTATACTGGGTCTCCTTAAAGTAGCCGTACTTCTCATACAGCTCCACCATCATATCCCAAAGGCTCTTACCCTGCTTCTTACAGAACGCAGCTACCTCGCACAGACACATTACGGCAACGATGGCATCCTTATCTCTCGCATGAGTTCCCACCAGACAGCCGTAGGACTCCTCCAAACCGAATACATAATTATTGCTTCCGGTCTGCTCAAACAGCTTAATCTGCTCACCGATAAACTTAAATCCGGTCAATACTTCAATCAGCTTTACACCATAGCTTTCCGCGATGGGGAAAGTCATGTTGGTGGTAACAATCGTCGTAATCAGTGCCGGGTTTGCGGGCATGGTGCCTGTTGCGGCATGCTCTCTCAGCACGTACTCTGCCAACAGCATACCGGACATATTACCGGTAAACGCCACATACTCTCCGGTCTTGTAATCCTTTGCATAAACGCCCAGACGGTCTGCATCGGGATCGGTTGCCAAAACAATATCCGCATCCTTTTCCTTTGCCAGATTCAAAGCATAGGTAAACGCTTTGGGGTCCTCCGGATTAGGATATTCCAATGTGGTAAAGTTCGGATCGGGATTCTCCTGCTCGGGAACCACATACACATTCTGAAAGCCAAGCTCGGACAGCACACGCTGCACCGGCTTATTACCACTACCGCAAAGGGGGGTATAAACAATCTTTATTTTATCAGCCATCTCCGCGATTACATCGGGATGAATAATCTGTTTTTTCAGTGCTGCCATGTATGCATCATCGATTTCCTTGCCGATAACCTGATACAGACCGGCCGCAATCGCCGCGTCCTTATCCATGGTCTTCATGGTGTGATAATCCTTAATGGCAAGAACCTCTGTGATAATATCCTTATCCTTAGGAGCGGTTACCTGTGCGCCGTCCTCCCAGTACACCTTATAGCCGTTGTACTCAGGGGGATTATGGCTTGCGGTTACCATAATGCCTGCGGTACAGCCCAATTCACGCAGAGCAAAAGAAAGCTCAGGGGTCGGTCTCAATTCGCCGAAAATATAAGCCTTAATACCGTTTGCCGCCAGACACAGTGCCGCAACCTCCGCAAACTCCGTAGACATACGGCGGTTATCGTAGGAAATGGCTACGCCCTTAGCCTGTGTTCCCTGCTTTAAAATAAAGTTTGCCAATCCCTGCGTTGCCTTACGCACGGTATAAATGTTCATGCGGTTTGTTCCTGCTCCGATAACGCCACGCATACCGCCGGTACCAAACTCCAGCTCCTTATAGAAGCGTTCCTCAATTTCAGCTGCATCTTCCTTGATTGCCGCCAATTCGTCTCTGGTGGCCTGATCAAAATATGCATCCTCTGTCCAGAATTTGTATTCCTCCATGTAACCCATATTGCGTGCCCTCCTTTTTCGAGCTTCTATTGCACTCATTTTATCACATTTTCTGTCTTATGGAAATGCTTTTTTCCCCTCTGCCCGCGAAAACAAGTGCCAGCAGCAGCGGTGCAAGCAAAATAAACTGGAACACATATCTGATAATCGCTGTGGGTCCAAGAAGCATCGTTCCGAAATAGACCAAAGGATACAGTCCCACAAGAATCCGCTTCTTATCCTTTCGATATATCATAATCAGTTCATAAACCACCAGCAGCCAACACCAGACTGCCGGCTTAAACAAATTGGAAATCACAGGCCATTTATAATAAATATTAGCACTTACAATCAATTCCAGTTTCTGTTCAAGCCACGGGAAATAGGAAACATGCTCAATATCCGGCAGGGACTCCACCGCCGCACTGTTATAAGTATAAAGCAACCCCATTCGGTCATTCAGCCCCACTCCCAGCATTTCCGCGTGGGCTGTATCATCGAAAAACCAGTATCCTCTGGTTAAGTTCAAAAATGCATCCAGATAAACATCCGGATATCGTAATCCGATGGTAAACCAGGCCTTAATTACTTCTCCCATGTTGTCCCACGTTTTTCGTGCAACCATATTGTCGCCATGCACCATTGTCTTAATGGAATCTGCAATGTACGGATTATATTCTGCCCAGCTTTCCGCCGTAACATATGTGTCTATCAGTTCATACTCTTCTTCCGAAAGCAGATGTCCGTGAAGATTTCCCACTCTTGCCATACACTGATAAATCACACTATATTTTTCGATGGGATTTCCTTCCGAGGCGCCGAAGCCATATTCCACTGCAAGAATTGCCCCCTTGCCGCACACCACAAGCACCAACGCCCACATAGCTGCCTTTAACCGCATTTTTTTACCCGCAAGCGCAATAAACAACAGACCAAAAACCACCATGGCGTAAATCGCATTGTTGCGAAACAGCATCATCATAACACCGGATAATACCCAGAGTGTATTCAGCAATTTTGTCCTTTTCCACGTAAAAAAGCTGCGCTCCATAAACAACAGCAGAAACAAAATGAAGAAAGCGCCGAAAAACACATCCTTTGTCGTACACATTACCATAACAGAAACCAGCGGAAACGTTCCAAAAAACGCGCCCGTCAGAATCGTCACCCACTTTTTTCCGGTCAGCCGGTACATCATGGCACAGGCATATCCCAAGATTGCCGAGACAATCATCTGCTGCATCAGAGAATAGCATGCAAATCCCACTTCAAAGGAACCGATTATCTCTCCCAGACTGCGGAACAAAAACAATAACCATGTATGGAAAACCGGGTGATGCATATCAAAATACCCATATCCCCACAAAGCCTCCAGCGACTGTCTGTGGAAGTCATAGGACATAATCACGGGATAGTACGCAAGCCATACCGGAATCCAACACAGCCAGATACCAATCCACCCAAAGAAGAAAATCTTTACGGGATTCCATTTCCTTTCCGATACATCTGCTACCTTTTTATTCGGCGCGTTTTTATTTTGCGCCTCCTCATCCGCCGCAGAGTTCATGACACCTCTGTCATTTTCTTCCAAGCCACCCCTGCCCTCTGACCAGGCAAATAATTTTTCCGCAAAGGGAAATACCATCGCCCCTACAGCGGCTCCCTGAAGAAGTATCAATAGTTTCGCCTTGCAGCCCGGCATGGTATATCCGCCCCACTGTAGTTGATAACCCATAACCATGAATGTCCCAAGTAACAGACTGAGTACTCCGGCAAATTTCAGCCGACGCTTCCCGTTCCGAAACACATCTTCCTTTATCCACCGCTCAGCACATCTCACATATAACAAGGATAACAATCCCCACAGCAGCAGGGACGCCACACTATGTGAAAACGGCACTTCTCCGCGTCGGTTCATCAACTCACTCACAGCACAGGTACTGAAATACGCCACTCCTACACTGATTGCCCTCGGAGCATACTTTCTCATCTATAAGCCTCCTAGATAATTCTTTTCATCGCGTTTCCCATTTCCTGCGCAATGGATAACGGCATTCTTGCAATCTCCATTTTTATATACAAGGTATTCTCAGCTTGTCTGTTCAGTTCTGACAACACAATGTTGATATTCGGGTCCTGCGTAGGAAATACAATTGTTGCCGGCTTTGCCATATGTCCGTTTACCAACACTGTTTTACGCTTATTGATGGGGATGGGCTCTCCGTTAAACGTCAACTCCACAATCCGCACCACACAACCGGAAAAGGCAGGATCAATGCGCAGGATTCTCACATCTCCATCCACTGCAAGTTCCATTTCGATCAGGTTTTCCTCCTGATAAGCCCCCTTTACAAAGTAAGACTCTTCCTCCTTACAGCCCTCTCCTCTGTCTTCATATATCTGTACCCGATTCACAAAATCCGAGTCCTGATACTGGTTCAGACATTTTTGCGGCACCACCGTACGATATCCGATGCGCTGACGGATTTCTGCCATCGCAAGCCGATTTCCCGTCACAAATTTCTGGAAACTTCTCTCCTGCTCCCGGAAATTCTCCGCGTCTGCCTCCGTAATATCAAGCTCCGTTAATATCAAATCCAGATTCAGTTTATTACGCCTCTCATCCTCCAGCAGGTAACAGTAGATTGCTCTGAACGCCAGCTCTTTACTGTCCATGGGTTTTCCGAAGGTCCATTCGTAGTCAATCAGGGTCCACTTATCCCCGTTCACTAAAATATTGGCAAAAATCAAATCAAAATCCGCCACCGGAAATTCATTGTTGTAGCCGATGCGCTCTACATATTCTTTAAAGTACTTATGGAATCCGTCTAAATCATTCTTTTCCAGACATGCATCCATCAACTCCGACAAGGGCACTCCCTGCACAAAATCAAATTCCGCATAAAGCTCCGTACCCTGTTCTACCAGCTTACAGCGATTGATTTCCAGCTTTCCGCCCCGATAACGCTCCGTCAGGTTTTCATAAGCTACAGCCAGCCCCTTCACGTGCTCTACGGCTCTTTCCCCTAAAGGATATTTCCTTACCGTGATTTTCCCGTCCGCATCCCTTCCGATTTCCGTACGAATCGTGTATTCCGGAGCTCTGTCGTTGGAATATTTTACATACTTTGTTTCAAAGGGCTTACCGATTACCGCCAGAAAAGAATTGGAGAAAACAGAAAACAATCCGTCTTCCACCACACCGTCAAATGCGTTTTTCTCGTCAAAAAGAAGCATTCTGTCTCTGTCAAAATTACGCAGATTATTAGACAATTCCCCTTTTCCCGGCAAATAGGCATCACTGTACAGCGTTGTCATAAACTTGTAATCGGGATACGGATAATAGAAACAATAATCCTGCACCTGACAACTTCTGAAAATCTTTTCCAAGCCGCGTCTGCTAAAGGTTCGCACTACACCGCCGTCCGGGTAATTCTCGATACCGGAAAAATAGGTTCCCAGATGGTCTTCCTTGCATCCCGCAAAATATTTCATGCCGTACTTGTTTTCGATGGCAATAATGATTCTGCCGCCTTCCGCAAGATGGGGCATCAGAAGATTCAAAAAATCCTGAAAGGGCGTGTCCCCTCCCATATAACTCTGACCGTATTCAAAAACGCCCACCAGGAAAATATAATCAAAATCCGTAGGCAGTTCGGGTTCTATATCTTTAAAGTTACCTACCCGGATGGTCACGTTGTCGCATTCACTGTTTCGATAAGCGTTAATCAGGCTTCTTTTCTTTGAAAGCTCTACGCAGGTTACCTCTCCCGCTTTTCTCGACAAAAGACCGGTTATGGCTCCGCACCCGCTTCCCACTTCCAGAACTTTTTTATCCTTTTTCAGGGGTATCCAGTCAATAATATTTTGGCGTAGCGGTGACAAATGATAAAGAATGGGCCAGCTTCCGCGCTCCTCAATCACCCCCGCGTATTCCACAGGAGACAGATTTTTCACAATATTCAGCAATTCATCCTCTACATCTCCGTCGCAGTAAAAATCCTCTCCGGGATATTTGCTGTAATCCAACGCGACTTTGCCAATATATTCCTTCTGTGCCATATACTCTATTCCTCTTTAATTTGCTTTCTGTGGAAACACCACCAGTTTATCCGCTTTCTTATCCTCCGCATCAGACACCTTTACCACGGACTCCATATCATAATAGCCCACTGTGTTTTTATCCGACACTACCGTAATATTTAATACATCATACAGTCTGTGGTACACCTCAAAGGTATCTCCGCTGTAACCGGTCACTCCCAACGACAGTAAATATTCCCCGCCCTGCAGGTTCATACGCTGTGTAAAGGTCACCTCTTTTGTTTCTCCGGCCTTTACGGATTGTAAAAAAGCCCGCTCTATCATAGAGTTTGTTCCCGTAATTTCCGTTCCATGCACATTCTTTACGGAAAAAGCAAAAATAGGTGCCGGCAATACTGCCTCGAACCGTACCTTCATATGCACGGTAAATTCCGTTCCTTTAATCACCGCTGTGCTCCGCACACCTCTGTCATCGGTTATATAATACTCCACAATTTGCGCCCGACCATCACCGTATTCCAGCTTTTTGGGATTTATTCCCTCTGCGGCCGCTCTGATATCTTTATCCGAAAGCAGATTTTTTTCTGTTTCGTCCGGCAGCTCATACTGTCCTACCAATACACGCTTATAGGCGTCAATCATTTCTTTCGGGCTGCCTTCACCCAGCAGGTTTCCTTTGTTCAAAAGAAATACTCTGTCGCAGTACTTACTGATACTGCTCAAGTCATGACTTACGAAAACAATGGTCTTACCCATCTGTTTAAATTCTTCAAATTTGTGATAACACTTTGCCTGAAAAAAAACATCTCCTACAGACAGCGCCTCGTCCACAATCAGTATTTCCGGTTCAATGTTGATTGCCACCGCAAACGCCAGACGCACAAACATTCCGCTGGAATAGGTTTTTACCGGCTGATACACATAATCTCCGATATCCGCAAACTCCAAAATAGCAGGAAGCTTCTCATCGATTTCCTTCTCCGAAAAGCCCATCATGGTACCGTTCAAATATACATTCTCGATACCGTTATACTCCTGATTGAAGCCTGCTCCCAGCTCCAAAAGGGCAGAAATACGACCATCCACTATAACCTCACCCTCTGTAGGGTTCAGTACACCGGTAATGATTTTTAGAATTGTGGATTTACCGGAACCATTGGTTCCGATGATTCCGACCGTCTCTCCACGCCGTATATCAAGGCTAACACCGTTCAAGGCATAGTGCAGCTTATGCTTTTTCTTGCCGAAGCCCAGCGCATCCTTAACTCTGTCCTTCGGTTTGTCATACAGTTTATAAATCTTTCGCACATCCCTGACTGCAATGGCGATATCTTCCCGTTTCTGCTCACTCATATTTCACTATGCCCTTCCATGCACCTGTTTCGCATCCGCGTCACACTATTTTTCAGCTTTCGGTTCCTGCACCGTCACTGATTTTTTCCCATACCATTTCGCAATTGCCATATTCGGCTCTGCATCCGGATTCTCCGACAAATCGCCGGAGCACAAAAACCACGGTCTGTAACGATAAGGCTCCAGCACAACATCGCTTTCATCACTTTTCAAAAGCTCCAGCCGTTGCAAATATTCCTGATGAAAATTATAGGCCTCACCGCTATGAATATAATAATATGCCCCATACGCGGAATAGCATCCCGCTTTATTGGGTGATGCCGCAAAAATCAACAGCATAAACACTCCCATTATGGGGTAAAACCACCAATACACTCTATCCTTTGTAATTTCTTTGCCTTTTTTACGCAAATACGCTTCCAGCCAGCCCAACAGATAAACCTCGTTTATCAAAAGCAGTATCTGCCAGGTTATTTTAACTGCATTCAAGGTTCTCGACAGTCCCGCATTTCCCATGGAGAAAAGGCTGGGAGTAAATCCGGTTGCGTACAGGCAGAACGACCACAGCAACAACACTGCCGGATAGCGAAAACAAAAATTGCAACGCTTTACCATATACCAAATCACCGGTACAAGCATAATCAGAATTGCCACCGTAATAAATCCGGTAAACTCGCCGGCATACCGGAACGCCTCAACAAAAGAACGCCAGATTGCTTCCATCGGAGAACAGCCCATTCCCGAAAAGCTTGCCGCTCTTCTGTCATTTCCCGGAGCGGTAATGTTATGATAAAACCCTGCTCCGTAAACGCACAAACCGGGCAGTAAAAGCAACGCTTTTTTCCGATATCGCATCATGCCAAAGATAAACAGCGAGAGAAAGAGCAGCGCTCCCTGAAGAGTAGTTACATAATTGGAGCCCGCTACAATCAGCGAGGCTGCCATACTGCAAATTACCAACACGACTGTCGTCCACTTTTTTTCTGCCCGCAACAGGCAAATTACACACGCCACAAGCAGAATACACACAGAGTGCATTCCCACATAATGGATTCCGCCGATATACCAATAAAATCCGCCTTGCGCGGTGTGTATCAGCATAATCACCATCATAGACGTAACAGCCTGCATTACAACACAGGATGCCCTGTCTGCCTTTAGCACATCTCTCACCAGTACCTTTACCAGCACAAATATTGCTACCGTAAGAAGCACCATTATAAAAACAGGTCCCCAGAAATAATTTTCTTCACCCCAGATAGCCGGCATCAACGCCATGAAAAAGCCGGATGCATAGGTTCCCTGCCAAATGTACCACTCGGTTCTGGCACAATCAATTGCACCTACGATTGCTCCCCACGGGCTATCCAGCTGAATCATCCATGCCTTTGCCATGTAGCCGTACATATAATCGTCATACCACGGAACCGAATACAACGCCAGACGCATCAGCGGTAACAGCATGACCGCAAACATAAGCACAAAAATTCCTGCCAGCAGTTTCACAGACGGTTTCCACAGCAATGCCTTTTTAAGCACATCCGCTACTTTCTTCATAGGTATGCTCCCCTTCTTTTGTGATTAAAGCACATCCGCAAAGTGCGTCTTCAAGCGCTTAAAAATCAACGCACCGAAGCCAAACAACACCGCCGTTACTATCCAGAAATACATGGTAGAGAAAAAGTCTTCAAAAAACCACTGCTTCTCATAGATTGCGCTTCGATATCCGTTTACAATGTAAACCAACGGATTCAGCTTCAGCACTACAATCCACCTGTCGTCCTTCAGAGTATTAATATCCCACAGGATGGGAGTTGCCCACATTCCGATTTGCAGGGCAATATTGATAATTTGCGCCAAATCCTTGAAAAAAACCACAACCGCACAGGACGTGTAGCAAAGCGCCAGCACAAAGATGAACAGACACGCGCTGTAATACAAAAGCTGTATCGTGTAAACGGTTGGATAATAGCCGTATATCGCTGCAATCACCAAGAGCACCAGCACAAAGAAAAGGTGTATAAACGTAGCCGCAATAATCTTGATAATCGGCAGAATACTGATTTTAAATACAACCTTTTTCACAAGATAATCATATTCCCGCAGTGCGTTTGTTCCGTGATTCAGCGCCTCGCTGAAGAAAAACCACGGCACAAGCCCCGCCGTCAGAAATAGCACAAAGGGGACATCCGAAGCTGTTCTGCTGGCGTTACCGCCCATGATAACATCGAACACCACATAGTACATTCCTACCGTCACCACCGGCTGTGCCATCGCCCAGAACGCTCCCAGGTAGGAGCCTGCATATCTCTTTTTGAAGTCATTCTTTGCCAGTTTCCAAATCAGATGACGGTTCTGTAACAGTTCCGCCGGCAATGTCGTAATCTTATCGTACCACTTGGCAAATATCAGACAGGCAATCGCAATCGCTGCACAGGAAATAATCTTCTTAATCAATTCCTCCGTAGGATCTGCTGCATGTCCGGGATTTTGGTGCAATATAATAATCACTGCCAACACAAGTCCCACAAGGGAAAATATGCTTATCCCAATTTTTTTGGATATTTTCATGTTTCTTACCCCTTGTTATTTTTTCAAGCTTTCGATGCCGCCCCACTTTGTATCTCTCTCGGAGAAAATCAGCTCCATATCCTCCGCAATCGGCCACTCAATGCCAATCGCCGGATCGTTATAGATAATGCCGCCCTCATCTCCGGGATGATAGAAATCGGTCACTTTATAACAGAATTCCGCGTAATCGGACAGCACAAGGAAGCCATGGGCAAAATTCCTGGGTACATAAAATTGCTTTTTATTCTCTTCGGACAACCGAACACCGTACCACTGACCGTAGGTAGGTGAACCTTCGCGCAAGTCTACCGCCACATCGAAAACCTCACCGCGAATGACTCTCACAAGCTTTGCCTGCGGATGCTCAATCTGAAAATGGAGTCCGCGAAGCACACCTCTCTTGGAGGCTGACTGGTTGTCCTGCACAAAAATATCCGGGATTCCAGCCGCCTTATAATCTTCATACTGATAGGTCTCGCAAAAATATCCTCTTGCATCACCGTGTACAGTGGGCGTAATTACCTTCAACCCTTCTATACCGCATGTCTCAACCGTTATCTTCCCCATCCTGCTTACCATGCCTTTCCGATACCTGTATCCCTTAGGTCACAGGCACAAATTTATTTCTATCTTCCCAGATAACTGATATTCATATCTACGTTTCCGTCAATTCCGTCAATCTTACCCTTTGAAGTATACTGCCACATCTGGTAATAACCCTGATAAAGGGGGGTACTTCTGTACTCTGCCAGCCAAATTATATAATCGTCCAAACGCTCTGTATAAAGATTATTATTATACCAATTTCTGCTGGCGTACACACCCGCGTCATATCCTGCATTTTTAATGGTACGGCAGAACGCTTCACATACCAGTGTTCTGGTCTCCGGGTCCAGTCCGTCTGCTCTGCCGTTACCGCCTGCGCCCTCGGTATCAATAAACACGGGATAATCAATTTTGTATTCCCGTATCAGGCTGATAACCACAGACGCCTCTTCCACGGCTTCCACTTCGTTTACCGCCTGGGTAAAAAAGTAGATTCCCACCGGGACACCGCTTGCCGCCGCGCCCTTCATATTCGTTGCAAAATACGGGTCCTCAACAAGGCTTCCCGTTTTGGAGCCTCGGTATCCCGCACGGACAATGGCATATTCCACGCCGGCATTTTTCACCTTATCCCAGTCAATATTACCGTTCCACTTGGATACATCAATACCGACCTTGGAGTTCGATGTTGTATTCTGCAGCTTCTGTATCTCCGTTTTATCAGCATCCGCCAAGGCGCCCGTCACCTCGGTATCCTCTGCCTCCGCATCAATTTCTTCCTCTGTTTTTATGAGAAGAGAAATATCATCAATGGCAAGATATTCTACCTTGTCCTTAACCCGTACCTTGGTCTCGTTTAAGGGAACCTTGTAATTCTCCACCGGCAACAGCTCTACATAGTATTCTCCCGCAGACAAATCGCCGATGTAAATCACACCGTCTTTATCCAGGTCCTTGTACTCACCGAGTCCGTCCACCTTCACAAAAAAGCTTACGCCGGTAACCGGGCTCCCCTTCTCGTCAACAATCTGCACACGCAAATCCTTTTCCACGGAGGTCACCACAAGAGACAGCCGGTTTGCGGTTTCCCTCGCCGCCTCCAGAATGGGATTCACTTCCGGGTCAAAGAAGGTACTGTCCTGCAAAAACGCCGATAAATCGTTTCCGATTCTGCCGTCCTGCGGCTTGTCCTGTTGCTCTTTGTTCTGTACGCCGGACGCCTGTCCCGTCTGTGACTGGCTTGTCTTTGTTCCCGCCGGAATTTTACTTTTATTCTCCCCCTGCATATTTGCGTAGACCACCAAAAGTGCCACCAGCACAATAGCGGCAAGGGAGGACAAAATCGCAATTCTGCGCAATTTAGAGTCCATTTGCTACCTCTACCAGATATTTACCGTAATTGGTTTTCATCAAAGGCTCCGCAAGCTTCAACAACTGCTCCTTATCAATAAAGCCTCTCTTAAACGCAATCTCTTCTATACAGGAAATGTAAAGACCCTGTCTCTTCTGGAACGCCGCAACAAAGTCAGAGGCATCCAACAGTGCATCATGATTTCCCGTATCCAGCCACGCAAAGCCTCTGCCCAGCGTCTCCACACGCAGCGTACCGCGCTGCAGATACTCGTTATTTACAGAGGTAATTTCAATTTCTCCTCTTGCGGAGGGTTTTACATTCTTGGCAATTTCCACTACATCATTATCGTAGAAATACAAGCCGGGAACTGCATAGTTGCTCTTTGGATGCTCCGGCTTCTCCTCAATAGAGAGAGCCTTACCGTTTTCATCAAATTCAACTACCCCGTACTCTCTGGGATCACGGACATAATATCCGAAAATAGTTGCGCCGCTCTCCCTGGAAGCAACCTCACGAAGCACTTTCGAAAAGCTCTGGCCGTAAAAAATATTGTCGCCCAGCACCAGTGCAACCCTGTCGTTTCCGATAAAGCTTTCGCCGATGATAAAAGCATCAGCCAGTCCTCTGGGGTACTCCTGTACCGCATAGGACAGCTCCATTCCCAACTGATGACCGTCTCCCAGCAGCTCACGGAACACGGGCAGGTCTCTGGGGGTAGAAATAATCAGAATTTCGCGGATTCCCGCCAGCATCAGCGTTGACAACGGATAGTAAATCATAGGTTTGTCATATACAGGCATAATCTGCTTGGAAATCGCCTTTGTCAACGGATAAAGTCTGGTTCCCGAGCCACCTGCCAAAATAATACCTTTCATCAAAAACAGCCTCCTTTTTTCATGCCTCTTTGCACGCCGAATGGGAACGACATCCATCGTTCCCATTTACATACTTTTTGTTTACTTTTCGTACATTTCGGTGTAATACTTCTGGTAATCACCGCTGGTCACATTTTTCATCCAATCCTCATGCTCAAAAAACCACTGGATTGTCTTCTTAATACCTTCCTTGAACATGGTTTCCGGCTCCCATCCGATTTCCTTTTTTATCTTATCGGGAGCGATTGCATATCTGCGGTCGTGACCCTTACGATCCTCCACATAAGTAATCAGGTCCTTGCTCACATAAGCCTTTCGGGGATCTCCCTCAGGCAGCATTTCCTGAAGCGTTTCGATGATAATGTTGATAATTTCAATATTCTGTTTTTCGTTGTGTCCGCCGATGTTATAAGTCTCGAACAGCTTGCCCTGCTCCTGTACCATATCAATCGCCTTCGCATGGTCCTCTACAAACAGCCAGTCGCGGACATTCTTACCATCTCCGTACACCGGAAGCTTTTTGCCCTGAAGAGCGTTGTTGATAATCAACGGAATCAGCTTCTCCGGGAACTGGAACGGTCCGTAATTATTAGAACAGTTTGTGATATTTGCCGGGAAACGGTAGGTATCCATATATGCCTTCACCAGCATGTCTGAGCTGGCCTTACTTGCAGAATAAGGGCTGTGCGGGTCGTAGGGCGTCGTCTCATAGAAAAACGCGTTGTCATCATCCGGCAGGGAACCGTACACCTCGTCAGTGGACACGTGGAGAAATTTCTTTCCTGCCTTAAAGCTTCCGTCGGGAAGCTCCCACGCTGCTTTCGCACAGTTGAGCATCACTGCGGTACCCAGCACGTTCGTCTGTACAAAAACCTCCGGATTACGGATGCTTCTGTCTACATGGCTCTCTGCCGCAAAGTGAACCACTCTGTCGATATCATTCTCTGCGAAAATCTTTGCAATCGCGTCCTTATCACAGATATCTGCCTTTACAAAAGTGTAATTCGGTCTGTCTTCCACATCTTTCAGGTTTTCCAGATTTCCCGCATAGGTCAACACATCCACATTTATAATACGGATTTCGTCCCCATACTTCTTAAACATATAATGAATATAGTTGGAGCCGATAAAGCCGGCTCCGCCCGTTACAAGATAAGTTCTCATCGTTTACTCCTTCCGTTCCGGCGATGTTTCACATATATTTCCGACCGCCGTTTACCTGTCCATAATAGCATAATCCCACAGACATTCCAAACGGTTTATTCTTAAAAAGAAATTATGGATTTCTTAATTTTACCCCGGATTAATATCCCAGATAGCTGATATTCATATCAACCTTACCGCTGATACCGGTAACACTTCCCGTAGAACGATACTGCCACAGGTCATATCTTCCCTTATAGGTAGGGGTAGCCGCATACTGCGCCAACCAAATCTTATAAGCGCTCAACTGACTGGCATCTATCTTTGTCTCCAGCCAGGTCTTGTTTGCGTAAATACCTGCCGTGTAGCCTTCGCTCTGGATGGTCTTACAGAAAGCCTTACATACTGCTGTTCTGGTTTCTTTACTGATAGAATCCGCACGACCGCCGCTGGGCTCCACATCCAGGAAAATCGGGTAGGAAATCTTATAATCCTTTACCAGTCCAAGCACCATGGACGCTTCTTCTACAGCCTCGATTTCATCTATCGCCTGGGTGAAGAAGTATACACCCACCTTCAGACCTACCGCCGTTGCACCCTTAATGTTTGCCGCAAATTTAGGGTCTTCAATCAGGCTTCCCTGGGAAGAGCCTCTGTATCCGCATCGGATAATAACATAATCAATACCGGAATTCTTAACCGCTTTCCAGTCGATGGTTCCGTTCCATTTAGAAACGTCAATACCGGTAGTTCCGCTTCCGGTTATCAGAGAACCGTCGCTTGCGAAGGTATACTTCGCACCCTGGATAACATGCTCACCGGTAATCTTGCTTCCGCTTGCGGTAAAGTAATATACCTTACCGTCAGACAAGGTCTGCCATCCGGAGTACTTCGTAGCACCCTTGGTATAGAACTTATCGTACTTGAAGTAGTCAGCATACGTTGCTTCCTTATAGGTTCCGTTATCGTTGATATACAACAGATTACCGTTGCTGTCCTTCAAACGGGTTGTGGTATCATTCTTGGGATGATTCTTTACGGTAACACCACAGGTTGCCACAACCTCTTCGCCGTGCTCCGTAAACTTAACGGTAATCGTACAGCTTCCGGGATTCACGCCCTCAATGGTAATGGCTCTCTTGTCCACAGTTACCTTTGCCACATTCTCATCATTAGATTCTGCTGTCACCGCGGGATCCGCAGCCTCCGCATTTGTAATGGTGGCATTGATTGTCTGGGGCTCCGTTATAAATACAGTGAGTGCCTCCTTATCCAAAGAAATCGACTTATTTGCTACGGTCACATCAATCACAGCCGTAGCCTGCGTTGTCGTATTAGTTACATCCTTATAATTTACGGTAACTGTCAGCTTTGTGGTTCCTTCCGCCACACCTGTTACGGTTACCTTACCCTGCTCATCTACCGTTGCTGTCGCGATACCGCTGTTTGCAGAACCTACGGTATACTGCAGCGTCTGTCCGGAGGTAAATCCGGAAGCAGTTGCCTGTACGGTCGCTGTTTTCTTCGTAGGAAGCTTAACCGTCGCCTTATCTACGGTTACCTTACCCTGCACAAGGACTCCCGGCGATACACTGGGCGAAGTGCTGGGGGATGCCGAAGGCGAAGTACTGGGCGTCGGCGTAGGGCTGGGCGACGTTGATGTTCCCGGTGTAGGAGTAGGAGTGGGGGTCGGCGTTGCCGTATTCTCCGGTGTAGGTGTAGGCGTCGGTGTAGGCGTTGCTGTATTCTGAGGTTCCTCTGATGTTACTGGCTCCTCTGACGTTGTCGGCTCCTCTGATGTTGTCGGCTCCTCTGATGGTGCCGGTTCTTCCGATGTTACCGGTTCCTCCGATGTTGTCGGCTCTTCCGTCGATACCGGGAACATTCCCATTCTCAAAAAGCTCTTCTGCAGCACCAGTGTCAAGGGATTCGGAATACTGCTCTTGGAAACCTCGTTGTAGGTAGCTGCAAGCACCTTACTTTCCACCCATTCCACGGTATCCTGTAAAGCAGACTCCACCTTTGTTTCGTTCTTCTTTGTATCTTCCTTTAAGGCATTTACCTGGCTTTCCTTCTTTACTTCGTTTGCCACGTCTACCTTTTCGTATGCGATGTCCTTCTTAACTTCCGTTTCCTTGGTGGCCGTGCTGATGATATAATCCTCATACTTGGAGTCTGTCAGCTTCTCCATTGCCACCTTATATTCTCCGGGCATAATATCCTTCTTGTAGATAATACCGTCCATATCATCATCGGACCAGATGGATGTGGTTCCGTCAGGAGCTGTCACCGTAACTGCAAAAGGTACGTTAGCAACAAGCTTTCCCGTTCTCTGGCTGGTAAACTTAATCTTTAAATCCTTCTGAATAGAAGTCATTACCAGCTGGACGGTAACCTCACGCTCATAAATGCCCTCCTCATAATGGATATCACTATAATCACCCACCGGTGCCATTGCAGCAATTCTTGCCAGCTGAGCGTCCGCCACCGCAAGAAGTCCCTTCTCGCCGATAGTCGCAATCTCATCCAGCTGCGTACCTACATTTACGAAATCAGAAACCTGATTTTCCACGATACGGGCGCTGACAAATACGCTTCCCGTTATCAACGCAAGCACAAGTACACCGATACCCGTCAGCATAACAATCCGATCCATAAGCGTCATGCGACTGAGTCCTTTTTGCAACTTCAGAAAGAAACCGCCCTTTTTCGCAGGTCTTGCAGGCTGCTTCTTCATAGGAACATACTCGTCCTCTTCTTCGTCCTCGTAGACCTCTTCCTCATAATAGGCTTCATCCTCGGAGTACTGTTCGTATTCTTCCTCATATTCGCCGCCTTCGACCTCGTAGTAAGCTTCATTCCCGGAAGCCTCACCGGCAGCGTAAACCTCAGCACCAGCTTCCTCGGCATAATACTCGCCATCCTCTGCCGCACCTTCCTCATACGCTTCGTCCGCGGTTACATAGTCAGGGTCTGCATAATAAGCTCCCTCTTCATCCTCCGCGTAATAGGCTTCCTCTCCGCTTTCCTGTTCCGCGCTATCCCAATCGTATTCACTCTCGTCATAGCCTTCCCATTCCTGCTGCGGCCTTTTTGTATGATTAAACAACTTCTTCATTTCCTAAATCCTTTCTCTCATTGTCCGCGCCTCTGCTGCACACAGATTCACCAATTTAACAATTCTGTAATATTATAGCATCCTCCACACGTTACTTCAAGTTTTTAAAGCATTTCTTCATAAATTTTATTGGTAAATTATTAAAATCTTTTTAAATCCTCCTTCCCTTGTAGACTTTGCCACCCAAATTATAGTACAATAGAACTGCCTGTCAGGGGGAATCCAAAATATACCTTTCACGGATTATTTCCCCATTTTCGCGGCAACACTAGCGAACGCAGGCACTTTCAGGAATATGAGAAACGGAGATTATTATGAAAAATTCGCAGGAACTCACAAACGAATCAACTCCCAAAGAGAAAAAGCCCTTCCGCATTAACATGCACATTGTCTTGATTGCGGTTGTTGTTCTCTTTCTTTGCGGAATTATTTACAAAGTTGCAAATTTCGGAATCTATATTGATCAGGATGAAATTTTTGAAGATGGTCCCGGTACTTACGAAGATAATTATGATGAAATTCTTCCCCTTCTAAACGCCGAGGGTGACCCTGTCCCCGTGGATTACAGCGATGGTCTTACCATCGTAGCTTTCGGAAACCAACCTTTTTCCGACGATCGGGATTCCGAAGACAACCTCTTAAATATCATTGCCCGTGAGACAAACGCAACTGTCTACAATTGTTCCATCACCGGCAGTCATATGGCAGCCTACTCAGACGTTTTTGACGGATTCACCAACCCCACTGACGCTTACAGTCTTTATTGGCTCGCCTACACCGCCGCCGGAGTAGACATGGAGGGACATTTTATCGATGCCGAAAAAACCTTGGGTGACGAGCTCGCCCCGGAAGCATGGGATGTATACAACATGCTCACATCCATCGATTTTAATGAAGTTGACGTAATTACCATTATGTATGATGCAACCGATTATCTGATGGGCTTTCCCATATACAATTTTGAGCAAACCACGGACATCACCCAATTTGCCGGGAATCTGGAAGCAAGCCTCGAAGTTTTCCAGACCTACTTCCCGCATATCCGCATTATTGTATTGGGACCGCCTTATGCCTACGCTATCGACGAGAACGGAAAATATGTGAGCAGTTTTATTTATGACTACGGTCAGGATGACCTGTCCCTGTATTCCATCATGGCTTGGCAGGCGTGTGCCTCCAGAAGCGTTACGTTTATTGACAACCTCTACGGTACGTTCGCTGAGATGGACGCCGAAGAATATTTGACAGACCATCTTCACTTGAACCAGACCGGGCGTGAGGAAATTGCCAAGCGTTTTGTACATGCGTTAAACTATTACAACGAAGATTAAAAAGATATCCCCGAAATCGGGGATATCTTTTTCTTTGTTCTTAATTCGGAATCTCCAACGGAATATCCATATTTCTAAAGATTACATAATTCTCGGTTGCTCCATACCAAACCCAATTATAGTCTCCAACCGCTCCTATTATCTGCTTATCACTCGGTAAAATGATGTAGTGACAGTAGGCTCCGCTGGCCAACGGTGCGAGCCGTGCCACATCTATTGTTTCCGCCTCCATAGCTTCATACAGCTCGCCCGCTTTATCCCAACCGTCGAAAAGCGTATTCTCGTAGTTCCAACGTTCCACGGTAATATCTCTTCCATAGGGCATGCAGACCACCGGAGAGTACTGACGCACATACTGAAGCAGCTCTGTCGGAAATACCGCCATCACTTCCCGTCCCGGCACCTCAATCATATCACAGGCCTCCACCACATCCGTCGGCACATGATACAGGTTCTCTGCCTTGCGGAAAAACGGATCACTGTATATGAAGCTACCGGAAACAGAAATTACTGCTGCGGAAACAAGTATCCAAAGCCCTTTCTTAAAGCCTTTCAGTTCTCCGTAGATTTGCACACAGGCGTACGCAATCGTAGGCGTAATCGGAATCAGCCAAAGAATTCTGTAATATATTTCGCTCCCTGCCACGCCATACACCACCGCGGCAAACAAAGGATTGAAGTAAAAAAACAAAATTACTATCGGCACGTATACAAAAAGAATCCGGAAAGGCTTCCGTTCTTCCTTCACATACAAATACACCACCGATATCAGATACCATATTACAATCAAACCTGTTCCCATATAGTTACGGAACAGTTCAACCACATCACTCCACATAAGCTCTCCTCTATTTCAAGACAAGATACAAGAACGCAAATACCACACAGGGAATACAGCACCCTGCCATGGGAAGCAGGAAGCGTCTTGTTTTATAACAAATCGTCCCCGCAATTCCGACAACACCCAAGAGCATACAGATAAGCAACGCCCCCAGGGTACTACACAGGCATCCGGTAACTGCTGCCGAAAAAACCATCAGATAATATGCCTTTGATATCTTTTCCTTGGCCGCCAGCTTTTGCAACAGCACAATCATCAAATACACAACAAAAGGAATGACAATGCTGCCCAGCGCCGCCTTTCCCTGACGACTCCTTGCAATCATAAAATTTTCCACCGAAAAAATGGAATAATCTCCAAACAATACAAGTAGCTGCGTAAATATTAGGAATAGCGGTAGCTTTCCGTCCTTTTCCGGAAACATTCTTTCACCGATTAAATAGAAAACCGCATACGTCATGGTAATCAGAATTACCGGCAGCATCGTATGCGCTACCACTGCCGTGTGCAGGCCAGATAATTGTGCAAGAAATGTTATCCACAGCGGAAAAGGAGCCAGTCCGTGCCGAACATCCAGTTCGGTACCTCCCACGCCACCCGTATAAGGTAATTTCATATACATAGAGCCGGAATTATCGGTAATTGTGGAAATCGCCACATAAAAAGCATCATCTCCGTCCGCATAAGCCAGTTTTACCGCCTGCATCAGTTGAAAGAGCAACAGTCCTCCGCAAAATAACCACAAAATGAAATGGGATCTTTGCGGCTTCTCTTTCGCATACCGCATCCGAAATGATAAGTTTCCGGCACGTTTCCGTATTTCCATAGCAGCCGCCAGCACAACCATCGCTAAGAGAAAAATTCCGTAGCTGATTGCAACCATAATAAAATCAGCCTGTTTCAGCACCAGCGGTACACAAATCAACTGAAAACCCGCCCAAAGCAGAAACTGTCCGGCCACCCATCTTACAGATAGTCCCCACCTCGTTTTATCTTTCGACATGCAAACCGGAATCCCACCCACAAAAAGCGGCAGTACAACCAGCAACAATATCAGAATCAGTATTCCAATCACCACAGTCAGCTTTCCTTTCTCATCAGGCAAATCGTATCTTCATAAGGGCCTTCCAACAGCCACTCACCGTTTTCCAATTCAAAACCGTAATCCCTTGTCAATATCTCAAGTATCTCTGAGTAATCCACGCCATACTTTATCAGTACAACAAGGTTTTCCTCATCCGCAATGCTTTTCGTATCCTTACGGTTCCTAAGCTCCTCCGGTGTTACCAGAAGTGTCTTATCATAGTGCGTAAACTCTTTCAGATTTTCGTAATACCCCACTCCCGCATACACACAGATACAGGCGCGGCCTCCATTTTCCTTTGCCAGCGTTTCCTGCTTTTCATATCCCCGATACAGATAGCTTCCATCGTTCCAAAGCTGCAACAGCGCGCCCGCCTGAAATACCAGCGTTACCGCGCACACCGTTGCCGCAAGCCCACGGTATAACCGCTTTGTTCCATAACATTCCAGCGCATTTACAACCATTGCCATAAACGAAACACCTGCCACGATCACAAAAGGGAACACCGGCATTACATATCTGTCCACCAGATACGGCGACATTCTTGCTGCCAGAAGAAAATAGCAAAATGCAGGAAGCAGAAGCATTAGCATGCCACTCTTTGAAAGCTTCCTTCCCGTCTGCTTTTTCGTCTTTTTCCGCAATCCCCATGCCACCGCACTCAGGATCATCAGCATCAGCCAAAATTCTACGGAAAGGGTCTCCTTTTCCAATATCGCCAAAAAAGCTGCCAGCCTTGCGCCGTATCCTTCAAAGCCCTGGGTCAGATTCCCCAGTGCTTCTACTCCTCTTCCGCTGTGTAACACATCGGAAATCGCAAAGGGAAACAGTGCAATTCCCAAAACAGCCGCAATTACCATGCTGCGCACGAATCGCCAAAACTCCTTCATCCTCTTTCCTTTTACAAGTGACACGCTTGTCATAAATGCCAGCGGAATACAGTAGAACAGGAAAAAGTATTGTGTCAGAAAACCCAACACCGTCACTGCAATCAGCTTCCTGTTTCCTTTGTCAAAGCTCTTGTCCAGCCATTTTTCCAAGACAATCCAAAAGAAGGCAACACACCATAAAGTTACCAATCCGTACATCCGAATTAGCAACGTAGTTGATACCGCTCCTGCCGAAACGCCGTATACCAAGGCGCAACAAAGCCCCAGCATCCGCGCCCGCTGCGGCATACCAAACACCTCCGCCAGACGACCACCAATTTTCATTAACAGAAGCAGTGTAAACATTATCGCTGCCAGATTCAAAAGGCACCCCATCCAAACCGTTGCATTCCCGCGGAATACAGATGAGATAAGATGTAACAACATAAAATGAACCGGCGGATGGTTATCATCCTTCACATTAAAATAAACAGAAAGGAGGTTGAAACCATCTCTCTCTCCTACCGTAATGTAATCCCTAAACTGCTGTGCCGTAATCCAGACAGGCTCCTCATACACATCCGCCTTATAGGAAAGCAGCTTACTGCTCCCCCTGTTTTGAAGCACATCCTTTATCTCTCTCACCAGATTGGAAAAGGTTTCGCCGACAGATGCTCCATCGATTTCATTGTGCATAAACTTTGCCAGCCTGCCCTCCGGCTGAGTAGGTACAATCCACGGGTTATACTCCGCATTGGACAGTTCAAAGCTAAGCATTTCATCCATATGAAACCCTTCCTTTGCCGCCACAAAACCGCACAACAGCAAAAGGGATGCCAGAATCACAAGAATCTCTGCCAGATTTTTTTTCACGGCAGATATGATTTTCCCCATGGGATTCTTTCTCATTGTTTCACCTCATACAAAAAAATCCTGTAGTAACTGTCCGCTGTTTCAAAAGGAGTCTCCCGAAGCAACGTAAGTCCCGTTTCCTCTGCGTTTGCAATATACGCCGCCGAAAGCAGGTAATCACCGCCAAGTATTGCAAGCGCCTCCGTATCTAACTGATAATTCTGAAAAAAGAAGCCACCCTTTTCAATGGTATAATAGCCGGGCACCTCCGCGCTAAACAGATAGCAGCGATTTCCCCAGTCATCAAAATATGCTCTAAGATATTCACTCTTTTCAAGTTCCGGTGCAATCACCTGCCGGAAAGCATGCTTATATTCCAGCGAATAGTTGTTAGAATACCCGTCAAGGCAGTAGAAGCCGTGATACAACGCCGCCGCAGGGTCAACTCCGAGACTGACAACCCGATAGTCCGCCTGCGACATTCCGGTTGTCTCCCGTATGTACGCCTCCACCTGCTCCAGCACACCGATTGCATAATAATCCCGAAAACTCATTATACCATAGTCAGGATTCCTGAGCTTTTGTACATTGTTTTTCACATCCCCGGATGCAAGCATCCACGCCCCGGTAACGCACATCGCCACTACGGATATCCCAAGAGATACCCCTCCCGTTATCCGCTGTACGCGACCGTTTTCTGACGCTCCGGCAGAAAAGAACTCTCTGCACAATGCCAGCCCGCAGGCAACCGCAAGATACCAGAAGCAGGGAGCAATCCACAGCAGTCTGTCAAGCTGAAAGGCTCCCAACGCTGACAACTGCTCCCTTATGGTTACGCCGGGAGCACTCTCCCAAAGCGCCGCCACTGCCGAAAACAGCACATTCCACCCGAAGCACCAAAGGATACTTTTCTGTAATTTCCTCACCCGCTCCCCGGAAAAGAACAGGCCTGTTATCAGCACTGCAAGCGTTACAGCTGTAAGCACCAAATGGTACGCCTCACTGTGTTGCCCGCCTTTTGTCAGATACTGCCACGTTAATTCAAAGAAATTCTCAGTTGCCAGGGCATATTCTGTTTTATGGGAAACAAAATCCTCTCCGCCCCCCAAAAGTTCGCCGAGAAGCCGCAGATTCTCCGCCACATACACACCCAGCAAAAGCAGCCACGCACCTGCCACACGCAAAGCCGCTTCGCGCTTCTTCAAAAAGCACCACACCGCAAAGAACAAGCCCATGCCAAGCAGACCATAGCCCACCAGTACAAGGGAGGATGTCAGTGCAAAAATCGCGGTATACGTAAATGCAAGCACCTTGTTCTTCCCATTCTTTAATCTGATTGCACACCAAATCAACATTGGGATTCCAAACTGCGACAGGCCGTATACCGGCAAAAAAGGAAGCCACCCAAACAGCACTCCAACCACAGCAGCTACCGGAGCATCCCCGGTTACCTCCCGCGCCAGCAGATACATTCCCACATATCCTGCAATTCTGCCGCAAAGCAACATAATCACAAGCCCAAGGTAGACATTTCCCGTCAAAAATAACAACACAAAAGCCGGTGCCGGCATAGTCAGTGCCGTTTTTGACGCTCCACCCAGAAATTCCGGCAGGACATCTCCGTCAAACAAATGCTTTGCCTGCAAGCAGAATGCGATTGCCTCACCATCTAATTGGTCGTGGGCGGTAAAAATCGCGTCCTTTCCCAACAATAATGTGGGCACAACGGTAAGCAATACCGCAATCATCCCTCCGAGAAACCACACTGTATTCTTTTTTTTGAAAGAATCACCGTCTCTCAAGACTTCCTTCCTCTCTCATCACAAGCTGCGCCAGCAACAGCCAGAGACTGCTGACCGCAAAGCTCATCTTATAGTCCATCATGCAGGCACCCCGCATGGTATAAACCGTCACCAGTACCATCGCTGTCAGGACAAACATCACCACTGCCCCTTTTATATCTCTCCAAAGGAACCGCTTTTCCCGTAAGCACAGCAAAATTGCTGTCAATACGGCAACCACCACGCAGGCACAAAACCACCAGCAGGCATAATCCAAATAATATTTTGTCAGCAATGGTGCTTGATTCCTCATAACTTCATAATTTCTTCCGGAATAGGACTCATAGCCATCCCCCTGTAACTGACGTTGCAGCACAACCGGAGTTGCACCATACCCTACCGCATCCCAACTCATTTGAGACAAAATTGCGGAAGTTCGATGGGTCCACGAATTATCTGCCAATATCCGATAATAGGAATCTGCCTGTTCCGCGCCAAAATGCTGTTCCATAAGCGGTCTGAAAACCCGATCCATGTTATCGGCCTCAAGGGAAACCGTCCAAAGTTCTTCTCCCAATGCCGCTTCAATCTCATCCGGCCAGCCGTAATGATCCGCCCAGAAGGAACTCCAAACCGTCCTGCTCATCCAGTAAAATGCGATGCTCCTGTCCGGCATACCGGAAGCTTTTTTTGCTACTGCTCCCGCGCCCGCCGCCAGACAGGCAAATCCGATTGTCAGCAGGAACACTCTCAGAAGCTGTCGGCGCTTCTTCCTAAGCTGCCAGCTCTGTCGCACCAAAACCACAACCACGGGGACTGCTCCAAACCATCCGTATTCCGGCAAAAATACCGCGGCAAGTAACCAGCATACCCCCATGCCGACAGCACATTTCCAGCCGTCCTTTTCCGTTACAACATCGAGGCGTCCCGGTTTTCCGGGCATTTCTTCCGCCGTGCCTGCAGCCGCTTCCGCTTCTGACGGCTGTTTTCTATTCTCACAACATCTCAAAAGCTGCACTCCGAAAGACCACTGTAGCATCAGGAGTGAACCCGCAAAGGACCAGGGCAAAACCGCCATATGAGTTTGCATCGCCATGGGAAAGGTTAAAAGGCCAAGACTTCCCCATATATTGTGCCAATTTTTTCCGGCTCTTAACGTATTCAGCAATCTCCAACCTGCAAAAAAAGCCGTACAAAGTTGCAACAAATACAAAATAGGCGCATTTCTTCCAACCAAAGTATACAGTCCCCGGTAAGCAATGCTCTCGTGCTCCGGAAACTGCGCAACTGTAGCAAAATTCAAACACATCCAGATAAGTCCGAAAACTATCTGGATGCTGAAGCCTATGAAAAGTATTCCCTTCAAAACGGCACAAACATGCCCTGTTACCTGTTTACGCATAAAACCTCTTGATGGTGTCGCAAATAGTATCTACCTGCTCCTCTTTCAATCCGTAGTACATAGGAAGACGCGCCAAGCGCTCACTCTCCCGCGTAGTATACTTGTCCTCGCCGTGGAATCTGCCGAACTTCTTTCCCGCCGGAGCCGTATGCAGCGGAATATAATGGAACACTGACATAATTCCGTTTTCCTTCAAGAAGGAAATCAAAGCCGTACGCTCCTCAATATCCTTTGCTTTAATGTAAAACATATGAGCATTATGAACACAGCCCTCCGGCACAACAGGCAGTTCAATACAACCGCGCTCCGCCAAAGGCTTCAGATTCTCATAGTATCTGTTCCAAAGCGAAAGTCTGGCGTTGTTCATTTCATCCGCAATCTCCAACTGGGCATAAAGATATGCTGCGTTCATATCACTGGGCAAATAGGAAGAACCGTAATTGACCCAGGTATATTTATCAATCTGTCCGCGGTAGAATTTACTGCGGTTCGTTCCCTTTTCACGGATAATCTCCGCCTCTTCCACATTCTCAGAATCACGAATCAGCAGCGCGCCGCCTTCTCCCATACTGTAATTTTTCGTCTCGTGGAAGCTGAAGCAACCGAAATCGCCGATGGTTCCCAAGGCCTGTCCTTTATAGGACGCCATCACGCCCTGCGCCGCATCCTCGATTACCACAAGATTATGCTTTTTCGCAATTTCCATAATGGTATCCATCTCACAGGACACGCCCGCATAATGCACCGGAACAATGGCTTTTGTCTTGTCTGTTACTGCCGCCTCAATCAACGTTTCATCGATATTCATGGTATCCGGTCTGATGTCCACAAATACCGGAATCGCCCCGCGCAAAACAAATGCATCTGCGGTAGACACAAAAGTAAAGGACGGCATAATCACCTCGTCACCGGGCTTAATATCCGCAAGCAAAGCAGCAAGCTCCGTAGCATGCGTACAGGATGTCGTCAGAAGGCATTTTGCCGTCCCGGTTCTCTCCTCAAACCATTCGTTACACTTTTTTGTATATGCACCGTCACCGCAGATTTTCTGGTTTGATACACATTCTCTGATGTAATCCATCGCCTTTTCCGCACAAGGGGGCACATTAAAATTTATCATTTCCATCTTCATGCCTTTCCGGCACCTGCTGTTTTCTTTTGCAGGTGCAAATTACCAATGAAAACTATTTTTCACATTTTCTCTTCCACGTTCCCACAACATCCCCGGCAACATTCCCTGTCACCTGTCTGATAATATATTTCGGTCTTCCTTTGACTTCCTCATATATTCTTGCGATATAATGTCCGATGATACCCAGACTGAGCATCAGGAAGCCACCGATAATCAAAATCAGCAAAATCACCGTGGTAAATCCCTCCACAGAATTTCCCATAAGGAATCTTACCAACGTCTGTACTGCCAGTATCACGCTAAAGAATATAGAGACAACTCCCATAACGGTTACAACCTGCAACGGCAACGTACTAAAGGAAGTTGCATTACTGACAGCATAACGCATGAGACTCCAAAAAGACCATTTGCTCTCTCCGAATTGCCGTTCCTGCACCTCATAGGAAACCGTTTCCGTCCGAAAACCTGCCCAGAAGCTGAGCGCCCTAAAAAAGGTATTCCGCTCCGGCAATGCAAGCAACACATTCACCACCTTACGATCCAGCAGTTTAAAGTCCGATGAAGCACTCATATCCATGCGAATCAGCTTACTCATAATCTTGTAGAACAAGCCGGCAGACATCTTGTAGCCCAGACTTTCCTTACCGCGATTGGACTTAATCCCCTCCACTACTTCTGCGCCGTTCTGCCACATTTCCCACATTTTCGGAATCACCTGCGGCGGGTGCTGTAAATCACAGTCCATTACAATCACCGCATCTCCGGTAGTCAGCTCCAGCCCGGCAAAGATGCCTGCTTCCTTACCGAAATTACGGGAAAATTCCGCACCCTTTATATTCGAATTTTGTTCCGCCATTTTCTGAACTTCCGCAAATGTACCGTCCGATGAACCGTCACTGATAAACACCAGCTCATATTCTATTCCCTGCTCCTCCAGCAGCTTCGACAGCACCGCAGTGGTATTGGCAATATTCTGTTCTTCGTTATAAGCCGGCAAAACTACCGATAATCGCGCCATCTTACTCTCCATGCCTTTCCAGCACCTGCAAACTTTGGACTGCAGGCACAAATTTTCGTGTGAAAAATTTATTCTCACACTACGCCGCCTTAGCGGCTGACATTCTCTGTTTTTATATACATAACCCCGTCCATGATTTTTATGGAATTTTCTCCGGGGAAGCTGTCCATCTTCACATATGCCTCATCATAATACATTTCCTGCATGGCATCCGCAGGAAGAATATTTAAGGTTGCTCCCAGATAATGTTGCATGAACTTTCGGTAGTTTTCTCCGGTATAAAGCAAACTGTCACCATTCATGCCAATCATTCCCGACGTCACGGGAAGCGTAATATCCGTCACGGGATATTGCTCCTCTCCCACAACTCCTACCATGGCAATGGGAATTCCCTGATAATACCCCGGGGTCTGCTCTATTCTGTCAAGCAGACGCACACAGTACGCATAGGTTTTTTCATACCGCTTCTGCAAATTAGAGTAAGCAATATTATCCGTCACTCCGTAGAAGAACACTAACACCACCGCAGACGCAAGCGCAAGCCATTCCACAATGGCTCCCCACTTCATTTCCTCAGTATACCGGGCTGCAAAAGCCACCAGCCACATCAGGTACAGCACCCACTGATAACGCATCAGCAGATGATAGGTTACAGAAGGGGAAATCAGTAAAATCACATTGGTCACCAAGGGTAAAATCACTGCAGACAACACTATTATAGCGAAAAACAGCAGATTCTTCCACCACTTTCTGCGCCGCACCACTGCAACCGCCGCTACTGCTGCAGTCGCTGCCAGCAACAGCAACGCACAACCGGAAATTACGTTCCCGCAAAGCACGTTTCCGTTTATCGTAAATTTGAAAAAATCCGTATACATATCCGTCACCGTGGACAGAAGTCCCGCTTCCGTACCCGCGCCGGAGGTCATACCATTAATCCCCTGATAATCGGCCAGTTCTTTTCCCTGTATTTTTAACAGTACCTGCAAAATCACATAGTACAGACTGACGCCGATAAGTCCCATTCCAAGATAACCGGCGCTTTTTTTCACCTTCTCTTTTAGGCTTCGATTCTCCATTGCCAGCAGCAAAATGGCGAACACGGACAAAATCATGGCAAAAGGCAGGTAGGACTGGTAAATGCCCAGGCTGAAAGCCAGGCACACGCCTCCTCCCAGAAAACCCTTTTGATATTTTTTTGTAAAATACACAGCCAGCACTGCCAGTAAAAGTGCCAACATATATCCGTCCAGCGTATATACATACGCAAAGGTTGATGCAAGTGCCGGAAACACTGCAAGAAGTCCGCCGCACAGCACAATCGCCCAAGGTTTTTTCACTTCCAGAATATCCGTTATAACGGCGGCCGCCGCTCCCAAAAGGAAAATACCAATCACACCTATCACCCACGGTATACTGTAAAAGGACGAAAATCCGCAGGCAATCATTAAAAACCATCTGCCGGAAGTAATCATATTCTGGTCAAAATACATACTATCCAGACCGTCATGGTTCGGAATGTCAGAAAGCAAAACAGGCATGTGCACCAAAAGTGCAAGCAGAACTGTGGCACAAAACGCCAGTTTCCACTCCCCTTTTACTTTTCCGTATAGGTCTCGCAATATTGTTGTGGGTGACTTCATTCTCGTTTCTCCCTTATTCCTTCTTGCAGTTATCGGCTTCTTCGGCGAATCGGTTATCTCCCGACATTCCCGCCCGGTTCCGTATTTCATCCGATTATTCCTGCAAGCAATCGTAAATTCTTTCCGCAATCATTTTTCTTCCTGCCTCATTGGGATGCAGGCCGTCTCTGGTGTAAAGCTCCCAGTCCGACCACTGCCCGTGAGGAAAAAAGTCATGATACAAATCGATTACTTCTATCCCAAATTCCTGCGCCACTTTCTTTTCCGCAGCAAGGTAATCCTCCATGGTGCCGCATCCCGCATCAAACTCCTCGCAGGTTAGCTCTTCACGGAAATTCCAGGTATAAGTAGGTGTTACCAGCACAATCTCTGCCTCAGGACATCTCTCCCGCAACAGCTTCAGAGATGTTCTCAGCGCTCCCGTAAAGGTATATTCGTCATAGGGATCTTCCGCACTTTCCACGGGCACTCCCGCATAAAAATCATTGAGACCATGCTGAATCAAAATCAACTCGACCTCTGCAAAATCAATGCGTGCAAGTTCATCTATCACTTCTTCGAAATAGTCCGTACTGCTTTCCTTCAAACGAATCGTCTGTTGTACGCCGAAATCCTTTGCATACACGGATTTTGAAAGTCCTACCAGAGAAAACGCATCCTTACCGTAGTCAAGCCGATACTCCCTGTCTCCCCGTGCCGCCTGCGTTCCTCCGAAAGCTCCGTTACAAAAACTCATTCCCAACAGTTCCGCTACCCGGTCGGGAATACCCGTTCCGTCCCTGACCTCACCGAACACACTGTCCCCAAAGGCTACCAGCTGCACCTTTTGACTGTCTTTTCCGGAAGTTCTCCCGGAAAAGGTCAAAGCAAAAGTCGCCGAAAAGATTAACACTGCTATCGCGGCATATATAATTGTCTTCTTACTTCCGTTCGCCTTCACGCAGCGTCTCCTCTTTCTTTCTCAAACAAACCACTTTTTACATCATTCATGATTATCCGTTACTTTTTCAATTCCAGCAACGCCGCCGCAAGCCTTGTAGCTCCTCTGCCGTCAATTAACGCCTTTTCTCTTTCATGATACATCCGGCGCAGACGCAAGTCGCCGCACAGTCGCGCAAACTGCTCTTTCATATTTTCCAGAGTTTCTTCCGATGCTTTATGGTACGCTCCTGCAAAGCCTGCAACCTCCCGTTGTCCTACAAACTCTGTCAGCGGTTCCTGATTCTCCGCGTAAGAAAAGCAAATAAAAGGTACCCCCAGCGCCGCAAGCTCATAAACGGTACTGCCGCCTGCGGTAATTGCCAGGTCAACCGCCGTCATTCTGCCCGCCATGTCCGTCACATTATCGTGGATAAAAATATTGTGATGTTCCTTTTCCAGCTGCTTCAGCTGCGCAAAAAACGGATTAAACTGTCCCACAATCAGGTGAAAATCCATATTCTCCCGATATAGCTTTTCCAAAATCTTTCCCGCAAGATTCAGAGAGTCTCCGCCCCCCGTTGTAATCATTACATTTTGCACCACAGGACGAACCTCATAGTTTTTGCCGCGAAATTGCTCCCGAAGAGGCGTGTACTGTCCTCCCAGCAAAAGTGTTACTCCGTCTCCCCGGTACAGCTCCTCATAGACCGCTCGGTCTGCCGGAGCATTATAGTTGACAACCGCCTTCACCGGATACTTCTTTTGTCCCAGATCATCCATCAGAACAACCCGGCCAAAACCGCCCAGCGCCTCCAGATACGCATCCGTCACACGATAGCTGTCTACCAGAATCATCGGCTTTTCCCGGTAATCCTCAAATATCTTTACAAGCTTCGGTATCTCTTCTTCCATTTTTTCATAATCGGTATCCAGAACCTGCGCCCTAAAGCCGTACTTCCTTACCAGCTCAGCCGAAGGCTCCTGCGCACAAAGAAAGCAAATTTCCTCCCCGTCTCCTCCCTGTAGCTTTTTCAGCTCTGTTGCCACAGTGAGGCACCGCATTATATGTCCCGCCCCGATTTCGGCATTCCCGTCTGCCCGAATAAAAAACATAAAGCCTCCTACGACTGAAAGTCCACCAAATCCCAGCTCATGGGAGTTCCCAGCTTGGCGTCTCTCGTAATTTTCTTCCCCAGCAGTTCCTCATAATGCTTCGTATGAAGCCCGTCTGCCGGCCGCACGGAACGAAGATTCTCCGGGGTAAAGACCTCTCCCGCCTTCATATCTTTCGCCACAAACAGAGAACGGGAATGTTCTCTCTCCCTTGCCGCCTTAGGAGTCAGCTCATAGGTTACTTTACCTAAAGCCAGCTCTATTTTTCGGATATTATCCACCATCTCCTTAAATTCCTCCGGCTCCATGGAAAACGCGGAATCTGCGCCTCCGTCAGCCCTGCGCAACGTCAGATGCTTTTCTACCACCTTTGCGCCTAGAGCTACCGCCGCACCTGCCACTGCACTGCCCATAGTATGGTCGGAAAGTCCCGCGATGCAGTCAAAGGTCTCTTTCATGGAAGGAATGGTACGCAAATTCACATCCTCATAGGGTGCGGGATACGCAGAGGTGCATTTCAACAGGATAACATCCTCGTTTCCCTCCTCCTTACAGGTCTGCATTGCCAGCTCTATGTCGGAAAGATGTGCAATACCCGTTGCCATAATAATGGGCTTACCCAGCTTTGCAATTTTCCGAATCATGGGAATATCGTTAATTTCAAAGGAAGCAATCTTGTAAGCCGGAACATCCATCTCCTCTAAAAAGTCCACCGCTGTCAGGTCAAAGGGGGAAGAGAAGAAAATCAGCCCCATTTCCTCTGCAATTTTTTTCAGCTTAGGCTGCCATTCCCAAGGGGTATACGCCGTTTCATACAGCTTATGCAATGTGGTGCCGTCCCAAAGGGTTCCCTGAGTAATCTGGAAACAGGGATCGTCACAGTCCAGCGTAATGGTATCCGCCGTATAGGTCTGAATCTTTACCGCATCTGCTCCGGCATCCTTGGCAGCCTGCATGATTGCCGCCGCTCTGTCAAAATCCATATTGTGATTGGCGGATACCTCCGCAATCACAAAAGTAGGACTATTCTCGTTGATGACAAAATTTCCGATTTTGATTTCCTTGTTCATGGTTTTATTCCTCACCCGAAAAATCTATTTTCTCATACTTCTTGGAGCCGCGTATTTCCTTCCATCGCTCCGCCGTCATGCGCATAAAGGTCACATCATAGTAAACGCCCTCCTTGCACACGTGATTTTTCTTTTCCTCCACAACTTCGCATCCGCAAAGCTTATGCAACGTAATCACACCCTTATTCAGGGAAAAGATATCACCATACACCGCATTTTTTCCCAACACATCGAAGGCGTAGTCATACATACTCATTTCCAGTGCCAGCGCCGTCTGCATACTGCGCAGTCTTTTTTCGCCCACATAATAGGCCCAGCCCAGATTACCGTCAGGCTTCTCCAAGCCCGTCAGGTTGATTACCCCTGCCGGCTCTCCGTCCACTAAAATCATCCGATACAGTACATCCTTATTTCCCCGGATCCCTGCAAACCATTTAAGCTGTCCCTCCATGGTCAGCTTGGGGTTGGTGTTCATATACCGGGTAATATCCGGGTCCATGCGCCACCGCATAATCAGCTCCAAATCTTCTTCCCTTATTTTCCGTAACGTTACACTCATGCCGACTCCCCCGGTATCCTATTCAATCCCCGCCTTCTCCAGCAGTTCTTTCATCCCCGTCAGTTCAATGGCTTCCTCCAAAGGAATGGATATTCCAAGCTTTTCTTCCAGCTCACCGATCAGCATTACATGTGCAAGAGAATCCCATTCCTCCACATCCGCAATCATGGTGTCCTCCGTAATGGTTCCCTCCGGCACATTCAGTGCTTCC
>JAZQCX010000048.1:0-4122 GCA_045546495.1 Acetatifactor sp. | reverse complement strand
CTTCTATTACTTCTTTATCACACATCAGTAAAGAGCCAGGGCATCAAGCAGTTCATGGCTAATTAAAGGGAACAAAAAGAAAGGAAAAGCCAATCCAGACGGTATCAGCGGCAGGCTACAAGAATAAATTGTGATTTCACAAGATTGGTGCTATAATAAGAGAAAAGTTCCTGCCGGGGCAGCCGCTCCGGTGGTATGGATAGAAAGGCAGGAAAACAATATGCACATCAGCTATAAACCACTCTGGCACACACTGTTAGAGCGTGATATGAGAAAAGAGGATTTAAGGCTTGCCGCTGGTATGACAACAAATATGATTGCCAACATGAGCAAAGAGGGAAAGCACATCAGCATGGATACATTAGCCCGTATCTGCGAAACGCTGAATTGTGAGATTACCGATGTGATTGAGTTAGTACCAGACGAGCCTGCTTCCACAGGAGGTAAGGAACATGAGCGAATTGAAACCAAGAATAAAAGAAAACGGAATTGATTATATCCTTGTTGGAGATTACTACATCCCGGACTTGAAGTTGCCGGAGGAACACCGCCCCATCGGAAAGTACGGACGGATGCACCGGGAATATTTAAGAGAAGTCTGCCCAGCCAGATTACACACATTGACCCTGACCGGGGAATTGTGGACATATCTTGCAGACCTGAACGAACAGGCACAGAAACGGTTAGACACCATCATGGAGCAGATGAAAGCTGCCGAGGGCGTGACCGAGGAATTGAAGCGTACCCGTCAAATGGAATGGGTGCAGCGTTGCAATAACATTCACAACCGGGCAGAAGAAATTGTTTTACATGAGATGATTTATTCATAACGGTATGGTAGAATGATTATTACAAATTAGAAGTTGTAAAGGAGACTTTGTATGGGTAGAAAAGAAATAACAACAAAAGAAGATTTAATGAAAGTAATAGAATTATTCGAAAATACTGGAATTACATACTGGTTGGATGGCGGATGGGGTGTAGATATTTTAGCTGGTAAACAAACAAGAATTCATAGAGATATAGATATAAATTTTGATGCTCAACATACGGAAAAATTGTTAAATGTGCTTTTGAATCTGGGCTATAAAATTGATACAGACTGGAAACCGGTTAGAATAGAGTTATATAGTGATGAACTTGGTTACTTAGACATTCACCCGTTCGTTTTAAGTGAGGACGGAACTTCAAAACAAGCTGATTTAGAGGGTGGCTGGTATGAGTTTGAAAAAGATTACTTTGGTAGTGCTTTTTTTGAAGGAAAAACAATTCCTTGTATATCCTTAAAAGGCCAAAGAGTTTTCCATTCAGGTTATGAATTAAGAGATAAAGATAAGCATGATATTTCAATTCTTGAAAGTTTATCAAAATAACATTGCTGTAATTTCTAAGATAAATTCCACTTTATCGCTTTGAAATTTTAACTGAATAAGTATAGCACCAACCGCTGCTACATGGAAGCAAACACAACCATGCAACAGCGGTTTTTCTTTACCGTTTTTTCCTTTGACTGATAGGAGTTCCTGTTTTCTTTGATTTTTGTAGAATCCGAATGAGCCAGCGAAATTCTTCGTCTGACAGATTTTTATAGTTGATGCCGAGCTGCTTGCAGTAAAGGACAACCAGCTTTTCATCCCGACTGCCCTTGAAATTTTCAACCGCTTCCAAATTTTCTTTCAATTCATCGGCAACGGTGGTCTGGGGCGCACTCTCGCTGTCCTTTTTGTGGGCTTCCCGAATATCCCGGATAATGAGATTGAGGTCATCAAGAACCATGTGGCTGAAATATTCATCATCGCTGATATGGGCGGCTTGCAGCACTTTCAAATGCGGGTCGTCTTCGCCGGGGCGATACCGTTCAATGATTTCATGCCGGACAGTATCGACAAGGGCGTTGAGGTTTTGAATCTGCATGGTGGCAATCCCATCTACATAAATCTCAATGTCCGCAAGAAACTTGATAAAGTCCTTATGAGTGGCAAGCTCACAGAGCAGACGGTTGTTAATCCGACCGCCTTTCAGAAGTGCCACCATCTCATCATTCAAATGCAGCTCTGTTAGTGGCGTGTTGATCTGCTCCCGGTTCTCTGTCCGGCACAGCAGATAATCAACGGAAACCCCATAGAAGTCTGCCAGCGTGATAAGGTTGCCATGATTGATTTCCTTATAATCCTCTTTTTCATAACTGCCAAGAGCTGATTTGGAAATGCCCGTCAGCTCTGATAATTCTTCCAGATTTAAGCCTTTGTCCTTGCGGAGTTCCCAAAGGCGTTCCTGTATGCTTGTCGCTCCTTTCATGGGTGCACGCTCCTTTCCGGCGGTTTCATTACTGCCGCTTAACTGGATTATATCATACTTTCCGCAATCGTGGAAATTTCTGATTTTTACCCTTAATTCCTACTTTGTGGACATACGGCACAGGGCACAAAAATGTTCTATGATACAGGTAGTTCATCGATGGATTATTCCAATCGAATGACCAGCCTGTGTGGGATATGCTTCCCCGGCGATGTAGCGCCATGACTTTTGGCAGGGATATGGAGGAACCCTGACCGAAACGAGCGTACCAAAGGGAGCAATACGCCGCTGTGAGATTCAGGGGAGGAACGACACCGGGGAGAACTGGCGAACTGATACCGAAATGATACCGAAACACGACAATCTGATAGGGGGATAGTCTACCCTATTGCTGATACTTCTGGAGATTTTAGACGGCTCTATGACCGTAATTTTGCCGAAAATCGCCCCGAAACTATACACTAAAACGGGAGGAAACGCAATATGCCGAGAATGAGCAAAAAGAGGAAGCATGAGCTTTCTTTTTACCTCAATGACCGGGGGCGTGTCACTTACAACGAATTATGCCGGAAATGCAAGCATGGGTGCAAGCAGAGCTTCCGGGCGGTTGTGATTGACTGCCCCCGTTATTTATCCAAACGAGCAAAGAAAAAGGAGGGACACACCGAATGAATTTTGAATTTATGACGATAGGCACACCGTTGCCGCCCTGTATGCCCTTTCCCAGAGCGTTGACAGGATTTCCAGTCAGCAGCACCGCAAAGGTCATGTACTGCCGGATGTTGGACGCTATGCTATCCAACGGACAGGAGGACGAGAACGGAATCCTGTTTATCTGCTTCCCTGTCACAGCCATTGCCGCAGTCCTGTCCCGCAGCCCCATGACGGTCAAGCGTTCTCTGAATGAACTGGAAACCGCCGGACTGATCATGCGAGTGCGTCAGGGCGTTGGAGAACCAAACAGGATTTATGTGCTGATACCGGGAAAGGAGGACGCTGCCCTTGCCTGATACCTCAAAGCTGGAAAAGCTCAACCGAGAGTTGGAAAAGAGTGAAAAGAAACTGCGGAAAGCCATCAATGATGAAAAGGCATTGCAGCACCAGCTAAAGCAGCTTACCCGAAAAGAACGGACACACCGGCTCTGTACTCGTGGCGGTATGCTGGAAAGTTTTCTGCAAGAGCCGGAACGCCTGACAGATGATGATGTCATGCTGTTGTTGACACTCATTTTTCACAGGCAGGACACGCAGGAACTATTGAAGAAACTGCTGGAACGTGAGAAGCCGGAAACCCCTTAGTTTACTAAGGGCGCAATTATACACCACCCAAAGGTTGGTGCATTGCGTTCTCCGAAGGCTCCTTGCCGGAGGGCTGTGATTTTTCGCAGTCATGGTCTGCTCCAAATCATACAGGGGACGCTACGCTTCCCCTGCGCTGGCTACCGCCAGCTACCCTTTTGTGGACTTGTCATCTGGGGACACCTTGCGTTGCAAGCTGTTCCCAGCCGACAAGTTTCATAAAATATGCTATCTTTTCGATAGGCAATAAAGTATAATAAAGTCAGCAATAAATCGGAATTTTACGGTCAGTAAGGAATGCGTAAAGTTATATGATTGTATTATAAGCGATTTGTTAAATTTTTATAACCACTTGTATTTGCCTGCGATTTATGGTATAATATTTTGAAATTTAGAAAGAGGTGGGAAGATGATTAACTTTTCTTGCAAATAAAATCAAAATATGCGGTAGTGCTATACTTTGGCATTATTGTGTCTATTGCAAGAAAGTTATATGTCTATCTTACTCAATATAGTGCTGTTGCC
>JAZQCX010000047.1:0-3795 GCA_045546495.1 Acetatifactor sp. | reverse complement strand
TATGAAGAGATACCGCAACACGAAGCTGAGCACTGATGAAGTTTTGGAGGTTCCTTCTGTTGAGGAAATCTACGGAATGGAAGACAATGTAAGCTTTGAGGAATCTGTTGAAGAGGTTGTGACTGAGGAAGCCGTAACCGTAACTGAAGAGTAAAAACGAAAGCCCCGCGGTTTAGCTGCGGGGCTTTTTTGATTTAAAAACTGTTATTCAGAGGCGGGAAGTACATGCCATCCGGTAATCCCGTAGAAAGTATCTTCCGGTTCTGTGGGATAAAAAATCTCTACGTCAACACAAAGAATTTGTGTCTCGGAAATGGGGAAGGTGTAGGATTTTTCTTGACCCGCTGCCTTAAAATAAGTGTCCCGGTCGGCAGAGTCCGCATATTGAGACTGTAGCGAGGTATCCAGTTCGGCTAAAGCTTCCTCGGCACGATTGCAGGCTTCATAATAATTTTGGGTACGCCGGGCAATCTTCTCGCTAAGCTTCTTGTCGGCATTTGCACTGACAATAGATAATGTAGCAAAGGAAACGAGACATAGGATGATAAAAATTAGCAACATGGAAGCTGAGCCGATGTTGATGCCGGAGAAGGATTTCTTTTTCTTAGTCATGCAGGCTACTCCTCCTTTCGGGAACATGGTGGGTCAGCTCAAGGGAATAAAGAACTTCCGGTGATTCGTCCAAGCCGGCATCGGAAGAAGGGGAAATTCGGCAGACATCCACGTAGGCAAGCAACATACCGTCTTCCCGGCAGCCCGTGCACAAAAGGGCGGAAAAGTAGTCCCCGTCGGAGGGGATAGTGTCGCAGGGATTCCAGTCTGCGTCAAACAGAAGCTCATAACAAGCATTTTCTGCAACGTCTGCTGAGGTCGAATGAGTCCGGTGCGGAGCATGAGAGCCTGAAACTGTCGGGAAAAAATCAGACAGCAAAACAGGGTCTCCATCTACAGAAAGCCAGACCTCCGCCATGTTTTGGGCATGGGTGATGGCGTGATTCTGGTTGACGGTACTTTCGCTGACCAGATGTGATTTTACAAACAGCCGGATACATACGGCACTGGCCAGGGAAAAGAATAAAATTGCAATAATTAGCTCCATTAAAAAGAGACTTGAGCGGGAATGCTTCATGAAATAAGCTTCCTTTCCGTAAGGTTAATGGCATCTGAGTGCCAGATACAGGTTGTGTTGCTTTCCGTCCGGCAGTGTCATGGAAACGGAAAGAAGATTGTCGGAAACCATATGGTATTCCAGTGAGGAAAGCTGCAGGATATCTTCACCGGCAGCTAAAACATCACCGCCCAGATTGGCATCTTTTCGCGTATAAAGCTCCTTTAACCATCCGTCGTGATAATAAAGCCATGTGTAAAAGAGTTCTCCGTTTTCCTCGTGGCTTAACGCCAGTGCGGGAGTTCCGGAAAGGGAAGATAACTCCACTGCCGAGGCTCCGTCCTGAGTGAGGGAGTCCGTCTGGCGTATTTTTTCCGACACATAGGCGATGGCGGTTCTGGAGTCGTAGTTGTCGCTCATGGCGTTCATTGTGTGCTTGTAAACATCTGCACCGATGGTTACAACAACCAGGGCGGAGATAGCAAATACACCGAACAATGCCAGAACGAACAGGATATCCACAATGTAGTGTCTTTCTTGCTTCATGTTAATCGGTTACCTTTCGGGTGTCTGAAAAAGTGCGACGGTATCAGTTGCTTTTTCGGAGAACCGTGACCTCCGGAAATAAATTTCCTCCATAAGAAACGTAATCTACAAAAAATGCTTCCTCGTCATAGGTTAAGCCGTAATGCTCCTCGAGATATTTCAAATCGGGTGGGTAGCAGCCCTCAACGGCATAGCACTGCGTAATGCTGCGGTGCAGAGCAGTTTTCAGGCTTTCCTCCTGCTTGTCGGCAGTGGCGTCGCCGAGACTGCGGATACCTCCCAGAAACAGCCACAGCAGAAGACCAAAGGCCACCAGAGAAAGTCCTAATGTGATTTTTCGCCCCATGGAGGGAGCGGAACGTTCAAAACGATTCATAGGCGTCCCTTTCTAGCCGATGCTGGTCATAATTCCCATGAGGGGAAGAATGACGGATAATAAAATCATTCCGACAATTAAGGAAAGCACGATAACAAGGGAGGGTTCCAGAACGGAAATAATGGATTGGATTCTCCGGTCTGTTTCCTTCTCGTAGCCTTCCGCAATTTTAGACAGTACCGTGTCAATATTACCGCTCTTAAAACCGATTCCCACCATCTGGGAATAAAGATTATTGAAAATACCGGAGGAAGAAAGTGCTTCGGCAAAGTTGTTGCCCTGCTGAAGAGATTCCTTACAAACGGTAATTTTATCCTGCATAGACTTATTATCAACAAGCTTGGAGACCATGTCCAGTCCTGAGTAGGTATCCATTCCGCTATGAAGAGTAATTGCCATACCGTTTGCAAAACGCTGGCAGGCAACACTTTCGTAAAAGTGTTTTGTGAGAGGCAATACGTTCAGGACGCGCATCAGAATTTTTCTGCCAAAGCCTGTTTTTGTGGTGAGCAGGTAAAACAGGAAAATAAATGCAATGATTACAAGGAAGATTACGGAATAACGGTTCAGACTGTTTCCCAACTGTAAAAGGGACGCGGAGAAGCCGGTCATCTCGCTTCCTAACTCAACATATACCTGACTGAAAATAGGCATAACCTTACTTATTAATACGAAGATGATAATTGCCATCATAACAATCATGATGAAGGGATAAGTGACGGCATTTTTAATACCGTTGGAAATGCTTTCTTCCTTTTCATAATAATTTCCAAGACTCATCATGCAGGTATCCAGATTACCGGATTCCTCGCCCAGTGTCAGCATATGCAGGACATACTCGGGGAAAACGCCGGTTGCTTCCAGTGCCTTATGAAAAGGTTCACCGGTTTGACAAACGGAAAGAATGGACGAAATCAGTTCTTTCCCGGCGGAGGATTTTGTGTCGTTGAGCATAATGCTCATAGACTCCAGAGGTGTGATTCCTGCCTGAAACAACATGGAGCATTGGTTACAGAAGGAAGCAATTTCAGCGTTGGATAGCATTTTTTGTTTTCGCATAATATCTCCAATCAATAAAGTTTTTGCAATGTATAGTTGGTGCCGTCGCCAATAAATTTCTTTAAAGCTTTTTCAGAGCTGTTTGCGCCAAAGGTAGGGTCAACCAGCGTCCAGGAATTACCGTCGAATTCCACTAATCCGTTCAACCAGCCGGTTTCTTCCGTGTAGGCACTGAGCCATGCGTGATATGCGTCCTTAGCATATCCGACTTCCAGTCGGGTGGGGATGGACTGGCTTCGAAGCATGGCCGTCATAACGGCGGCATAATCCAGACAGATACCTGTTCCTGAATCCAGAATGGCATCGATATCCGTAGTGTAGCCGGTAGGCGGATCGGAAGCTTTTTCGTGGTCGTAGGTGATGGAGCTTGTGATGTAATTATAGACGCTGATAATCACATCCAGATCGGTGTTTGCTCCGGCTGCCAGTTCGGCTCCTTTTGCCACGGTTTTGCTTCCTGAATCAAAGCATACATACTGGTTGGGGTAAAGAAAGGGGCTGAACTCATCACTTATCTGAGCATCTACGGAGGTGTACAGGCAGGTGGAATAGTTTGTGCCGGATATGTTCTCGTAGATGGTGATTTCATAGGTTCCGTTGCCGGAGGACAGGGGGAAAACCTCGTATCCGCCGGGATGAAGATCATAGGTGTATATGGTACCGTCCGGCGCAGCCACGCGCAACTTAATTTTAGGAACGGAGCCGG
>JAZQCX010000046.1:0-6177 GCA_045546495.1 Acetatifactor sp. | reverse complement strand
TTTGGGGGCCTGTAACTGCGGGACGGCGGGGATGGTCTGGGAACGATAGCCGAAGCATTCCTTATTTTACTTACAGGGCGGTCTGCATACAGGGTGGTGCGAACAGGACGTTCGCGCCAGCGCGAGCCACGGAAGGCGACTCTCGCGCGACCCGTGACATACATTTCTCTTCTCCGGCCTGTTAGGTAAAATGGGATGCGCAGGCGTGTTCCCAGACCATCCCCGCCGCCCCGCAGTTACAGGCCCCCAAAAACTTCATCCATATCGAAAACAGGTATTTCCCCGGAATAAAAAAAGTGCTACACTTTAAGTAGCACTTAAAGACTATTTCAAAAGAGGAGCACAATATTATGCATATTGCCGTATGTGATGACAACGTGGCAGACCGCAAACAATTTGAACGCCTGATGAAACGGGAATCCGACCGGAGAGGCAAGGACGGATGCGTCCTTTTTGCCGACTATTTCGGTCATGCCCAGGCACTTCTGGCTGCCCCTTTCCAATACGACGTCTTTTATATTGACATGTGTAAAACGTCTGATACAGATACCGTACAAATTATAAATGCCCTTCTGCAGAAGGGCATTGTTGCACCGATTATTCTATGTTGCTCCGATATTGATTACAGAACACTGCAGTTGCCCTGCGATACGCTCTTTTTAGAGAAACCCATCCGTCCAGAGGAGCTTACAAAAACCATCGACTACGCATTGGAGCGAAAATCCGAAACGATTCCCCGTATTGAATTGCGGGACGAGCATACCACTTACCATGTCACCGAAGAAGAAATCCTGTACGCTGTTCAGGAGGGACAACTTATCGACATTCATATGACCGACGGTCGCGTTATCCGTGTTCTGGACAACGCCTTAAATCTCTTTTCGCAATTGGAGCCTTTCCCTACCTTCTTGGCACCCAATCTAAAAGCTGTCTTAAACGGCAGATATATTCAGGGTTTCAAGTTCCGCAAGGTTATTATGCAGGACGGCAGAGAATTTAAAATTGCCCGCGAGTGCATTCCCTACGCCAAGGAAATTTACTCAACATACCACTAAAGGACACTTTCACAGTCTGCCCTAAACAGTTACGATAAAGCCGCCATCATTGGCATACATACTGCTGATTCCTTTTGTATCCATCACGATGCACTCCCGGAAGGACACCTTTTCCATAATCATTTTCTTTATCTGCTCTGCACGTTGCGGCGCATTACAATGGGTAATCACCAAACGCTTTTTCTCAGGCTGAATCACTTCTTTAATCAAAAGCTCCGCCAGCTTACTCATGGCTTTTTTCATACCGATTGTCTGGCTTCTCTGGACAATTTCGCCCTTTTCAGCCCCCATAACCGGCTTAATGCTCAAGGTGGATGCCATCAAAGCTTTCACACGGGATAAGCGCCCGTTCTTTCGCAGTGTTTCCAGATTATCCAATACAAAATACGTATTCATGCCATCTCTGTATCGCTCGATTTCTTCCACGATTTCCTCAAAAGACAGCCCGGCCTCCTCCAAATCCATAAGCTTTAACGCCAACTGCGTTTCTCCGCCACTGGCTGAACAGGAATCCACCACATGAATCTTCTTTTCACCATATTTATCTTTATAAAGGTCTTTCCCTAAAATGGCACTGTTATAGCTTCCGCTCAAACGCGCCGACAGGGTAACACAATAAACATGTTCTGCTTCCGTATGATAAGCCTCCATAAAACGCTCCGGCGACGGACAGGAAGACTTCGGGCACTTGGGGCACTCTGCCACTCTCCGCAAAAAATCAGCCTGATTAAAATTGTCATCATCCGGAATACGATAATCTCCTACTTCGAGTTCTAACGGTACTCTCTCAAATCTTTCGTCATTCATCAACTCTTCCGGCAGCTCACAGCAGCTGTCAACTACGATTTTATAGCGCATGCGTTTCTCTCCATTTCTCTTTTATGCGGCTTTCAAAATGAAACCATGTGGTTTTCATTACTACATATGATAGCATCTGATAATATACTTGTAAAGTATATATTGCTGTTTTTCTGTATTTTTATCACAAAATCGCCTGCATTTTTCTCTGCGCATCTGCTTAGCCGTTCTGTCTGTATGTTATATGCCCCACACAATTGACCCAATCAATCTCCTTTGCTATAATTAGCTTGGGTTTTTACATGCGCTTTCCCGCCAAAGAAGCCGCCAATGAAAGGAATATCCATGCTTGCTTTAGAAATCGGTTCCCTGAAAAAATTCATGAATCATCTGCTGGTAGCTGATACTTTTGACATCTTCCTGTTGGAGGAGGCAACCATCAGTACCGCAAACACCTTTACTATAGACGGACATATCAACCCGGAATTTTTCTCTCAGGCGGATTCGGATTTATCCGCTCCTGCCTACGAGTTTCGCCCTTGGAGTGAAGTAAAGGGGCTGTGCTTTGACCTGATTAAAGGAAAACGCACTCCTCTCTTTTTCCGGTTTGTCCTGCATCTTGTACCGGAAAAAGCCACGGCTCTCTTAGAAAGCCGTGGCTGCAGCGTTGATTCTTCTCAGGTTAAAGCACTGGTTCTTACCATTCGGTATGACGGTTCCAAAGCACTCCTGACCACCGGAACCGCTTTTCATACCTTTGTTCCCTCCAAGGAACCGGACCTCATCTGGGACATTGCCCTGAAACAATATCTTGATAAAAAAGAAATTGAGTATGAGGAATTGTAATCCGACATAACTTCTCTCTTCCTTGCGTACACGCCTGCTTCAGCTCTTCATCTTTGGCTTAAATACAAGACTCGCCAGATAGCCGAAAATGAGTGCCGCAGAGGTCCCTACCGCCGCCGCTTTAAAACCGCCGGAAAACAATCCAAGGATTCCCTGTTCCTCCAGCGCTTCCTTCACACCCTTCATCAATGTATTTCCAAAGCCCAAAAGCGGCACACTGGCTCCCGCTCCGGCAAATTCCAAAAAAGGTTCGTATACACCCAGCAGATTCAGCACTGTTCCGCTCACCACAAGCAACACCATAATACGACCGGGCATCATTTTTGTTTTCTCCATCAAAATCTGTACCAGAGCACAAATCAGCCCACCTACCCAAAATGCATTTACATAATCCATTTTGCCTTTTCCTCCTTTTGCACTTACTTTTTCTAGTTTGTACCAAAAAAGGAGGATTATACAAAAAAGCGCCACCAAAACAGTGACGCTTCCTTTCTTTATACAGCAGCAATGACTTCCACTTCACAAAGAACGTTTTTCGGCAAGGTCTTTACCGCCACACAGCTTCTGGCCGGCTTTTCGGTAAAATATTTTGCATACACTTCGTTAAATGCGGCAAAGTCGCCCATATCCGCCAAAAAACAGGTTGTTTTAATTACCTTTGTGTAATCTGTTCCTGCTGCCTCTAAAAGTGCTCCGATATTCTTACATACCAGCTCTGCCTGCGCGGAAATATCCGTTCCCTCAATTTCGCCGGTAGCCGGATTAATGGGAATCTGCCCTGACGCGAAAAGCATTCCGTTTACAATAATCCCCTGGGAGTACGGTCCGATTGCCGCAGGTGCCTTGTCTGTTGAAATTTTCTGTAACATGATTCATCTCCTTTTCATTCTCTCTACTTTCTGGTTCTCATTCATTTCGTCAAATTGAAACCATTCCTTTTTATTACCGAATTTTGTCTTCTCTGTAACAAATCACTTTATTGCCGTCTCCGAAAGCATGCTGCTTATCTACACCGCCAAACCATACGTAATCCGCATCCTGCTTAGCACACTCCGGGTGCTCTGCCAACTCCTTTGCGCCTAAATATAACTCCGTCAAAAGAGAGATGTCTTCATAATCTTTGGCGTGACCATGTAAGATTCTGTCTGCTTTCTCTTTTATATCCATAATTCGCTCAAGCTCCAATACCAACTCGCTGATTGGCAAGCTTTCCTCCAGCTGCATCCAGAGATGACAATTAATACCATCTCCTGTAAAAAGAACGCGCTCTTCATGGTAAAGGAGACAAATTCCGCCTCTTGTATGCCCCGGTAAATGAAGCACATTTAATGTGGCTCCTCCAAGCCTGATTACATCTCCATCGTTAATCTCCCTAAAAGGCGGCATTCTTTTTCCATATTTTTTACATGCCTCCAGAAATTCCGGAAATCTACAATGTTCCTCTGCTATCTCAAAATCATTGGGATGAAGATATGTCTCCTCAAAGTAAATGTTTCCGTAGATATGGTCACAGTGTCCATGGGTATTTATAACCGTCACCGGAAGGGAAGTAATTTCTTTTACCACTTTACCTACATCTTCATACCCTATCATGGTGTCAATCACAAGGGCTTTTTCATCTCCTACCACCAGATAGCCCGTAGCTTCATCAGCATCATTCATCAAATAGATACGTTCTCCGATTTTTTTAACTTCTATGCGGTTCATCTGCTGCATCCTCCTTGTATGCTCCTACACTGAGTCCACCGGCTGCTCATCAAATTCTACCGTCACATAAAAGCCTCTGGCGTTTTCCTCGATGTCCGTCACCCGGCCGCCACTGCTTTGCAACCGATGTCGAAACGGGATGTTTGCCGACATAGCCAACGAAGGATCGATAACATAATAATAGTTACTGGGAAGCACACCTTCCGTAACCGTAACCTCCTGTCCTACCTTCAGTAGTCCCGAACGTTCCATTTTGAATTCCATCTTTCGCATAGCTGTCTTTCCCTTTCTACGCCACTATCGCAACAACGGGTCCTTCTGCAACGTATGGAGCGCATCCAGCATCCGCTTCAATATTGCATCTGCCTCCGTTGCACGCTTTTCAGCAGCCTCAAAACGCCCCTCCTGAATCTCATTGTAACATTCAACACCCTTTTTATGTAAATCCAGGTGATAGCGATACATATCCTGAAAAGCAGGTCGTGCCTTTATTGCCTCCGATGCGTTTGCCATCCATTTTCCTAACTTACAGCCTGCCGCATTCTCCACGGTTCTGAGTACCAGCTCTTCATTTTTTGAAACCGCATTGTGCAAACGCCATGTGTAAATCGTGTGGTCTACCTCAAAGGTTTCTAGCCATTGTGGTGTGGAAAGGCTGGCAACATCTCTTGCCAGTGCTCCTCTGACCTTATCCACGCTAAGGATGGTGGTAAAAAGAAATCTTCCCGCTTCATTACAGCTTTTCTGCAGTTCATCGTAGGAATTTTCCATTTCACGGATACTTTGGGTAAAACGTCCGGTTTCATCACTCTGCTGTTCCACATAAGATGAGATATTCATAATTTTATCATTAATAATCTTCATCTGTTCGTTAATATTATGGATGTCTTCCACGGACTGCTCTACAACAGCAGTTTCCTTGGAGAGGTTTTCAGAGGTATCTCCTATTCTGGAAACAAGGCCTTCTATGCTTTCCTGCAACTCATCCACATATTTTGAGATTTCTTCCGCCGAAGCTGTTGTGTTTTCCGCAAGTGCACGCACCTCGTCCGCAACCACCGCAAATCCGCGCCCTGCTTCCCCCGCACGGGCAGCTTCTATTGCAGCATTTAGCGCCAGAAGGTTACTCTTTGTTGCAACCTCCTTTACGAGAGTTGCAATTTCTCTGATTTTAAGAGTCTTATCCTGAAACGCCAGCACAAGCTCGTTAATCTCACCGATTTCTGACGCGGAACGCGTCACGGAATCCACGCTGTGGGAAAGATTTGTAACGCCCGCATTGGAGCTGTCCACTGCAGAATCCACAAAATGCTTAATATCCTCCACCACACTTGAAATGCTGCTACCGGATTCCACCAAACGGGAACTGGATTCCCGCATATTTTCAATGGAATCCGTCTGGGACGAAACAGCACTCAACATGTCACTGATAATCGTATCGCTGGTAGATGTAGACAACGCCTGATTTAAGCGCAGGGTAGGACTGTTACAACGAATCTTCATCTCCGTTGCCAATTCATTAATCGTACGAACCAGTTCAACGTCGCCGTAACCTTCCTCTGACACCGCAGTCGCTTCTCCGGCAATCACCTTACGTATTTCCTGCAAAAGCCGTTCCCTCTCGGCAACACGCTGCTTTTCTTGCTTATTCCACTTTACAATCCCCATTTTTATTCCTCCTTACCCCCATACCTTCTTTTGCTGCTCCACGCGCCTCACTTCAGCTCGGGAACAAATTCCCTCGTAGCTCCACGCGCCTCACTTCAGCTCG
>JAZQCX010000045.1:0-2258 GCA_045546495.1 Acetatifactor sp. | reverse complement strand
CAACGCAGCAAAGAAGTACGGCATGGACGGCAACTATGTTGCAGGTGCAAATATCGCAGGCTTCTTAAAGGCAGCAGAGGCTATGACAGCACAGGGTATTGTGTAGGTCATCAACATATTATGTGAAATTTCAAATTCCCCGGACCAGAATGTTTCGGGGAATTTTCTTTGCACATTTACGTATAATATAAAGGGAAGTGCAGAAACTAAGGAAAAGAGCCTAAAAAGGAAAGAGCCGGTGAACCTTGGACGGTACATGCAGGCAGTAATAAAGTGAGGGGCAGAATGAATATCACAGAAAATATCCGGTATATCGGGGTTAATGATTACGAGATTGATTTGTTTGAAAGCATGTATCCGGTGCCGGATGGTGTATCCTATAATTCCTATGTGATCCTGGATGAAAAAACGGCTGTTATGGATACCGTGGAGGAGCGTTTTTTTGAACGGTGGATCGCTAAGCTGGAGGCGGCTTTGGAAAATCGGAAGCCGGACTATCTTATTGTGCAGCATATGGAGCCGGATCATTCGGCAAATGTGCTGCGGTTTGCGGAGAAATACCCGGAGGCTGTCATCGTAAGCTCGCAAAAAGCCTTCGGCATGATGAAAAACTTTTTCGGTACGGACTTTGAGGACAGACGCATTATTGTAGCAGAGGGAGATCGGTTTTCACTGGGAAATCACAAGTTTATCTTTCTTGCAGCGCCTATGGTGCATTGGCCGGAGGTGATAATGACCTACGAGGAAACGGAGAAAATTTTGTTTTCGGCAGATGCATTCGGAAAATTCGGAGCGTTATGTGAGAAGGAAGAAGGCTGTTCGGAGAAAGAAGGAACGGTGGGTGCGGAAAGAAAGCGGAGCATGGAATGGGATGATGAGGCGAGACGTTATTACTTCGGCATTGTTGGAAAATATGGGGTGCAGGTACAAAATCTGCTGAAAAAGGTGTCAAAGCATGAAGTGAAAACGATTTGTTCCCTGCACGGTCCTGTTCTGAATGAAAATCTGGATCATTATCTTTCCCTGTATCAAACATGGGCAAGTTATCAGCCGGAGGCGGAAGGGATTGTGATTGCGTATGCTTCCATTTACGGAAATACGCAAGAAGCGGTCTGTATTCTGGAAGAAAAATTGCGGCAAAAGGGATATCACAATATAGCGGTTTATGATTTGGCAAGATGTGATATGACGAAGGCTTTGGCGGATGCGTTTCGTTACAGCAAGCTGGTGCTGGCATCGCCTACCTATAATGCAGGATTGTTTCCGGTTGTGAGCCAGTTCATTTCTTATCTGACAGAGCGTGGTTACAGCAACCGAATCGTGGCTCTTATGGAGAACGGTACATGGGCACCCATGGCAACCTCGCTGATGAAGAAGCGGTTTGAGCAAAGTAAAGGGATTGTGTTTGCGGAAACTGAAGTAACGTTGGTGTCTGCGGTAAAGGATGAGGATAGAGAATGTTTGGAGAGATTAGCGGAGGAACTTTGTACCCGCGGTGGTTCAAAACTTTCGGGGAATGAAAAACCATAAGGATTAACGTGTATTTTGGACATTGTATCGGCGTATGATGTAAATGGAGGAGAATGATAATGAAATATGTATGCGATGTATGTGGTTGGATTTATGATGAAGAAGTGGGAGATACGGAGCTGGGAATTGCGCCGGGAACTACATTTGATGAGCTTCCTGAGGACTTTGTATGTCCCCTTTGCTTTGTGGGGAAGGACTCCTTTCATGAGGAATAGAAGCTGACTCGGGGGAAGGAAAGTTGATTTCGAGCAGGAACAGACGCTATGAAAGTTTAAATTTTAGAAAAAACAAGTGTTATTTTTGCGTTTATCGTGCATAATTGACATAAAACTATTGCATATCTAAATAAATATGGTACAATGGTACTATGTTTGGGCTTTTGTAGAGGGGAAAATATGTCGAAAATACGAAAGAAGATAATCCTCATGATTGCTACAGTCTGTCTCTTTACAAATATCAAGGTGCAGGCTGCCGGGGAAGCTGATGACAGGGTTCTGTTTATCAGCTCTTATTCGTATGCTTGGGAACAGGTTCAGATGCAAATCGATGGTATCCGTGCGGTGTTGGATGGAAAATGTACCGTAGATTATGAATTCATGGATACGAAGCGTGTGGACGATGAAAAGGCTCATCAGCTTTTTTATGCCGGCTTAAAATATCGTCTGCAGAAGGTGGAGGCTTATGATGCGGTGATCGTGGGAGACGATGCTGCGTTACGCTTTGCGTTG
>JAZQCX010000044.1:0-13627 GCA_045546495.1 Acetatifactor sp. | reverse complement strand
ATGCCGCACGTCGAGCGAAGCCCGCGACAACGAGCAAGCTAAGCTTGCGAGTATGTCGAGCACGGCACCTACGAACGCCCTACATGAGCGAAACAGAGTGTAGCGAATGTCGCACGTTGGGCGAAGCCCGTGACAACGAGGAACCACGGATTGAAATAACAGCGCGAAGGTGCTAAAATAGCAATGTGCTTGCAGTATACAGACGGAAAAGAGGACAAGAGATGCAGCAGGGGAATTTAACACAGGGAAGTGTATTTAAAAATTTAATCAGATTTTCGTTACCCTACCTGTTATCCTGCTTTTTGCAAACCTTTTACGGTTTGGCAGATTTATTTATCACCGGACAGTTTAACGGAGCAGATACGATTACAGCGGTTTCCGTGGGCAGCCAGATAACCCATATGCTGACCGTGGTAATTGTGGGCCTTGCCATGGGTACGACGGTAACCATCGGCCGTGCCATAGGAGCCGGGAAAAAGGAACAGGCGGCGAAAGCAATCGGCAATACGGTTGCTCTGTTTACCGTTTTTGCGGTTGCGCTGTCGATAATTTTGATTCTTTGTCTGGACGGCATTGTGGCAGTGATATCTACTCCCACGGAATCCGTGGAGCAGGCAAAAAGCTATCTGCTGGTCTGCTTTATCGGTGTCCCTTTTATTACGGCATATAACGTAATCAGCAGTATTTTCCGCGGCTTGGGAGATTCCAAGACGCCTATGTATTTTGTGGCTGTGGCAGGTGTGGCCAATGTAGTGCTGGATTACATCTTTATCGGTATCTTTGACATGGGAGCCCTCGGCGCGGCAGCGGCAACCGTAATTGCCCAGGCAATCAGCGTTACCCTGTCTCTGGTAGCTATGAAGCATATGAAATGGGGTATTCGCATAACGAGACAGGACTTTCTGCCTCGGCGGGAGGGTATGCTTGCGATCTTGAAGGTAGGTGTTCCCATTGCGGCTCAGGACGGCTTTATTCAGGTTTCTTTTTTGGTGATTACTGCCATTGCTAACGGGCGCGGTGTGGACGTAGCCGCTGCTGTGGGTATTGTGGAGAAGCTGATTTGCTTTTTCTTCCTTGTGCCTTCGGCCATGCTTTCTTCTGTTTCGGCGATTGCTGCCCAGAATGCGGGTGCGGGAAAGCATGAACAGGGACGAAAGGTTTTATACTATGGAGTGGGTATCAGCTTCAGCTTTGGCCTTGCAGTGGCGCTGTTCTGCCAGTTTGGTGCAGGGTTCCTCTTGGGGCTTTTTGCAAAGGAAGAGCCGGAGGTAGTGGCTTTAGGTGTGCAGTATCTGAAATCTTACGCCTTTGACTGCGCCGTGGCCGGTGTACACTTCTGTTTCAGCGGTTATTTCTGTGCATACGGAAAGGCAATCCTTTCCTTTGTTCATAACTTGGCAGCGATTCTTCTGGTGAGAATTCCGGGGGCATATCTGACGGCGCGGCTATTTCCGGATTCCCTGTATCCTATGGGATGGGCGGCTCCGGCAGGTTCTTTTTTGTCGGCGTTGATATGCATTGCCTTCTTTTGGAGCATGAGAGCCCGGGAAAGTAAGAGAGAGGCAAAATGAAATGATATTATATTTGATGAGACACGGTGAAACCGATTGGAATAAGGATAAGAGATTGCAGGGACGCAGTGACGTTCCCTTGAACGGATATGGTATAGAGCTTGCGGAAAAAACGGCGGAAGGGTTGCGGCATGTGAGATTCGATAGAATTTTTTCGTCCCCGCTTCAGCGGGCCTTGACAACGGCGCAGATTATGGCGAAGGGCAGGGAAATTTCCGTGATGCCGGATGAAGCACTCTGCGAGGTGAATTTCGGTGAGGATGAGGGACAATGCTTTGTGGGAGCGAGGAAGGACCCGGCTCATCCGTTGCATCTTTTTTTCAATCGTCCCGAAGCATATGTGCCTACGGGGAAAGGGGAAACCTTTGCTCAGGCGGGAGAACGTGCCCGGGCGTTCCTGCGGGAAAAAATTTATCCCTTGGAAGGTCAGTGTAAAAACCTTCTGGTGGTGGCGCATGGGGCATTAAACAGATGTATTTTAAATGCGGCAGCGGGAATTCCCGAAAGTGAATTCTGGACCTTCAGTCTGCCGAACTGTGCAGTTTCCGTGTTGGAGATTAAGGATGGAAAGCTGCGGATTTTAGAGGAAAGCAAAATCTATTATGATGAGCCTGTAAACGGAAGACCATAGCTTGGAGCGCGTGAGCGCGGCAGGCGTATGCGTCGAAACAGAAGCGGGATAATATGCCGCGGAAAGAATGGCAAGGAAAATGACGGAAATATTTGATACCCATGCCCATTATGATGATGAGGCTTTTGATGAGGATAGAAGTGAACTGTTGGCGGGTCTGCCGGAGGCAGGGATTGCAAGAGTGGTGAATGTGGGAGCAAGTCTGGCTTCCTGCAAGACAACCAAGGCACTGGCGGAAAAATATGATTACATTTACTGTGCGTTGGGGGTACATCCCAATGAAACGGCAGAGCTTACGGAGGAATCCATTGAATGGTTGCGACACGAGTGTCAGTTTGAGAAATGTGTTGCCGTCGGCGAAATCGGACTGGATTATTACTGGGATGAGCCGGAGCGGGAAATCCAGAAGAAATGGTTTGTCCGCCAGCTGAATCTGGCGCGGGAGCTGAAGCTTCCCGTGATCATTCACTCCAGAGATGCGGCGAAGGATACCGTGGATATTATGACCGCGGAAAACAGCGGAGATATCGGGGGTGTGGTGCACTGCTACGCCTATTCCAAGGAAATTGCAAGGGAATTCTTAAATATGGGTTTTTACATCGGTATCGGTGGTGTGCTTACCTTTAAAAATGCGAAAAAGCTGAAGGAGGTAGCGGAATACGTACCGCTTGACAGAATCGTGTTGGAAACAGACTGCCCCTATCTGGCTCCCGTGCCTAACCGCGGGAAGAGAAACAGCTCGTTGAATCTACCCTATGTAGTGACGGAGTTAGCGCAGATTAAGGGAACGGATGAGGAAACAATCCGGCGTGCAGTGTGGGAAAATGCCCACAGATTATATGGTTTGCCGGAGATTCAAACAAGCGCACGCAGGAACTGACGGAGTGGCTGGATTTTGGGGGTGAATCGTTATAAGAATTTCTAACTCAGAGAAATCATACGGTAGTAAGAGATAAAGGAAGATTTAGTCATACGGAGGAGACGATGCAGGAGAAATTACAGGATTTATTGTCGCAGGAAATACTATTAGTCTGGAGTGAATTAACAGAAGCCATAGATGCGTTATATGATGTAGACAGGCTGTGGAATAAGGGATTTGGCGCTTGGGAGATAGAGTACAAATATCGAAGGGGTGGAAAAACACTTTGTACCCTTTATGCGAAGAAAGATGTTGCGAATCTTTTGATAACTTACGGTAAAACTGAGCGGGAAAAGTTTGAAGAAATCAGAACATCTATCTCAAATCAGTTGCTGGATATCTATGAAAAGACAGAGATATTGCATGATGGGAAATGGCTATGGATACCCCTTGATGACAAGATTCATGTGGAAGAGATATTGGCAATGCTTAAAATAAAGAGGAGACCCAATCGGAAATAGGGTCTATCAGATTAAGGTGTGAGCATTTTCCCGAAAAGGGAATTAAAATAAGCGCAGACAGCGCGGAAAGAGGTAAAAAATGTTTGTAAAGAATGAAGATTGTAAGGTAACTCCCTGTGAGCCCGGCGTAACCAGAAAGGTTATGAGCTACTGTGATGAGCTGATGATGTGCGAAATCACCTTTGAAAAGGGTGCGGTAGGAAATACCCACAACCATCCTCATCTGCAGATTACCTATATCGCTGAGGGTGTGTTCGAGTTTACTATCGACGGCGAAACACAGATTGTTAAGAAGGGTGATAGCGTTCTGATGCCCTCCGACGCGGTACACGGCGTAAAGTGCCTTGAGGCAGGCAAGCTGGTAGATGTATTTAATCCTATGCGAGAGACATTTGTCTAGGGAACGGAAAAGGAAGGAATGTAAACGATGAAAACAGCGATGGAGCTGCAGAATTTATTGAGGCAGATTGACCATAAGGGGTATCCCGCCTATAAGGATACAAAGGGAAGCTATCAGTTTCCGCAGTATGTGCTGTCGATTGAACACGTGCAGGGAGACCCTTTTGCGGCTCCGTCAAAGGTGAGTGTCATGGTGCCCGGAAAGGTTGCAGCATTCGCCGGAGATTGCTACGGGAGTAAGCACCGGAAAATTGCCTTTCAGGACTTTCTGTTGCGGCGCATGGCTGCAAAGATAAAGGACTACTCCTTTAAGGCGAAGGGCTCCGGGAAAAGCGGACTTTTAGGTATCAGTCAGCCGGGACAGGAAATTCTGGAGCGCAGTGCGTGTACGGTGGATGCCGAAAACGGAAATATTACCGTGCGCATGGAGGTTGGATTTCCGGCGAACGGAAGAACCATCAATTCCCGTGAACTGGAAAAAATATTGTTTGATTTCCTTCCGGTCTGCATTCGACAGACGTTGCTTGCGGCAACCTGCCCCAAGCCGGAGCTGGAGAAAGTGCTTTTTCTCGCGGACGACCAGAAGCAGATACGGTGTGAACTTCAGGAAAGAGGTCTGGTGGCATTTGTGGCAAACGGTGCAGTCTTACCGAGAAAATCCGGTATTTCAGCCCTGCCCATGAGGGATGCGGTTCCCTTTAAGAGTCCTGCGTCCATGGAGATAACACTGGATTTGCCGCACCGGGGAAAGCTCTCCGGCATGGGAATAAAGAAAGGTGTTACGCTGATAGTAGGCGGCGGTTATCACGGGAAGTCCACGTTATTGGAAGCCTTGGAGTTGGGCGTGTATAATCACATTACCGGAGATGGGCGGGAGTATGTGATTACGGAGGAATCTGCGGTAAAGCTGCGTGCGGAGGATGGCAGAAGCATACAGAACACGGACATTTCCATGTTTATCCGAAATTTGCCAAACGGTAAGGATACCGGGTCTTTCTTTACGGAGGATGCCAGCGGAAGTACTTCTCAGGCGGCAAACACGGTGGAGGCTATGGAAGCCGGCGCGCAGAGCTTTCTGATTGATGAGGATACCAGTGCTACGAATTTCATGATTCGGGATGAACTGATGCAACGGGTGGTGAGCCGTGAGGTGGAGCCGATTATTCCTTTTATAGACCGGGTGTGGGAACTGTATGAGGAGTATGGGATTTCTACGATTTTAGTAGCGGGAAGCTGTGGTTCTTACTTCCACAAGGCAGATTGTATCCTGCAGATGAAGCAATATTGTCCGCTGGAGATTACGGCTCTTGCAAAGAAGGAAGCGGAACAGTATCCGTATACGTTAGGTGCGGCGGAGCCTGCAAAAAAACCGAAATACAGCCGTGTGGTGCGCAGGGATGACGCCTTTGCAAAAGACGACCGCATTAAACTGCGTACGGATGGGCTGGATGGCTTTTCTGTGAATCGGGAAAATGTGGATATGCGCTATGTGGAACAGCTGGTGGATTCTGAACAGCTGACAGCACTGTCATATATGATAAAAGACATGAAACTCCATTTCTTCGACGGAAAAAGAACGCTGGGAGAAGCTGTGGAGTTGCTATACGAGCGGATTGCGAAAGAGGGTTTTGCTGCCTTTTGCGGAAAAGGTGCATCGGGCGGAGTGCCGGGCAATCTTGCCATGCCCAGAAAACAGGAGCTGTATGCAGCACTGAACCGTTGTCGTGAGCTGATTCGGGTGAATCTATAATACGAGGAGAATGATAAACGTGCAGAAGGCATTTTATTTGGAACAGATTTCTTTTCATGAGCCGGCACCCGGATGGGTGGACGGTGTCTATTACCCGCGGACAGCGCAGGTTAGTGAGGCAAAGTGTGAATCACTTGTTTCTTTTGGAACACCAAGGGTAGCAGAAGCACAGGTCGAATGTGATGAAGTAAAAGAAATATCTGTTGAATTCGGGGCGGAGCCGTTACAGCTTCAAAGCCGTGTGTGGCGGGAAATCGAAGAGACGGGCTTTGGTATCTATTACTATGAGGAAACCACAAGAATAGTTACGAAGCTGTCAGGAAATAATTATCGCGTAAGGCTTTTGCTTGTAAATCCCGGAACAGAAAGCTATAAGTGTCATGTGAGAGTGAACGGTATTGTGAAGGTTTCCTGTGCAGAGGTGGCACCCGGAGCGGAGGCTGCGGTTTCCTTTACGGCGTGCATGACGGATGGGCAGTTTGCGCTGACAGTGGCCATCGGTGACATGGCGGAGGTTGACGAAACGGTACGGGAAGGTACGGTTTATCTGAAGGAACTGGAAATAGAACCGGAGCAACAGCGGAGCAGGCGGGAGATTCCCCGGGTCTTTCTGGTATCCGATTCCACCGTTCAGAGCTATGAGAGGCTGTTTTATCCCCAGACAGGCTGGGGACAGATGTTACATCAATTTTTTGCGGGAGACGAGGAATATCGGGAGTATCCGGCGGAGCACTGTGATTATGCCCAGGGAAGAACCTATGAACTGCCGGGACTTGTAATCGAGAACCGCTCTATCGGCGGTAGAAGTGCGAAATCCTTCTATGAGGAAGGGAAGCTGGATCAGATTCTGGAGATAATCTGTCCCGGAGATTACATGTTTGTACAGTTTGCCCATAACGACTCCACGGCAATTCGCCCTAACCGCTATATTACGGCAGAGGATTTTCCCTCCTTTTTACAGATTTATGCGGATGCCTGTGAAAAGCGGGATGTGCAGCTTGTGTTTGTGACGCCTGTTACCATGCGCGTGCTGCAGGAGGACGGAACAAATCAGCTTTGTTTTGCGGAGTATCGGGAGCAGATGATAAAGCTGGCTCATGAGAAAAAAATTCCGCTGTTGGATTTGAGTAAGCGGAGCAACGATTATTTGAATGAGATAGGTTATGAGGAGAGTAAAAATCTGTATTTGTGGCTGGAAAAGGGTGACTATCCCGATGGCCCGTATGCGGAGGGTGTTTCCGATAAATGCCACCTGCAGGAATACGGTGCGAAGGTCTACGCAAATATGGTATCGCAGATGATAGCGGAGTATGCTGCCGACGGACGGCTGGATGGATTGAAGGCATTGGCAAAGCCCGTACCGGTGGAGGAAATCCCCAAGCCTGCAACCGCACAGCGAAATGCAATGGACGGGGCGGAAAATACAGATGCTGTCACCGGCTTTGTGGTACAGGAAATTTCCGTGGACGGCGGCAGGGGAAGCTTTCTGCTGAACTGGAATCCGGTGGCTGGAGCGGTGTCTTATCACATTTACGGAAAACGTGAAAAGGAATTGACCTATGAGGTAGTAAGAACAGTGTCAAAGGAAGAGAAGGAAAAATTCGCGGTGCTGCCCTTTGCGGCGCAGGCGGGCATCCTTTGGCAGTATTATGTAACGGCAGTATTTCAAAACGGTAGTGAGGGCAGAGCGAGCAGAGTGCAGGAGGTTGACTTGCGGGCATGAGGATAGACGGATACCTATACGAGACACATATGCATACCTGTGAGGGAAGTGCCTGCTCCCGGGCAAGCGGCGCAGAGCTGGCAAGAGCTTATTCTAAGGCGGGGTATACGGGAATTATTGTTACTGATCATTTTGTTTACGGAAATACGGCGGTAGACAGAAAACTGCCTTGGACAGAGTGGGTGGAAAAGTTCTGCTTGGGCTATGAGCGCGCCAAGGAGGAAGGCGACAGAATCGGGTTACAGGTGTTTTTCGGCTGGGAGTCCGGCTATAACGGAACAGAGTTTTTGATTTACGGCTTAGACAAGCAGTGGCTACTGGAGCATCCGGAAATCAGGGAAGCCACTGTGCAGGAGCAATATGAGCTGGTGCATGCGGGCGGCGGAATCGTCTGTCACGCTCATCCCTGGCGGGAAGCCCCCTATATTCCTGAGATACGGCTTTTCCCGGAATATGTGGATGCGGTGGAAGGCTACAATGGTAACCACTTCAGTAAAGTAGTAAGAAAAACGCCCCGTCCGGAATTCAATGACAGGGCAGTTGCTTATGCGGCGGAGCACGGGCTTCCTTTGACAGCCGGCTCCGACCAGCATGGTGTGGATATGATTTTCGGAGGAATGGTTTTCCCCCGTAAGCTTACGGATATTCACGATTTCAACCGGGCTGTCCTGAATCGGGAAGCGATTCGGCTGATGGACGGAACCTATGAGGTTACTTCGTGATGAATCTGTAATTCGTACAACTTCTTATAAATACCATCTTGTGCAAGGAGCTCCTGGTGGGTTCCCTGCTCTCTGATTTTTCCTTTGTGCATAACCATAATGCAGTCAGCATGCTGAATTGTTGAGAGACGATGAGCCACCATAATGGTGGTTCTTCCTTTCATCAACTTTGCCAGTGCCTCCTGAATTAACGCCTCGGTCTCGGTATCAATATTTGCGGTAGCCTCGTCCATAACAAGGATGGTGGGTTTATGGGCAAGCGTTCTTGCGAAGGAGAGCAGCTGTCTTTCTCCTGCGGAGAAGGTGGCACCGCGCTCGGAAACCGGCTCGTCATAGCCTAAAGGAAGCTTTTCAATAAAGTGGGAGGCATTTACATATTCTGCCGCCTGCTTTACTTCCTCTGCGGTAATATCCTCGTCAAACAGGCGGATATTACTGTTTACGGTTCCCTCGAAGATAAATACATCCTGCTGCATCTGACCGATAGCACTGCGCAGCTGCTTCTTGCTCAGCTGACGGATGTCAACACCGTCGATGTAGATGTTTCCCTTTTGGATATCGTAGTAGCGTCCGATCAGGTTCAGAATAGAGGATTTTCCCGCGCCGGTAGCGCCTACGAAAGCAATGCTCTGCCCCGGCTCGATGACGAAGGAAACGTCACGCAATACATAATTTTCATTATCGTAGGCAAACCAAACATGGGAAAACTCGATGCGTCCCTTGATTTCGGGAAGTACAACGGGTTCTTCGGGTTCCGGTACAAGAGGAACCTCGCTCATAATGGTAAAAATCTTTTCTGCCGATGCCAGAGAGGACTGCAGGGTGGAAAATTGCTCTGCAAGCTCCTGAATGGGATCAAAGAAGGATTGAATGTATTGTGCAAAAATGTACAGGGTACCAACGGAAATGATGTTGCCCAATACATCCTGACTGCCAACGCCCAGAACAACCATCAGGGAGATGATGCTTAAAATGTAAATCAAAGGACGGAAGATGGCAAACACCATCATTTCCCGGAAAAATGCCTTGTAGAGCTTACGGTTCTTACCGTCAAATTCCTCGAACTTACGCTGTTCCCTGCCGAAAATCTGGATGATTCGCATACCGGAAATGTTTTCGGACAGGAAGGTATTGATATCTGTCAGGCGTGTTCTGGTAATGCGGTAGGTCTGTCTTGCAATTTTCCGGAATAAAACGGTCAGCACTGCTACGATGGGCAGCAGAGCAAAGGAAATCAGCGCAAGCCTAAAATCCAGCATCAGCATAACTGCCGCTAAACCGATGATCTTAACGATGTTGCGGAACAACCGTACCAGAATACCGGAGTACATTTCGTTCAGGGCATCTACGTCGTTGGTGATACGGGTCACCAGCTTACCCACGGGGGTAAGGTCGAAGTAGCGGCTGCTCAGAGACTGGATATGGGCGTACAGCTCCATGCGCACAGTCAAAATAATTTTCTGTCCGGTAATCTGCAAAATCCATGCTTGGGCAATGTTGAAAATAAAGCCCAGACCAAGGACGATGGCGTATTTAATTGCAGTGTCAATAATGACGTTATAATCGCCGTTTGTTTCGAATAAGTCGATGGCATCGCCGATGAGGATGGGGCGGTAAAGGTCGAAGCCGGTTAAGGCAAGCACCAGCACCAATGCCAGTAAAACCCATCCCACATAGGGCTTCATATAGGAGAGGAGATGCAGTAGGGCATTTCCCTCATAATTGGATTCTATCTTGTCGTCTGTAAGTGTACTCATTTCTATACCTGTCTTTCTTGTGCTGCATTAGGTGTTTCGCAATTTTTGTAACTGCGCTTACAACCCTTACGGGCGTTTTTACAATTCCTGCAACTGGGCCTCCAGCTGCTGCTTTTCGTGGATGTGAGCATAGAAGCCGCCCAGTGCGACAAGCTCGTCGTGAGTGCCGTACTCCGTCAGTGCGCCTTCCGTCAACACAGCAATGTGGTCAGCCTTCTGTAATGTGGAAATACGATGTGCAATAACAATGGTGGTTTTGCCCTCACGAAGCCGCATCAGATTCTCTAAAATCTGTTCCTCCGTATCCGTATCCACCGCGGAGAGAGAGTCGTCCAGAATCAGGATTGCCGCATCCTTTAAAAGGGCTCTTGCAATAGAGCTTCGTTGCTTTTGACCGCCGGACAGGGTAACGCCCCTTTCGCCTACAAGGGTCAGATAATCATCGGGGAAATCCATAATGTTGTCGTGGATGCAGGCATTCTTTGCGGCCTGATGAATGCTTTCGCGCATCTCGGGATGATCATTAATCCGTTCCTCCAGACCGAAGGCAATATTCTCCTCCAAAGTATCTGAGAACAGGAAGTTTTCCTGAGGCACATACGCCATATCGCGGTGCAGAACCGCCAGCGGAATGTCGCTGATGGGATGTCCGTCCAACAAAAGCATGCCTTTTTCGCAATCGTACACACGTAAAAGCAAATCTGCCAGAGAGGATTTTCCGCTTCCGGTGCGTCCCAGAATACCCAGCATCTCGCCGGAGCGGATATGCAGGCTGACGTTTTCCAATACGGGGTCTTCTCCGTCCGGGTAAGTAAAGGTCAGATCCTTTAACTCAATGTCACCTTTTAACGCAAAATCTTTATCAAAAACGCCTTCGGGAACCATATCCACGATATCGGCTTTCTCTTCAAAAATTGTGGCAATTCTCTGGAACGCGGCTGCAGCTTGGGTAAAGTTATTGATACAGTCACCGCAGGCAATCATAGGCCATACCAACATACCGATGTAGGAGTTAAAGGCTACAAACTGTCCAACGGAAATCTGACCGTTCAAAACCATCTTTCCGCCGATTAACAGATTTAACAGCAGGCTGATACCCGTAATCACATCCAGCAAGGGCCCGAATACGGCACGCAGCTTAACTACCGCAAGATTCTTTTCCATATTGCTGACGCTTGCCTGACGGAAGGCTTCGTAGTCCTGCTCCTCCTGAACAAATGCCTTTAAAACTCTTATACCGGCGATGCTCTCCTGAGCTCTGTCGGATAAATGGGAAAAGGCATTCTGACGGCTTAACTGACGTTTCTTTGATTCGATTCCATAAAAGTAGCAGCCGATGGCTACCAGAATCAGAGGAATGAATGCCAGCAGAGTCAGCCGTAAATCTACGTGGACAATCATTTTAACCAGCACCATGATGGTCATAACAACCGCGTCGAAGGCGGTTACCACAGCCATACCCACTGCCATGCGGACAGCCTGCAGGTCGTTGGTAAAGTGCGCCATCAGGTCACCGGTTTTATGACTGTTAAAATAGCGGGCGGACAAGGTTTCCAGATGACTGAACATGTCATTTCGGAGTTGATACTCGATTTTTCTGGATGCTCCCACAATAAAATAGCGCCAGCCAAAGCGTCCCGCCGCGATAACAAGTCCGGCAATCAAGATGCGAAGCAAAATCGGCACTACACCATCAAAGGTAAATTCGCCTACGGTCAGTCCGTCGATCAGCTCACCTGTATACTGAGGGATATATAGGTTGGCTAAATCTACCAGCATCAGAACAATGATGCCGGCAAGATAAAACCATTTCCGTTTCCAAAGGTAAGGAAACAGAGAAAATTTCTTTTGTGTGTTTGTTGATTCCATAGTTACACCTGTCATTTCTTTTCTTTTATAGTCCGGTTACAAATAACTTATTTGTAATAACGGTTTTGTACAACGCGGTTTCATTATACCATATCCCACCCACAGAAAGAAAACGGAGTTTTTTCCGTAATATTCCCTATACGGGGATAAAATTGACATTTTTAAAGGGTGTTCCTCCTTAGAAAATACGGGTAGTCCACTTGGTGCAGTCCCATACATCGGTCGCCAGACCCTCGTAAAATTCCGGTTCGTGGCAGACCATCAGGATGCTGCCCTTATACTCGGAAAGAGCACGCTTTAGTTCGTCCTTTGCGTCTACGTCAAGGTGGTTTGTGGGCTCGTCCAGAAGTAAAATGTTCGTACCGCGGTTAATCAGCTTGCAGAGGCGGACTTTTGCCTGCTCGCCACCGCTTAAAACTTTAACCTTGCTTTCAATGTGCTTTGTGGTCAGACCGCATTTGGCAAGAGCGGAACGTACTTCATACTGGGAAAAGGCAGGAAACTCCTGCCAGATTTCTTCGATACAGCTGTTGTCCTGACTGCCGGACATTTCCTGTTCGAAGTAACCGATTTCCAAATAGTCGCCCTGCGTTACAGAGCCGGATAGGGGCGGAATCAGACCTAAGATGCTTTTTAGCAGCGTTGTTTTTCCGATACCGTTTGCACCTGTGAGAACGATTTTCTGTCCTCGCTCCATGGAAAGAGTCAGAGGCTTTGACAGAGGCTCGTCATAGCCGATAACCAAATCCTTTGTCTCGAACAGAATTCGTCCGGGAGTACGCGCCTCTTTAAAATAGAATTCCGGCTTGGGCTTCTCCGCAGCAAGCTCGATTACGTCCATTTTATCCAGCTTTTTCTGGCGGGACATTGCCATATTTCTGGTGGCAACCCGCGCTTTGTTCCGCGCTACGAAGTCCTTTAAATCCGCAATCTCCTTCTGTTGGCGGTTGTAGGCAGCCTCCAACTGGAATTTTTTCATGGCGTAAACCTCTTGGAATTTATCGTAGTCTCCTACATAGCGGTTCAGCTCCTGATTGTCCATATGATAAATCAGATTGATAACGCTGTTTAAGAAGGGGATATCGTGGCTAATCAGAATAAAAGCGTTTTCGTATTCGTTCAGGTAGCGTTTCAGCCATTCGATATGCTCCACGTCTAAGTAGTTGGTGGGCTCGTCCAAAAGAAGAATGTCGGGCTTTTCCAAAAGCAGCTTTGCCAGAAGCACCTTGGTACGCTGTCCGCCGGAAAGCTCCGTTACATCCCGTTCCAGTCCCAGGTCAAGAAGTCCCAGTGCTCGGGCAACCTCCTCTATCTTGGCGTCAATCATGTAAAAATCGTGCATGGTAAGCAAATCCTGAATGGTGCCCAGCTCCTCCATGTACACTTCCAGCTCTTCCTCTGTAGCAGAGCCCATTTTATCGCAGATTTCATTCATCTGGGCTTCCATTTCGTAGAGGAAGTCAAAAGCGGATGCCAATACCTGACGAATGGACATACCTGCGGTCAGTACCGTGTGCTGATCCAGATACCCTACGCGGACATTTTTTGCCCATTCAATTTTACCCTCATCCGGCATCAGTTTCCCGGTAATAATGTTCATAAAGGTGGATTTCCCTTCACCGTTGGCTCCAATCAGTCCAATGTGTTCCCCTTTTAACAAGCGGAAGGAAACATCATCAAAAATTGCTCTGTCCCCAAATCCGTGGGTCAAGTGTTCTACATTTAAAATACTCATCGAATGTGTCCGTCTCCATATACCATATATTTGTAACAGCAGAGTTCTTCAAGACCCATTGGTCCTCTTGCATGAAGCTTCTGAGTAGAG
>JAZQCX010000043.1:0-43527 GCA_045546495.1 Acetatifactor sp. | reverse complement strand
TGTCACGTTATTATCGGTTTGTACGAGGGCTCCAGATCCTGGGCAAAGGCTGAGGCACAGGGCTTTGAAGTATATACTGCAGCAGAAGCTGCAAAGAAGGCTGACATCATCATGATTCTGATTAATGATGAGAAGCAGGCTGACCTTTACAAGAAGGATATCGAGCCCAATCTGGAAGCAGGCAACATGCTCATGTTTGCACATGGCTTCAACATTCATTTCGGTTGTATCGTACCTCCCGCAGATGTAGACGTTACCATGATTGCACCTAAGGGACCCGGACATACCGTAAGAAGCGAGTATCAGGCAGGTAAGGGTGTTCCTTCCCTGATTGCAGTACATCAGGATGCAACCGGTAAGGCACAGGATATTGCACTGGCTTACGCACTGGGTATCGGTGGCGCAAGAGCAGGTGTTCTGGAGACCACCTTCCGTACCGAGACCGAAACCGACCTGTTCGGTGAGCAGGCAGTGCTTTGCGGTGGTGTTTGTGCATTGATGCAGGCAGGCTTTGAGACTCTGGTTGAGGCCGGATATGATGAGAGAAACGCTTACTTTGAGTGTATCCACGAGATGAAGCTGATTGTTGACCTGATTTACCAGAGCGGTTTTGCAGGCATGAGATACTCTATCTCCAATACTGCTGAGTACGGCGATTATATCACCGGACCCAAGATCATCACCGAGGAAACCAAGAAGGCAATGAAGAAGGTTCTGTCCGATATTCAGGATGGTACCTTTGCAAAGGATTTCCTGCTTGATATGTCTGATGCAGGTAAGCAGGTTCACTTCAAGGCAATGAGAAAGCTTGGTGCTGAGCATCCTGCTGAGAAGGTTGGCGAGGAAATCAGAAAGCTTTACAGCTGGAACAACGAAGCTGACAAGCTGATCAACAACTAATAGCGGATGAAATAAAATCATATGCGCAGATGCTTCGGGCGAAGGTACCGGGCATCTGCGTTTTCTGTGGGATGGGGAGTCATTACTGAAAAAATGTACGGAAACGGTTGCGTCCTGTGGGAAACAGAAGTCCACAATAAATCAATATTTAATGTTTGAACAATATTCGCAACTGTGTTACTATGTTAAATAGAATATTGCAGGAAAGGCGTGATAAAGATGGGAATGACAATGACGCAGAAGATTCTTGCTGCAGCAGCGGGTCTTGAGAAGGTCGAGGCAGGACAGCTGATTGAAGCGAATCTTGATTTAGTGTTGGGTAACGATATTACAAGTCCCGTTGCCATTAAGGAAATGGAAAAATTTAATGCAAAGGGTGTCTTTGATAAGGACAAGATTGCGCTTGTACCGGATCATTTTGTACCCAATAAGGATATTAAATCCGCAGAGCATTGCAAGTGTGTAAGAGAATTTGCCAGAAGAAACGAGATCACAAACTATTTCGAAGTAGGTGAGATGGGTATTGAACATGCCCTGCTTCCGGAAAAAGGCTTGACTGTTGCGGGTGACGTGATTATCGGCGCAGATTCCCATACCTGTACTTATGGTGCGCTGGGAGCGTTCTCTACGGGCGTAGGCAGTACGGATATGGCCGCCGGAATGGCAACCGGAAAGGCATGGTTTAAGGTGCCTGCTGCTATAAAATTCAATCTGACCGGAAGACCTGCAAAGTGGATTAGCGGTAAGGATATTATTTTACATATTATCGGTATGATTGGTGTGGACGGCGCTTTGTATAAGTCCATGGAGTTCGTAGGTGACGGTATTGCTTACCTGACAATGGACGATCGTTTTACCATCGCAAATATGGCGATTGAGGCAGGCGGTAAGAACGGTATTTTCCCTGTAGATGATGTAGCAGAGGAATATATGCGTGAGCATTCCAAGAGAGCTTATAAGATATACGAGGCAGACGAGGATGCGGTTTATGATGCAGAGTATACTATCGATTTAAGTACCCTGCGTCCTACGGTGGCGTTCCCTCATTTGCCCGAGAATACACATACCGTTGACGAAATTCAGGCAATGGAAAGAATTACAATCGATCAGGTTGTAATCGGCTCCTGTACCAATGGTCGTCTGGATGATTTGCGTATTGCGGCAAACGTACTGACCGGAAGACATGTGGCGAAGGGAATGCGTTGCATTGTAATTCCCGCGACTCAGGAAATTTATATGAAAGCCATGGAAGAAGGACTGTTAAAGATATTTATTGAGGCGGGTGCTATCGTAAGTACGCCTACCTGCGGACCTTGTCTCGGCGGATATATGGGCATATTGGCAGAGGGTGAGCGTTGCGTTTCCACTACCAACCGTAACTTCGTAGGCCGTATGGGACATGTATCATCGGAGATTTATCTTGCAAGCCCGGCTGTTGCAGCAGCCAGCGCGATTACGGGCGTGATTTCCAGCCCCGAGGAGGTATAAGCATGAACGCAAAAGGAACAGTTTTTAAATATGGTGACAATGTAGATACAGACGTTATCATTCCCGCAAGATATCTGAATTCTTCAGACCCTGCGGAGTTGGCAACGCATTGCATGGAGGATATTGATAAAGAGTTTATCCGTAAGGTGCAGAAGGGGGACATTATCGTAGCAGAAAAGAATTTTGGCTGCGGTTCTTCAAGAGAGCATGCCCCTATCGCGATTAAGGCGGCAGGCGTCAGCTGTGTTATTGCGGAGACCTTTGCCAGAATCTTTTACCGAAATGCAATCAATATCGGACTTCCCATTATTGAATGTCCCGAAGCCAGCCGCGGTATAGAAGCGGGAGATGAGGTTGAAGTGAATTTTGATACGGGTGTAATTACAAACGTAACAAAGGGAACTTCCTTTAAGGGTCAGGCGTTTCCGGAATTCATGCAGAAGATTATTGCATCCGAAGGCTTAATCAATTATATCAACAGCAAGTGATTTTAAAGGCCCGCAGCCATGCTACGGGTCTTGTTCCTATTTTGGAAGAAAGTGTATCGTGTGAAAATTAGTTTTTTACATGCAAATTTGCACCTGTGGCTGTAAGTCAACAGGCACTGGAAAGGCATGATGATTAAAATGAATAAAACAAGCGCAAAAAAGTATGAAATTGATATGTGTACGGGACCGCTTCTGGGAAAGATATTACAGTTTTATGTTCCCCTTATGCTTTCCGGTATTTTGCAGCTTACCTTTAATGCGGCAGATGTAGTTGTGGTAGGACGGTTTGCGGGAAATGAGGCACTGGCGGCGGTAGGATCGACCGGCTCCGTTACAAATTTGATTGTAAATATTTTCATGGGACTTTCTGTGGGTACCAACGTTCTGGCGGCTCGTTATTACGGAGCAAATCAAAATAAAAGTATGAGGGAACTCGTGCAGACAGCTGTTGCGGCGGCGTTTATCAGCGGATTTATTCTGATTTTTGTCGGATTTTTTGTGGCAAAGCCGGCTCTGCAATTAATGGATACACCGTCGGATGTGATTAACCATTCCGTTCTTTATATGAGAATCTATTTTGCGGGAATGCCGTTTATGATGGCATATAATTTTGGGTCGGCAGTATTAAGAGCCGTGGGAGACACCAGACGACCTCTGTACTACCTGTTGATTGCCGGAGTAATTAACGTGGTGCTCAATCTGATATTTGTAATTGCATTTTCCATGGGTGTTGCAGGTGTTGCACTTGCGACTGTGATTTCTCAGGCGGTTTCTTCACTTCTTGTAATCCGCTGCCTGATAAAATCGGACGGCCCCTACAGACTGGAATTGAAAGGAATGAAAATCGTTCCGGGCATGCTGATAAAGATGTTTCAAATCGGTCTGCCTGCCGGTGTACAGGGCGCATTGTTTTCTATTTCCAATGTTTTGATTCAATCCTCTATAAATGGCTTCGGTCAGATTGCCATGGCGGGAAATACTGCGGCAAGCAACATAGAAGGTTTTGTTTATACCTCTATGAATGCCTTTCACCAGACAGCGGTCAGCTTTTGCGGACAAAATTACGGCGCAAGACAGTATAAACGAGTGGGGAAATCCCTGTTTATATGTGAAGCGCTGGTTGTGATTGTAGGATTCTTGCTGGGAAGCGGTGCCTATCTGGCATCAGGAACCTTGTTAAAGCTGTATTCTACTGATCCGGAGGTGATATCCTACGGTGTTTTGCGAATGGCTTATGTTTGTCTGCCATACTTCCTGTGCGGAATGATGGATGTAATTGTGGGTGCGTTGCGGGGAATGGGTTACTCCATTATGCCCATGCTTGTTTCCTTAACGGGAGCGTGCGCCTTCAGAGTGGTTTGGATATACACCATTTTTGCGGCAAATAAAACGTTGCCGGTTCTGTATTTTTCTTATCCTGTAAGCTGGGGACTGACATTTTGCGTGCATTTGGTATGCTTTTGGATTGTGTACAGAAAGCTTTTGAAAAAAGAAGCTTGAAACATATGTTCGACTATGCTAAAATAGATATGTGAAATTGCAGCAAGATAATTTGTACTGTGTGGGAGAACATATGATAGCGTATATAAGTGGAATTTTAGAGGATATTTCGGAGGAGAATGCCGTGCTCGATGTGGGCGGTATCGGTTATAATATTAAAATCTCGGCGGATACGGCTGCAAGACTTCCCGGTATGGGTGAGCTTGTGAAGCTGTATACATACACCTGCGTGCGGGAGGATGCGTTTTTATTATACGGCTTTCTGACCCGTAGTGAGCTGGAGATATTTAAAAAACTGATTACGGTGAACGGAATCGGGCCTAAGGGAGGGCTTGCAATTCTTTCTGTGATGGATGCGGACGATTTGCGTTTTGCGATTATGTCGGGTGATGTAAAAGCGATCTCTAAGGCACCCGGCATCGGTGCGAAGACCGCACAGAGGGTAATTTTAGACTTAAAGGATAAGATTTCCATTGATGATACCTTAATCAGTCGTGAAATTGCGGCAACTGCGGAAAGTAACAGTTTTAAGATTGATACACCTCAGAAGAAGGAGGCCATCGAAGCACTGATGTCTTTAGGCTATGGTCAGACGGAAAGTGCAAAGGCGGTGAATGCTATTGAGGGCATCGAAAGCATGGACTCCGGTGCAGTACTGAAAGCGGCACTGAAGAAGATGTTTTAAATATTGAGGCGGGAAACTGCCTGACGGAAGCGGATTCCCCAAACGATATTTTGATGCGTATGTCTACGGGATGAAATTAAAAATGACGCAATATTATTTATAAAGGAAACCACGGTATGCCTGCTAGAAGAATGATAGAAACCAATATTACGGAAGAAGATAATAAAATAGAGGGAACCCTTCGTCCGCAGGTTCTGGATGACTACATTGGTCAAACAAAGGTAAAGGAAAATCTGAAGGTCTATATTGAGGCGGCGAAACAGCGCGGGGATGCGCTGGATCATGTGCTGTTTTACGGGCCGCCCGGTCTTGGTAAAACAACCCTTGCGGGAATTATCGCAAATGAGATGGGTGTGCATTTAAAGGTTACCAGTGGCCCGGCGATTGAAAAACCGGGTGAAATGGCAGCAATTTTAAACAACCTGGAAGAGGGAGACCTACTCTTTGTGGACGAGATTCATCGGTTGAATCGTCAGGTGGAGGAAGTCCTTTATCCGGCTATGGAGGATTATTGTATCGATATTATGATTGGAAAGGGTTCCAGTGCCCGTTCCGTGCGGTTGGAACTGCCTAAGTTTACTCTGGTTGGAGCTACCACCCGTGCAGGTCTTTTGACAGCTCCTTTGCGGGACAGATTCGGTATGATTCATCATCTGGAGTTCTATACGGTAGCGGAATTACAGCAGATTATTATGCATTCCGCCCGAGTTCTGGAGGTAGAGATTGAGCCGGGCGGTGCTATGGAAATGGCGAGAAGAAGTCGAGGAACACCCAGACTTGCCAACCGGATTTTAAAAAGAGTCCGCGATTTTGCCCAGGTAAAATACGACGGTGTTATTACGGAGATGGTAGCGCAGACTGCACTTGATCTGATGGATGTAGATAAGCTGGGACTTGATCATATTGACCGTAATATGTTGCTTACCATGATTCAAAAGTTTGACGGCGGTCCGGTAGGCTTGGATACCCTGGCGGCGGCAATCGGTGAGGATGCCGGAACCATAGAGGACGTATATGAGCCGTATCTTATTAAAAACGGATTGATTAACCGTACCCCGAGAGGTCGGGTGGTGACGGAACGCGCCTACAATCATCTGGGATTGTAACATTTCGCTTGCTTGTAAACGTATCTTGATATATAATGGAGGAGTGCTCGGCGAATAATTTGTCGTTTTGCGTCGTTTTATCCATGCAAAGGCAAAATCAACGATACAGAAGGGGTAAGGGTATGTCTGCAAAAACAGATACAGAGGTAATCATTGGTGGTAAGGTGTTTACTTTAAGCGGATATGAAAGCGAGGAGTATTTACAGAGGGTCGCTTCTTATATCAACAATAAGTTGACCGAATACAATAAGATAGACAGTTTCCGAAGACAACCGATGGATACGCAGGCTGTATTACTTCAGTTGAATATTGCTGATGATTTTTTTAAAGCGAAGAAACAGATTTCCATTCTGGAAGAGGAACTTCAGGCGAAAGAAAAAGAAATGTATGATTTAAAGCATGAGCTGATTTCTGCGCAAATCAAACTGGAAAGTGTAGAAGAACAGTTAAAAAATCAGCAACATGATTTAAATGAAAATGCCAAGAAGATAGTACAGTTGGAAACCGAGTTGAAGAAAAAATAAAACCAAGCTGTCCGCTTTCGGACAGCTTTTCTATTGACAGGAATCGCTTATGGGAATGAAAAAGAAAGTTGAGCTTTTGGCACCGGCCGGGAATATAGAAGGTTTTTACGGCGCTGTTCACGCAGGTGCAGACGCAGTTTATCTGGGTGGAAGCCGTTATGGCGCAAGAGCATATGCGGAAAATTTTACAACAGAAGACTTGGTTTCCTGTATCCGGTATGCGCATATATTAGGCAGGAAGGTATATCTTACGGTAAATACCCTGATGAAGGAACAGGAGCTTGCTGACTTGGAAGAATATCTGTGTCCCTTTTACAAAGCGGGACTGGATGCGGTTATTGTACAGGATATGGGAGCATTTCGCTATATACGGGAGCGTTTTCCGAAGCTTGCGCTACATGTCAGTACCCAGATGACAATTTGCGATAAGCACGGAGCGGCACTGTTAAAGGAAATGGGAGCGGAAAGGATTGTTCCGGCCAGAGAGCTTAGTCTTGAAGAAATCCGTAGCATGAAGCAGGCTGCGGATATAGAACTGGAAACTTTTATTCACGGAGCGATGTGCTATTGTTATTCCGGTCAGTGCCTGTTTAGTAGTATTTTGGGCGGGAGAAGCGGTAATCGCGGACGCTGCGCGCAGCCCTGCCGGCTTCCTTATTCTGTGAGCGGAGCAGAAAACAGCAATCGGGATGAAAATTGGAAAAAAGGACCGAAGCAGGCGTCTCAAACTTATCCCCTAAGTTTGAAAGATATGTGTACGATAGAGCATATCCCTGATTTGATTGAGGCGGGAATTGACTCTTTTAAAATTGAGGGACGCATGAAAAAGTCGGAGTATACGGCAGGCGTAACTGCAATTTATCGTAAATATATTGATTTTTATGAGAAACTGCGAGAGAAATACGGTAAAGAAGATGCAAAGTCCCGCTATCAGGTAAAAGCCGAAGATTTAAAAGCACTTTCTTCACTTTATATCAGAAGTGAAATTCATGACGGCTATTATTATAAGCATAACGGTAAGGAAATGGTAACCTTACACGATCCTGCATACAGTGGAAGTGACGAAAAACTTTTGGCAGAGATTGACGAAAAATATTTAAAAGAGCGTTTTCGACTTCCGGTGAACATGACGGCAGAGTTTATAGTAGGAGAGCCTGCAAAATTAACTCTTTGTACCCCGATACCGGAGGATAGCACGCATGTTACAGACTCCTTTGCAGGACAGATGAAGGAAAGTCGTACAGGTGAAAAAGCACCACTTGTTCAAGTTACCGTACAGGGAGAGGAAGTTTTTGCCGCAAAAAACCAACCTATATCGGAAGAAAATATCAGAAAACAGCTCAGTAAGTTGGGTGACTCTGCTTTTTTTGCAAAAGAGCAAAACACTATTTTGAGCGAGAATGCCTTTTATCCTTTAAAGCAAATCAATGAGCTTCGCAGACAGGCTGTTTTACAGTTAGAGGAGAAGTTACTTTCTCTGTATGAAAATCAGCAGGAAAAGCGCTTGCCGCCTCTGATGGAAGAAATAAGTGGAACAACAGAACCTGTGTCGTCGGGGGAAAATGTGCATGGATTCTCGATTTTTGTCAGTACGGCTACGCAGCTGAAAGCGCTTACGGAATGGGTGGAAGCAGCGGAGGCGGAAACTCTGTGCAGGGTATATCTCGACGGCGATATGCTTGTTTTTGATGAGAGTCGGGTTCGGGAACTGTGTGAGAGATTAAAAAATTACTGTCGGCTTTTTGTTGCACTTCCGTATATTGTAAGAAAATCGGATGCAGAGTATATGCAGAAGCTGTTTGATTTCATGCAGGCAGAGCATATAAACGGTGTTTTGGTGCGCTCGCTGGACGGACTTGGTATACTGAGAGAAAGAAATACCGGAGAAACGTTTCTGTGTCGCGGCGATGCCGGTTTGTATACGTGGAACAGCGGCGCGGGAGAACAGCTGACCCGGTTAGGGGTTACGGATGGCCTTTGTATCCCATACGAACTGAACGCCGGGGAGCAGCATAAGCTTCTGGACGCCGGAAGCCAGAATTTTGAAAAGATTGTATACAGTCGAATTCCCATGATGCTTACCGCAAATTGTGTGTTAAAAACCACAGGTCGGTGTAATAAAGGGAATGAGGATGTACTTTTCCTGACGGACAGATATCAGAAGAAATTTCCGGTAGTGCGAAAATGTCATCATTGTATGAATATAATCTATAACAGTGTACCTCTTTCTCTTTGGAGTGAACGAAGAAAATGGTTGAAAAAAGCAGACCTGCGTTTGGATTTTACTGTGGAAACGGAAAAGCAGGTAACGGCAATCCTACAGGCCTTTCTGGCAGACGGTGAGATGCCGGCGGGAGAGTACACAACCGGACATGAGCGGCGTGGTGTGGAGTAGAGCACAAACGTTTTGGGGTTATAAAAATGCTTCGCCGGAATCGGGCGGAAGTAAAATATGGAATAAGTGAGAAGGATAAAACAATGCAGGAATATATCACGGAATTATCAAAATATGGAATTGCCATATGCATGATATTGTATGCGGTATGCTGTTATGTATGTCTTTGGAAAGAAAATGAAAAAAAGCAGTCTTTGTATGTAATACAGAGTGTGCTTCTGTTTGTGATGCAGTTGATGTTTTTCCTTGATCTGGCTTTTGTGAGCGGAGATATGCAGTACGTGTTCTTATATGTTTTTGTACAGATATTTTTACTGGCCGCCATTATTATGGTGCCGATTATATATGAAAACGTAAATTACACCCTGTTAAATATTATGTGTATGCTTTTGGGAACGGGACTTTGTATCATTTCGAGATTGTCCTTTCAAAAGGCAATCAAGCAGTATATTATTGTATTGTTTTCGTTGATTGTGGCATTGTTTATTCCTTATCTGCTTGCAAGGTTTAAGTTTTGGAAAAAGTTGACCTGGGTGTATGGACTGCTGGGGGTGGCGATGCTCGCTCTCGTGCTTGGAGTGGGTGAGGTGACGCACGGCTCTAAAATATCCTTTTCCATTATGGATGTAACCTTTCAGCCCTCGGAATTTGTAAAGATTTTGCTGGTATTTTTTCTGGCGGCGGCGCTGTGGGAGAAAACTTCCGTTATCAGAGTCGGTCTGACTGCCGTAATTGCAGGCTTGGAGGTTTTGATTCTTGCAGCCTCCAAGGACCTTGGCGGAGCCTTGATTTTCTTTGTTGCCTATGTGTTTATTGTTTTTGTAGCCACCAGAAACTTTCTGTATCTGCTGCTTGGCTTTGCAGGAGGAAGTGTTGCGGCATATCTTGCATATACCATGTTTACCCATATACAGACAAGAGTGCTTGCATGGCGTGATCCCTGGGCATATATTGACAGTAAAGGATGGTCTGCAACCCAGTCGCTTTTTGCAATCGGCAGCGGAAGCTGGTTCGGAATGGGACTTTTGCAGGGAAATCCTACGGCAATTCCCTATGTGGATCAGGACTTTGTGTTTTCCTCCGTGTGTGAGGAACTGGGCGTGATTTTCGGCATGGGGCTTTTGGTTGTGATTGTGGGCTGCTTTTTGATGATTATGAAGATTGCAACCCGGATTCGAGACCGTTTCTACCAGTTGATTGTATACGGTATCGGTATTGTGTATATTTTTCAGGTTTTCCTGACAGTGGGAGGCGGTGTGAATCTGATACCGCTTACGGGTGTAACACTTCCGTTTATCAGTTACGGTGGCAGCTCCTGCATGGTTACCATGATAATGTTTTTTATTGTGCAGGGAATCTACATCCGATTACAGCAGGGAGGAGGAAAGCGCGTTGGAAGAACAGGCAAAGAAGGTATCCAGAGAAGACAGAAAATTACAGAAGAAGCAAAAAACCAGACAGCTGAATAATAAAATTCAGATTTGGATTTCCGGCGGCTTTTTTACCGTGTTGTTTGCTGTGCTGATTGTGTATCTTGGGCATTTTGTTGCCACAAGTGAACAGGAAATGATTAATAACAGCTATAATTCCAGACAGGAAATTCTTCTTTCCAGGAATTATCGCGGCAGTATTTTTTCCAGAGACGGGGAAGTTCTGGCGATGACAGAGGTAAATGCAGCCCAGGAGGAAACAAGAATTTACCCCTATAAAAACATGTTTTCCCATGCGGTAGGATACTCTACGCAGGGAAGAATGGGCGTTGAGGCATTGGCGAATTATTATCTGATTAATACCAATACATCTCTTAACAACAAGGTGGCAAATGATATGGCGGGAGTGAAAAATCCCGGTGATAACGTATATACTACCTTTGATGTACAGCTTCAGGAATTAGCGGACGATGAACTCAGCATTTACAGGGGAGCCATTGTCATGTCGGAGGTAAAGACGGGACGGATACTTGCAATGGTGTCGCATCCTGATTTTGATCCGAATGAGATTGAAGATATATGGGATGATTTGCTTGCAGACGACAGTAGTACCGTACTTTTAAACAGAGCGACCCAGGGACTATATCCACCCGGCTCGACTTTTAAGATTATGACGGCATTGGAGTACATTCGTCAGAATCCCGATGACTTTGATGAATACCGTTTCAGTTGTCCGGGATATTTTAAAATAAATGACAGCAGAATTAATTGTTTTCACGGTATGAGTCACGGCAAGGTGGATTTTCGCGGAGCTATGGCAGATTCCTGTAATTCTTCCTTTGCTAATATGGGAACTATGCTGGAGCGGGAACAGTTCATGGAGACACTTGAGGGGCTGTTATTTAACCGTGAACTGCCTTTGACCTTGAATTACTCCCAAAGCAGTATTCAGTTTAACGACGACATGACCATGGATGAAATTCTGCAAACCTCCATCGGACAGGGAAAAACCCTAATGACTCCCATGCATCTGAATATGATTACGGCTACTGTTGCAAACAAAGGCGTGATGATGAAGCCTGCCTTTATTGAGAGAGTGGAAAATGATGAGGGGCAGATTGTTAAGGAGTTTAAGCCGGAAAGCTATAAGCGGCTGATGACCGAAGAGGAAGCTACCTATATGACAGAGCTTCTGCAGGCGGTAATTGAAAAAGGAACCGGAGACAAACTGAAAGATGTTCCTTATACTTCGGCAGGAAAGACAGGTTCTGCGGAGTATAACAGTAACAAGCTGGATAGCCATGCCTGGTTTACCGGTTTTGCGCCGGCAGAGGACCCTGAGGTCTGCGTAACCATATTGATTGAGGGCGCAGGAAGCGGAAGTGATTACTCTGTTCCCATTGCCCGTCGATTGTTTGATGCTTATTTCCGTGAAAAATAACAAAAAATATCTGTTGCGCTTGTCCGAAAGATAGACTATACTTATTGTTAGTAATGTATAGATTAACCCACCAGTCAGGAGGAATTGCAATGATTGAAGCAACAAGCTGTGGTGGTGTGGTAATTTTTCGTGGAAAAATTCTTCTCTTGTACAAGAATTATAAAAACAAGTATGAAGGATGGGTTTTGCCAAAGGGAACCGTTGAACAGGGAGAGGAGTATAAGGATACCGCCCTGAGAGAGGTGCTTGAGGAATCGGGAGCGAAAGCTACCATCATAAAGTATATCGGTAAGAGTGAATACTCCTTTACCGTACCGGAAGATACGGTGGAAAAAGAAGTCCACTGGTATCTGATGATGGCGGACAGTTATTACAGCAAACCACAAAGGGAAGAGTATTTTGTTGACTCGGGCTTTTACAAGTATCATGAAGCTTATCATTTATTGAAATTTTCAAATGAGAAGCAGATTTTGGAAAAGGCCTACAATGAGTACCTTGAATTAAAGAAAAATAATCTATGGGGCAGCCGAAAATACTTTTAGGGTATCTTCGGCTGTTCTATCAAGGGGAACAAGAAGGATGGCAATTGCACTGACCTATCACCCGAATCTGTATCTCGGGGAAAGTATTAAGGCGGAAAAACTGGATAAAATAAAGAAAAAGCTGGAGAAGAAACCGCTTTTTTCCGGTGTTTTTCTTGTTGCTCTTTCCCGTAATGCATCTGATCAGCTTGAGATTTATGAGGCAAAGCAACTGGCCCAAAGCTATTACAAGAAAAATCCGCCCTATGTGGTCGGAATAGCCGAAAGTCATGCGGAAGCGGTATCCATTGTGGAGCGGATTGTGCAGGAGTGCTTACAGGCCAGGCAGGATTGTTCATTGAAGGAGTATTTGTTATGCTGGATAGTGTAGGAAAAATTTTCTCCGTTCTGGGCATTCTGCTGTTGATTCTTCTCATAGTCTTGTTGATTGTCCTGTTATTGGTTTTGTTTTTTCCGATTACCTATAAGGTGAATGGTAAAAAAAATAGTGAGACATCATATATGCGCTTAAAAGTCAATTGGTTATTCGGGCTTTTCAGAGTAAGAGCGGCGTATTCTGAGCCGGGAAAGCTGACGGCAAAGGTTTTGTGGCTTACGTTGTATGATTCCGCGAAATCAAAGAAGGAACCGGAAGACAACGGAAAGACAACCACCGAAAAGGAAAACACTGTAAAAACAGAAATGAAAAATACAGAAAATGTCGAAAAACCGGAAGCGGGAAATGAGAAAGACGCCGGAAAGCAGAATACCGCAGATGCAGAAAATACCGAAAAATGTGTAGAAACAGAAAATTCCGGAGACCTGCAGGAAGCCCGGAGCGGTTCGGATACAGAGCAGGAAGGTTTTTTCCGGGAAAAATTTTCAAAGATAAAGTACACAATACAAACCATCTATGATAAAATAAAGTTACTTGGTGTCCTGGGGGAAGAGGAAACGAAGGAATTGATTTCTCACATTTGCTTCCGAATTGGTAAGATATGGAAGCACATCCGCCCCAGACATATCCGGGCACAGATTTTATTCGGAACGGGTGCGCCGGATACAACGGGCTATCTTTTTGCAATATATGGGATGTTATCCCCGACGCTGGGACCGACGGTATCGGTCACTCCGGATTTTACGCAGGCAGTATTTGACGGGGAAGGCGCCTTGTCGGGACATGTTACGGTGTTTGTATTATTGATTCAAGCAATAAAAGTTCTGCTGGACAAGCGGTTGTATGTGCTGATAGACAAATTTAAAGCAGGGAGGAAAGAATAAATGGCAGATAAAGAAAATCAGTTTCAGGGAGTTGTGGAGTCACTGTTAAAAGGAATGGATACCGTACTTTCCACAAAGACAGTTGTCGGGGAAGCAACGCAGGTGGGAGATACCATTATCCTTCCGCTTGTAGATGTGTCCTTTGGCGTGGGTGCCGGAGCGGGAAGCAACGGTACAAAGAATTCTGCTTCCGGTGCGGGAGGATTAGGCGGTAAAATGACTCCCAGTGCTGTACTTGTAATTAAGGACGGCTCTACAAAGCTTGTTAATATTAAAAATCAGGACGCGGTAACAAAGATACTGGATATGGTTCCCGATTTGATTGAGAAGGTTTCCAAGCAGAAGAGTAAGGAAGCGGAGATGTCCGATGCGGAAGTGGTGGATATCGCATTTCCCGAAGAGGAGTAATAATCGGGTTCTTTCCGCATAAGATAGAGTGAGAAATAAGAAGCCGGAGAATTATGAAGAAGGTTATTGGAATTGCGGCCTTTCTGGTTGCTTTCGGCATGCTGTTGATGCTGATTACGCATAATCGGTTCATTGGGCTTGTTATAATTGCACTCTTATTGTTTGTGGGATATTTTTGCTTCTGTAACGATTAAGAGGTTGTTCGGATGATGAATTGGGAAGAAGTGGTTCTGTCGGAGGGGATGGCAACATCGAATACGGATACGGTTTCTGTGGAATGGACAGCGCAGTTTGAAGATGTATCGGAAGCGGAAACGCAGACAGCCGCACAGGCGGTGCAGTCTGATACATCAAAGGAAGCACAGACTGAAGGGCGCGATGTGTCCGAAGCGGAAGAACTGCGGCTGGAAAGAGAACTCTTTGAAAAGGAACGAAAAGAGTTCGAGGAAATCCGGGAGAAGTTTCAGGCGGAGCGTGTACGATACCGCAAGGAAATGGATGAGTTGAATCGGAGAACTGTTTTGGAACGAAAACGTCTGCGGGAGGAAAATCTTTTCTTTGAAAAGAAAATGGAGATTCTGCAGGATGGTTTTCGGCAGTTGGAAGAAGACCGTAAAGCGTTTGAAAAGTATAAACGAACGGAAAGCGAGCGCAGGACAAGCAGATATTCCGTAGAAAATGATATTTCCGATGAAGAGGTTGTTGCGCTTTTGTTTAGGGGAATTGATAATCCCCTTGCGCTTCGTAAGCGCTATAAGGATTTATTGAAGATTTATCACCCTGATAATCTTTTTGGAGATGAAGCACTGGTTCAGGTACTGAACAGGGAATATATCCGACGCAGGAAAGAAGAAGCGTAGCCGTCTGGTGAAATGAAATGATGAGAGACGTTATCGGCTGAAAGAGAGAACGAAAAAAGAGCAGGTTTAAAACCTGCTCTTTTCAAAAACCATATTTACGCTCTTTCAACCTTGCCTGACTTCAGACAGCCGGTGCATACGTGCATTCTCTTAGCACCACCGTTAACCTTGCATTTTACGCTCTTAACGTTAGAGTTCCAAATTGCATTGCTTCTTCTATGAGAATGGCTCACATTGTTACCGAAATGAACGCCCTTGCCACAAACATCACACTTAGCCATTTTGACACCTCCTCAACTCAATTCTGGTTTACAACATTGATATCTTACCAGATATGAATTGGAAAAGCAAGCAAAAAAAATCTTTTTTTCAATTTTTTTGCGTTTTAAGGTTTTCTTTTTGGAAGAAAACTGTTAGAATACAATATATGCGTCTGTAAAGAATTACTTTTGAAAGGTAAAATAGAAAACAGAAAGGAAGGTTCGTGTTATGAAAGGTTCTTCCATGAATACCCATATGGGAAATATTGTGATTGACGATGAAGTAATTGCGCAGTATGCGGGCAGTGTTGCCGTAGAGTGCTTTGGCATCGTGGGAATGGCAGGTGTCAGCATGAAAGACGGCTTGGTAAAGCTGTTGAAAAAGGACAGCATTACCAGAGGAATCACTGTGTCTCATACAACGAATAATAAGCTCGTTTTAGATTTCCATATTATCATAGCTTACGGTGTAAGCATTTTAGCTGTGGCTGATAATCTGGTAGACAGTGTAAAGTACAAGGTAGAAGAGTTTACCGGTATCGGCATTGAAAAGATTAACATCTATGTAGATGGTGTCAGAGTGATTGATTAAGGAGGACTTTAACGTGAGTTTGCAGAAGATTGACGCGAAGATGCTGTCCAAGATGTTCTTGGCAGGTGCAAAAAATCTGGAAAATAAAAAAGAATGGATTAATGAACTAAACGTTTTCCCGGTTCCCGACGGAGATACAGGTACTAATATGACCATGACGATTATGTCTGCGGCAAGAGAGGTTTCCGCCCTTGGTGAAAACGGTGATATGGCTGCCATTTGCAAGGCGATTTCCAGCGGCTCTCTGCGTGGAGCAAGAGGAAATTCCGGCGTTATCCTTTCCCAGTTGTTCCGTGGCTTTACCCGCGGTATCAAGGAGGAAGCTGAGCTGACGATTCCTGTGTTGGCAGATTCCTTTGAAAAGGCGGTTGAAACCGCTTACAAGGCTGTTATGAAGCCTAAGGAGGGAACAATTCTGACCGTAGCCAGAGGTGTGGCTGAAAAGGCGCGTGAGCTGGTTGGGGAAGGCGCAGAGGATATGGAAGCTTTCCTGACGCAGGTGCTGGAGCATGCCAATTATGTGCTGAGCCAGACGCCCGAGATGCTTCCTGTATTGAAACAGGCAGGCGTAGTGGACTCCGGCGGACAGGGACTTGTAGAGGTGCTTTCCGGTGCTTTGGATGCTTATCTGGGTAAGGAAATTGATTTAAGCTTTACCGCACCTGCAACGGGTAGCGTGAATGTTGCCATGTCGGCATCTATGGAAGCACAGGCGGAGGCAGATATCAAATTCGGCTATTGTACCGAGTTTATTATCATGCTGAACCGTCCCTTTAATATTAAAAACGAGATAGATTTTAAGGCTTATCTGGAGTCTATCGGCGATTCTATTGTATGTGTAGCGGATGATGATATTGTAAAGGTACATGTACATACCAACGATCCCGGTCTGGCAATCCAGAAGGCGTTGATGTACGGTGCCTTGTCTAATATGAAAATTGACAACATGCGTCTGGAGCATCAGGAAAAGCTCTTCAAGATGGCAGAAAAGGAAGAAGCGCAGCAAACTGCTTCTGCGGAGCCTCCCAAGGATTTCGGTTTTATTGCCGTGTCCGTAGGTGACGGCTTAAATGAAATTTTTAAGAGTCTTGGTGTAGACTACATTATTGAGGGCGGTCAGACCATGAACCCCAGTACCGCAGACATTCTGGACGCTGTTGATAAGGTGAATGCGAGAACCGTATTTATTCTTCCCAACAACAAAAACATTATTTTGGCGGCGAACCAGGCATCCGAGCTGAGTACGGATAAAACGGTGCTGGTAATTCCTACGAAGACAATCCCTCAGGGAATTTCCGCAATCATCAATTTTGTTCCCGAGCTTTCTGCGGATGAAAATGAAGAGACCATGATTTCCGAGCTTGGTAATGTAAAAACCGGTCAGATTACCTATGCAGTTCGGGATACTGTGATTGATGATAAGGAAATCAAGAAGGATGATTACATGGGAATCGGGGACAGCGGTATTCTTTCCGTGGGAACCGATATCAACGAGGTAACAGAAAAGACTGTGGCAGAAATGATGTCGGAGGATTCTGAGTTGATCAGCGTTTACTTCGGAAGTGATGTGGCGGAAGCAGATGCGGAAGCATTACGAGACCGTTTGGTTGAGCAGTATCCTTCCTGCGATGTAGAGCTGCAGTACGGCGGGCAGCCCATTTACTATTACATTCTGTCCGTTGAATAAGGAACGAAAAGGAGGCAGTCTTTGGACTGTCTCTTTCTTTCAAAATATAGTTATTTTTAAAAGAGGTTTTCGGAGAATTTTCTTATAAGAGGTGGTGATTGCATCTATGAGGCGTGATACATCTGTTTTGGAGATTAAAGGAGTCGGAGAGAAAACGGGTAAATTATTCGGCAAGCTGGATATTCATACGGCAGGAGAGCTGTTGGCTTTTTATCCAAGAGACTATGAGGTTTTTAAGGAGCCTGTGAAAATAAAGGATGCAGCACCGGGAGAAACCTGTGCCGTTTATGCTGCGGTTTCGGGAATTCCCAATGAAAAACGGGTGCGAAATCTGCATATATTAAACGTAACTGTCTCGGATGATACCGGTAATCTGCAACTTACTTTTTTTAATATGCCCTTTATGAAAAAAATGCTGCATCCGGGCGGCTATTATCTGTTTCGCGGGACCGTACAAAGCAGAGGCATTACAAAGGGAATGGAGCAACCAAAGTTGTTTACCTTGGAAGAATACGGGAAACGGACGCATACTTTGAGCCCGGTCTATTCCCTGACTAAGGGATTGACCAATCAGGCATTGCAAAAGGCTGTAAAACAGGTGCTTGCAAAATATGAGTTTGAACCGGAATATTATCCCCCGGAAATATTGGCGCGTTATGAATTGATGCCGGAAAGGAAAGCAACGGAAACCATACACTTTCCCATCAATCGGGAGCAACTGGTCGCGGCAAGAAAACGTCTTGTATTTGATGAGTTTTTCCGTTTCCTGTTTCTTTTAAGGCGAAACAAGCAGTTTAGTGAAGGTCTGCCCAATGAATATCGTATGTTTGAAACTGCGGATACGGTACGTTTTTTGGAGCAACTGCCGTTTCCCCTGACAAGAGCCCAAAAGAGGGTTTGGCAGGAAATTCGGGATGATTTTGCGGGTGAACACTGCATGAACCGGCTGATTCAGGGAGATGTGGGCTCCGGAAAAACCATTCTGGCAATATTGGCGCTTCTGATGACCGCGGCCAACGGTTATCAGGGGGCCTTTATGGCACCCACAGAGGTGCTTGCAGTACAGCATTTTGAGACGGTGCGCGGTTATGTGGAAAAATACGGAGTGGCTTTTAAGCCGGTGCTGTTGGTAGGCTCCATGACTGCGAAAGAGAAGCGGGAGGCCTATGAAAAAATTGCATCCGGTGAAGCAAATCTGATTATCGGCACCCATGCGCTGATTCAGGAGAAGGTGGTATGTCGGTCGTTAGCACTTGTAATAACGGATGAGCAGCATCGTTTCGGCGTCAGACAACGGGAGCTTCTGGCACAAAAAGGAGCCAATCCGCATATCCTGGTTATGAGTGCGACGCCGATCCCCCGTACATTGGCGATTATCCTTTATGGTGATTTACATATTTCCGTTGTAGACGAGCTTCCTGCAAACAGATTGCCGATTAAGAACTGTGTGGTAAATACCTCTTATCGTCCGAAGGCATATAAATTTATTGCGGATGAGGTGAAAAAGGGGCGGCAGGTTTATGTTATCTGTCCTCAGGTGGAAGAGGGCGAAATGGAAGATTTGGAAAACGTTACGGATTATGCGGAAAAATTACGCAATGCGCTTCCGGCAGAGATTCAGGTAGCTTACCTTCACGGCAAAATGCGTTCAGCAGACAAAAACCGTATCATGGAAGAATTTGCGGCCCATTCTATTGATGTATTGGTATCCACTACAGTAATCGAGGTAGGAATTAACGTGCCGAATGCCACGGTAATGATGGTGGAAAATGCAGAAAGATTTGGTCTTGCACAGCTCCATCAGCTCAGGGGAAGAGTAGGGCGAGGCGAGCATCAGAGCTATTGTATTTTCATCAGCACCAAAGAAAATCAGGAAACCATGGAACGGTTGCAGATTCTGAATCATACCAATGACGGTTTCCGCATCGCCTCCGAGGATTTAAAACTGCGAGGCCCGGGGGACTTATTCGGGATTCGACAAAGCGGTGAGTTTTCCTTTCGGGTCGGCGATATTTATACAGATTCCGCTGTGCTTGCCCAAGCCTCCGAGGCGGTAGAAAACCTGCTTTATGAGGACCCTGAACTGGAAAAAACTAAGCACGAGGCTTTAAAACGATATCTGGAGCATTCCACCGCAAACAGTGTTGACTTTAGAAGTATATAACGGTATACTATGATTCGACATGATGCACCGAGATTGTGAGTGATCAAGGTATATTATCAACAATATTCCGGCTAAACCTGTCGGAGTGGAATAATCGGAAATGAGGGAAGAGATGGTAAAGGTTGCTATTGTAACGGACAGCAACAGCGGAATTACCCAGGCGGAGGCTTCCGAACTGGGACTTTTCGTGTTGCCTATGCCGTTTATGATTAACGAGGAAACTTTTTTTGAGGATATCAGCCTCACACAGGAGGAGTTTTATAAACGACTGACCGATGGTGCGGAAATCAGTACCAGTCAGCCTACCCCTGTAGCAGTAATGAAGCTTTGGGACGAACTTTTGCGGGAATACGATGAAATTGTTCATATTCCCATGAGCAGCGGCTTGTCCGGTTCTTACCAGTCCGCAAAAATGCTGGCGGAGGATTACGACGGAAAAGTACAGGTAGTAAATAATCAGCGAATTTCCGTAACCCAGCGTCAGTCCTGTCTGGATGCTAAAATGCTGGCGGCAAAGGGAATGGGTGCGGAGCAGATTAAACAGGCTTTGGAAGAGGATAAGTTCAACAGCAGTATTTATATTATGCTGGATACCCTGTACTATCTGAAAAAGGGTGGCCGGATTACTCCGGCGGCTGCAGCAATCGGTACGCTGTTAAAGTTAAAGCCGGTTCTTACGATTCAGGGCGAAAAGCTGGATGCTTTTGCCAAGGCAAGAACCGCTTCACAGGGAAAGTCCCTTATGATTAATGCAATCAAAAATGATATCGAGACGCGCTTTGGCGGTATGACCGAGGAGAAAAATATCTGGATTCAGATTGCCTATACCTATAACCACGAGCAGGCTGAGCTGCTTGCGCAGGAGGTAAAGGAAGCATTCCCCGGTTACGATATACACATGGATCCTTTGTCTTTGAGTGTTGCCTGCCACATCGGTCCCGGTGCCTTGGCAGTTGCCTGCTGTAAAAAGATGGAAATATAAAAATGATAGGAAAGAGTCCCGGACGCTACTGTGCGGGACTCTTTTTGTGCTTTATAAGAAAGACCTTGTCATACTAAAGTATGAAAGGTCTTTCTTATAAAGCAGAACGCTTCGCGAACATCATTTTATGGCATACATATGGTAGTTTTCCCTTTTACAAAATACAATATTTATGATATAATGACTTCATATGTGGTATGCTGTCTGAAACGGTAAAGCAACATGCTGTGTTATCTTGCGGGCGTGAGCAGAGCAGAGATACCACGAAGGATAAGGAGATTATTTCCAGAATGGCAAAGGCAAGCAATTATGATGCGTCCAGCATCACAGTATTAGAGGGATTAGAGGCGGTCAGAAAGAGACCGGGAATGTATATCGGCAGCGTTTCCACAAAGGGCTTGAATCACTTGATTTATGAGATTGTGGATAATTCCGTGGACGAGCATCTGGCGGGTTTTTGTGACAAGATTACGGTTACGTTGGAAGCGGACGGTTCCGCAACCATATCGGATAACGGACGAGGAATTCCTGTAGGGATGCATGAGAAAGGAATTAGTGCGGAACGTCTTGTTTTCACTACGCTACATGCAGGTGGTAAGTTTGATAATTCGGCGTATAAGACCAGCGGAGGACTTCACGGTGTCGGTTCTTCCGTTGTTAATGCGCTTTCAACAAGGCTGACTGTAACAGTCAAGACCGGCGGCTTGATTTATGAGGATAAATACGAGCGCGGCAATCCTATTGTGGAACTGGAAAACGGTTTGCTCCCCATTTTAGGAAAGACAAGAGAAAGCGGAACCACCATCAATTTCCTGCCGGATGACACTATTTTTGATAAGACGAGGTTTAAGGAAGATGAAGTAAAAAGCCGTCTTCATGAGACTGCTTATCTGAATCCGAATCTTACTATCGTATTCCGGGATTTACGAAAAGCGGAACCGGAAACACTCACTTTCCATGAGCCGGAGGGTATCACGGGCTTTATTAAGGACATGAACAAGAATCAGGAGCCCATTCATGACGTAATTTCTTTTTCCGGCGAGAGCGAAGGGATTTCCGTTGAGGTTGCTTTTCAGTACATTAATGAGTTCCATGAAAACGTTCTGGGCTTTTGTAATAACATTTATAACTCCGAAGGCGGTACGCACCTGACGGGCTTTAAGACCCAGTTTACAAATATTATCAATACCTATGCAAGAGAACTGGGGGTTTTAAAGGAAAAGGATGTAAACTTTACCGGTGCTGACGTACGAAACGGTATGACTGCGGTAGTTTCCATTAAGCATCCGGACCCCAGATTCGAGGGACAGACAAAGACGAAGCTGGACAACCAGGATGCCACAAAGGTTGTGAGCAAGATTACCGGCGATGAGATGGTTCGTTTCTTCGACCGAAATCTGGAAACCTTAAAAAATATTATTTCCTGTGCGGAGAAAGCAGCAAAGATTCGTAAGACCGAGGAGCGTGCGAAGACGAATATGCTCACCAAGCAGAAGTTTTCCTTTGATTCCAACGGAAAGCTTGCTAACTGTGAGTCTAAGGACCCTTCCAAATGCGAAATTTTTATCGTAGAGGGAGATTCTGCGGGCGGAAGCGCAAAAACTGCCAGAAACAGAATGTATCAGGCGATTTTACCCATTCGCGGTAAGATTTTGAATGTGGAAAAGGCAAGTATTGATAAGGTGCTGGCAAACGCCGAAATTAAAACCATGATTAACGCCTTCGGTTGCGGTTTTTCGGAAGGCTACGGTAACGATTTCGATATTACCAAGCTTCGTTACGACAAGATTATTATTATGGCCGATGCGGACGTGGACGGTGCTCACATTTCAAACCTTCTTTTGACCTTGTTCTATCGGTTTATGCCGGAGTTGATTTTTGAAGGACATGTTTATATCGCTATGCCGCCCCTGTATAAGGCAATGCCCTCTAAGGGTGAGGAAGAGTATCTTTATGACGATAAGGCACTGGAGCGATATCGAAAAACCCACAAAGGTCCCTTCACGTTACAGCGATACAAGGGTCTTGGTGAGATGGATGCCCAGCAGCTGTGGGAGACTACATTAGACCCGGAAACCCGCCGCATGAAGCTTGTGGAAATAGAGGATGCCCGTATGGCATCAGAGATTACCAGTATTCTGATGGGAACCGAGGTTCCTCCCCGTAAGGCATTCATTTATGAGCACGCAACGGACGCGGAACTGGACTATAATGCATAAGGCTTTCGGAAAAACAGCCGGCTGTAAGCATCGCAAGCATTGTCAGTGCAGCCCGAAAAGGAAGAATAATTTGGAAGGTAACATATGGAAGACAGCAGAATTATAAAAACAGAATATTCCGAGGAGATGCAGAAGTCCTTTATTGACTATGCCATGAGCGTTATTATTGCCCGTGCCCTTCCGGATGTGCGAGACGGATTAAAGCCGGTACAGCGTCGTACTCTTTACGATATGTATGAGCTGGGAATCCGCTATGACCGCCCTTATCGAAAGAGTGCGAGAATTGTGGGCGATACCATGGGTAAATATCATCCCCACGGCGACAGTTCCATCTATGATGCACTGGTTGTTATGACCCAGGATTTCAAAAAGGGAATGCCCCTTGTGGACGGTCACGGTAACTTCGGTAATATCGAGGGCGATGGTGCAGCGGCAATGCGATATACGGAGGCGCGCCTGCATAAGGTGACCCAGGAGGCTTTTCTGGCGGATTTGGACAAAGATGTCGTAGACTTTATGCCAAACTTCGATGAGACGGAAAAAGAGCCTATGGTTCTGCCCGTTAAAATCCCTAATTTTCTGGTGAACGGTTCCGAAGGTATTGCGGTCGGTATGGCGACCAGTACACCGCCTCATAATCTTTGTGAGGTAATTGATGCCACAAAGGCATATATGTTGGATGAGAATATTACAACCGCAGAACTAATGCGTTATATGAAAGGTCCCGATTTCCCTACGGGCGGTATTGTAACCAACCAGAAGGACCTTCTGGAAATATATGAAACCGGCGTGGGTAAAATCAAAATCCGCGGCAAGGTGGAGTTTGAGAAAGTGAAGGGCGGTAAGACAAACGTTGTTATTACCGAAATTCCTTACACCATGATAGGCATGAATATTTCCAAGTTTTTGTCCGATGTGGCAGCACTTGCGGAATCCAAAAAGACGCTGGATATCGTTGATATTTCCAACCAGTCCTCCAAGGAGGGAATCCGGATTGTCATTGAGCTGAAGAAGGACGCAGATCCTCAGAATTTTGTAAATCTTCTGTATAAGAAGACCCGTCTGGAGGATACCTTCGGCGTAAACATGCTGGCAATTTACAACGGCAGACCGGAGACTATGGGACTGAAGGCGGTTATCAAGGCAAATGTAGACTTCCAATATCAGGTTGCTACAAGAAAGTATACCAACCTTCTTGCAAAAGAGATGGAGCGCAAGGAAATTCAGGAAGGTCTTATTAAGGCATGCAACGTAATTGACCTGATTATTGAAATCCTGCGGGGCTCCAAGGACAGGAATATGGCAAAAGCCTGTCTGACCGAGGGTAAGATTGACGGTATCCGCTTTAAGTCTAAGGAATCCAAGATTATGGCAACCCAGCTGATGTTTACGGAGAAGCAGGCGAACGCCATTCTGGATATGCGTTTGTATAAGTTAATCGGTCTGGAAATTGAAGCGTTGATTAACGAGCATGAGGAAACCATGGCGAACATTTATCGCTATGAGGATATATTGGATCGCCGTGATTCCATGATGCAGGTACTGATAAACGAGCTGGATGAGTTTAAGGCATCTTACGGTCGTCCTCGCAGAACCGCCATTGAAAATGCAGAAGAAGCAGTTTATAAGGAGAAAGAAATTGAGGAGACGGAAGTCATCTTCCTGATGGACCGCTTCGGTTATGCAAAGACCATTGATATGGCAACCTACGAGAGAAATAAAGAGGCTGCCGATAATGAAAACCGCTTTGTATTTACCTGTAAAAACACCGGAAAGGTGTGTCTCTTTACAGATACGGGACAGCTTCATACCATAAAGGTGATGGATTTGCCCTTCGGTAAATTCAGAGATAAGGGTATTCCCATCGATAATGTAAGCAATTTCAATTCCGAGAAGGAAAATATTGTATATCTGACCAGTCAGACAGAGTTAAATTTACGTCAGGTTGTTTTTGTGACGGCCCAGTCTATGATGAAGCTGGTTGACGGCGGTGAATTTGATGTGTCGAAGCGTACTGTTGCCGCAACCAAGCTGGGAGATGGTGATAAAGTAGTCTTTGTGATGTCTCTGCTGGAGCAGAGGAACATTGTACTTCAGACGAAGGAAGGCTTCTTCTTACGCTTCCCCATTGAGGATATCCCGGAGAAGAAAAAGGGCGCTGTCGGCGTGCGGGGAATGAAGCTTGGTGCAAAGGACGAGGTAGAGAACGTTTACCTGACCCAGAACGGAATCGAATCCGTAATTACCTACAAGGAAAAGAAGATTTCCTTAAACGGTTTAAAAGCGGCAAAGCGCGACGGTAAGGGAACCAAAATCCGCATTTGACGGTAGAAAACGAGGAGAACTATGAGAGTAATTGCAGGAACGGCAAGAAGTCTTCCGTTAAAAACTCCGGAGGGCACCGATACAAGACCCACAACGGACAGAATTAAAGAAACCCTGTTTAATATGCTTCAGGGTGATATTCCCGGATGTGTTTTTGTGGATTTATTCAGTGGTAGCGGCGGAATCGGCATTGAGGCATTAAGCCGCGGTGCAAAGAAGGCTTATTTTGCGGAAAATGCTGCAAAGGCGTTACAATGTATCCAACAAAATCTTACATTTACGAAAATGTCGGACCGTGCTATAGTATTAAAGCAGGATGCCTGCAGTGCTCTCGGTAGTATTTCGGAGCAGGAGGTTGACATTATTTTCATGGATCCGCCGTATCATTGCGGACATGAGCAGAATGTTCTTGGCGTGCTTTGTAATATGCGCTACGTTACGGAGAATACACTGATTATTACGGAAGCGGCATTGGATACGGATTTTTCGTGGCTGTCTGAGCTGGGATTTTCCGTTGAAAAGGAAAAACGCTACAAGACAAATAAGCATGTGTTTATCCGCAGGGTGAGCGGATGATTTGGTGCCTGCAAAAAGATATCTCTTTACAGCTTGTCCCGACAGGAAATGATTTGATGGGATGACGGAAAGTGAGGAATGTATGAAAAGAGCAGTATATCCCGGAAGCTTTGACCCGGTTACCTACGGACATCTTGATGTTATCAGACGCGCTGCGAAAATGTTCGATGTTTTGATTGTCAGTGTTTTAAACAATAAAAGTAAGACACCGTTGTTTTCTGTGGAAGAACGTGTTAAGATGTTAGAAGAGGCAACAAAAGATATTCCCAACGTAAAGGTGGACAGCTTCAGCGGGCTGTTGATTAATTATGCGGCTGAGAATAATCTGCATGTGTCGGTGAGAGGGCTTCGTGCAATCACGGACTTTGAATACGAGCTTCAGATTGCCCAGACAAACCGGAAGATTTCCAACGGGAAGCTGGATACCGTATTTTTAACTACCAGTCTGGAATATGCGTACCTAAGTTCCTCCAGCGTAAAGGAAATTGCCAGCTTTGGCGGAGACATTTCCCAGTGTGTGCCCGATTTTGTTGCAGATATGATTTACGAAAAATATCAGATAAAAAGATAGAACAAAAATGAGGAGTGATACCCATGAGCAGCAGAATTGAACAATTAATCGATGAATTAGAGGAGTATATTGAGAGCTGTAAACCGAAATTCATGTCAAACTCGGAAATTATCGTGAATAAAGACGAAATTGACGAGTTGCTGCGTGAGCTGCGCATGAAGACGCCCGATGAAATTAAGCGTTATCAGAAGATTATCAGCAATAAGGAAGCTATCTTAAATGATGCGAGAGCAAAAGCGGAAGCGCTGATTCAGGAAGCGACCATTCATACTAATGAGTTGATTAGCGAGCATGAGATTATGCAGCAGGCATATGCTCAGGCCAACGAGGTTGTTACCATGGCATCCAGACAGGCCCAGGAGATTCTGGATAAGGCTACGCTGGAAGCAAATGAGCTTCGTATGCAGGCTGCACAGTATACCGAAGACCGACTGGCAGAGATGGAGGAAGTGATTTTATCAGCCATTCAGTCAACCGATGCAAATTATAACAGCCTGATGGGTTCCTTGAATCAGTATAAGGATTTGATTCAGTCAAACAGGCAAGCACTGCATCCCGTAGAGGAACTGGAGGAGCTCCCCTTGGATGAGGATGCGTCAGATGCGGACGGACTTGATGTGATACAGTGATTTAATAACCGGTTTTCGTAAGGGAGCCGGTTTTCGCTTTATAGAAAGAGGAAAATATGTATATAAAAATAGTGAAAAGAGTCCTGGCGGTGTTAGGGTGCATCCTTTCACTGGCTTGTGCTTTCCCTGTTTCTGCAAAGGCAGCACAGCGTCTGCAGGATACGGGAGATAAGCTTGTAATTGTAATTGACCCCGGCCACGGCGGCAGTAACAGGGGAACCATTTCCGGGGAGCAAGAGGAAAAGGGTATGACGCTCACCACAGCGCAGGCAATGTATGATGAGCTTTGCCTGTATGAGGGTGTGGAAGTATATATGACAAGAACCGGCGACAAGGAGCTGTCCTTGAAGCAAAGAGCGGAGTTTGCTGCTGAGAAGGAAGCGGACATTCTGTTCAGCATCCACTATAATGCGTCGGAGTATCACACGCATTTCGGCTCAGAGGTGTGGGTTTCCTCTTTTGCACCCTTTAATGCTTACGGTTATCAGTTCGGTCAGGAGGTACTGAAGGAGTTTAAAGAGGCCGGACTGTTTATACGAGGCATTAAGACGCGAATCGGCGATGATGATTTAGACTACTACGGTATCATCAGAGAGGCCTATTTGTTAAACATTCCGTCTTTGATTATTGAGCATTGTTACGTGGACGAGGAGCGTGACATTGATTTTTGCGCTACGGATGAGGATATGAAAGCCTTTGGAAAAGCAGATGCCACAGCAGTAGCCAAGTATTTCGGCTTAAAGAGCAGTGCTTTACAGGTTGATTACTCGAACTATGAGCTGTCAGAGGCAGATGCTTCAAAGATTCAGCCTCTGACAAGAATTGATGATACGCCACCGGATATTTGTCAGTTGGAATGGACAGAAGCAGATTATGAGAAAGGGCTGCTTACGCTTACCGTAAATGCCGCCGATTATGATTCCCCACTGATTTATTATGAATACAGCTTAGACGGCGGAAAAACTTTCAGCCGTAGAGAGCTTTGGCCCCAAAGCGATACACTGGCGGGAACCTATCCGGATACCATTACCTTGAACTTAAAAATTCCCATGAACACCAAGCCGTCTGTTGTGGTAAGGGTTCATAATATGTATGATTTGTACACGGAAAGTAATATCTGCGTCAGCCCGGAAGCCTTTACAGCAGATGTAAAACAGGAGGTATCAGCCCTTCCCGAGGCAACCGAAGCACCTCCGGAGCCTACAGAAGAGCCGGGAACTGAAGAAACAGCCTTTACAAAGGAGCCTGTTTCCGCGTTAGAGCAGGAGGTAGCGCCGGCAGGAAGCGATCGTGTGGAAGAACCGGAAGTCAGCTTTATGGTTTTTCTGGAAATATGTCTGGTGATTGTGGCAGTCCTTTTTGTCCTCCTTTTTATTTCACAGCTGATAGCCCATAGAAAGAAAAGGAGCAAGCGCTAAGGCAGTCATTTCTTAACCCAGGAAGGATTCCGGGAAAAGCAGATACCATCCGAGATAAAATCCGGCTGTAAGTAGGGTCAGCAAAACCTTATGGCGTAAATAATCACAAACGGATAAATCCGTACGGCTGATACACCCGTAGGTCTGTGCAATGCAGCAAAGGCCGCCGAAGGAAAGTACAAGAAGGCTGTATAAGGGAAGCGAATCCTGTAGCTGCATCAGTCCCCCTGTAATTTCAATAACCGGTGCAAAAAGAGATGCTGTCCGTTCACCGAAAAGAACCATGGGCAGAAGATTCAACAGGTTAAATAAAATCATATAGCCGCCCAACATCAGCATACTTTGAACGGAAGCAAATACTGCATCATTTACGGCAGCAAGAAGCTGTTCTGCCGGAGCCGGATTTTGTTTCCTATCACCTTCCGCAACCGCAGAGATTTCACAGATATGTAAAGAATGTGGTTTTTTACCGGCATGCCGAAACGATTTTTTATATACGGGATGCAGGCTCCTTTCACGGCAAGACGGAGTCTCCATAGAGCGAAAGCGTGTATATCGCAGTAAAAGCCCATACAAAAGGGGTATCCCGTACATGATAAGCAGATACGGAAAGGTAAGCCGCCTTTTCAAAAGGGGTAATACAAAACTGCAGAAATAAACCGGACCGATGTTGTTACAAAAAGCCAACAGATATTCGGCTTCCTGTTTCGTAATAAGCTGTCTTTCATAGCTTTCGGCAGTCACCTTCGCTCCCATGGGAAATCCGCACAGAAATCCCATAAGCATGCAATAACCTACATTTTTACTTACCCGAAAAAGCGGAGAAAGTACCGGGTAAAAAATGCTCGTAATTTTACCGGTAAGATTCATGCGGATCAGAATCCCGGAAAGAATCATAAACGGCAGAAGCGTAGGTATCATTTTTGTAAACCACAGTTCCAATCCAAGGGATGCATACTGGAAGCTTAGGGAAGAGTTCGTTAAAATGCATCCAATCAGCAGTACAAGAAAAAGAGTAATCAGTTTCATTTTTGAGTCTCTTTTTTAGAAAATATATGAGATTAATAGGAAGGCTTATGCGTCTTGATAAATTTTTATGCGAAATGAATATCGGTACAAGAAGTCAGGTGAAAACCCTTGTTCGTCAGGGTCATGTTACCGTAAACGGTGCGGTGGTCAAAAGTGCCGATGTGAAAATAAATGAGACAGCAGATATTGTCTGCTTCCGCGGGGAACCCCTTGTTTTTAGGGAATTCGTTTATTATATGCTAAACAAGCCGGACGGCGTTGTGTCCGCAACAAAAGATAATCTTTCCAAAACGGTAGTAGAGCTGCTTGAACTAAAGGATCGCCGGGAGGATATTTTCCCGGTTGGACGATTGGATAAGGATACAGAAGGCTTTCTGTTATTGACAAACGACGGTGCTCTTGCGCACCGGTTGCTTGCCCCGGGAAAGCACGTAAATAAAACCTACGCCGTTGGCCTGGAGAAGCCCTTACAACCGGAGGATGTTTCCCGCTTAGAGGAGGGGGTTGACATCGGAGAGAAGCACCTTACGCGGCCGGCTGTAGTGGAAATATTGGAAGAAAAGAAGATTTTACTGACCATTCATGAGGGGAAATTTCATCAGGTAAAGCGAATGCTGCAAGCAGTAGGAAACAGCGTTGTTTCCTTAATGCGAGTTTCTTTCGGTCCCCTTTCCTTGGATGAAACACTACTCCCCGGGGAATATAGAGAACTGACACAGGAGGAGGTACAGAAACTACATGATGCATGAAATGCTGAAAAATACAGATGCCGTAATTTTTGATTTGGACGGTTCTCTTGTGGATTCCATGTGGATGTGGAAGGCAATTGACATAGAATATCTCGGAAGATTCGGAATTGATCTGCCGGAGGATTTACAGTCAAAAATTGAGGGGATGAGCTTCGAAGAAACGGCTCATTATTTCAAAGAACATTTTCCCATTCAGGATTCCATCGAGCAGATTAAATCAGACTGGAACCGGATGGCATGGGACAAATACACCCATGAAGTTCCTTTAAAGCCCGGAATATCGGAGTTCTTGGAGAAATGCCGGGAAAACAATATTTTACTGGGAATTGCCACAAGCAACTCCAGAGAGCTGGTGGAAAACGTAGCAAAGGTACATGGCTTGAAGAATTATTTCTCTTGCATTATGACAGGCTGTGATGTGGAGCATGGGAAACCTTCGCCGGATATTTATCTTGCAGTTGCCGAAAAATTGCAGGTTGCACCGGAAAGGTGTCTTGTGTTCGAGGACATTGTTCCCGGCATTCAGGCGGGAAAAAGCGCGGGAATGCGCGTTTGTGCAGTGGAGGATGCCTATTCCGTTGCAGACAGGGCGAGGAAAGAAGCTCTGGCAGATTATTACATTGAAGATTATTTTAATTTGTTTTCGTGAGGATAGAACTGGTGAACAGAGGTTTTTTACCCATTACCCCGCAGGAATTAAAGGAACGGGGAATTACACAACCGGATTTTGTTTATTGTATCGGGGATGCTTATGTGGATCATCCTTCTTTCGGTCATGCCATTATCAGCCGGATTTTGGAATCCCAAGGCTATTCTGTTGCGATTATTTCACAACCGGATTGGAAGGATGATAAAAGTATTACCGTTTTCGGAAAGCCCCGTCTTGGTTTTTTGATTTCTGCAGGCAATATGGACAGCTGTGTAAATCATTATTCTGTTTCCAAGAAAAGACGTTCCGCGGATGCCTATACGCCGGGCGGAGAGATGGGAAAGCGTCCGGATCACGCAACAGCTGTATATGGCAACCTGATTCGACGGACTTATAAGGATGTGCCGATTATCATCGGCGGTATTGAAGCAAGCCTGCGTCGTATGGCACATTATGATTATTGGACGGATTCCTTTAAGCGTTCGGTGCTTTTAGACAGTCAGGCGGATTTGATTTCCTACGGTATGGGTGAGAAATCCATTGTAGAAATTGCAGACGCCCTCGCAAGCGGCATTGCAGTAAAAGATATCACCTTTGTAAAGGGAACCGTATACCGTACGAAGGATATTTCCGGCATTTATGAGCCGGTAATATTGCCGACCTACGAGGAAATGAAGCAGGATAAGGCTCTCTATGCAAAAAGTTTTGCAACCCAGAATGAGAATACGGACTTCTGTACGGGGAAACCTTTAGTAGAGGGGTACCCGGGCGGTGTTTTTGTGGTACAGAATCCTCCGCAACCGCCCCTTACCACAGAAGAAATGGATGCAGTATACGCGTTGCCCTATATGAGAACCTATCATCCCTCCTACGAGGAAAAGGGCGGAGTACCCGCTATTTCGGAAATCAAATTTTCCTTAATCAGTAACAGAGGGTGCTTCGGCGGTTGCAGCTTTTGTGCATTGACCTTCCATCAGGGAAGAACCATTCAGACAAGAAGCCATGAATCCATTTTGGAAGAGGCAAAGCTACTGATAAAGGAGCCCGATTTTAAGGGGTATATCCATGATGTGGGCGGTCCTACCGCAAACTTCCGCCATCCTTCCTGCAGAAAACAGTTGGAGAGAGGTGTTTGTAAAAGCCGTCAATGTCTGTTCCCGTCACCCTGCCGCAATATGTATGTTTCTCATCAGGATTATCTGGAGCTTTTGCGGAAGCTGCGGGCGCTTCCGGGCGTAAAAAAGGTATTTGTACGTTCCGGCATCCGTTTTGATTATCTTTTGGCGGATAGCGACGATACTTTTTTCCGTGAGCTTGTGGAGCATCATATCAGCGGTCAGCTGAAGGTGGCACCGGAGCACATTTCGGATGCGGTACTTTGCCGTATGGGTAAGCCGGAAAATAAGGTTTATGAACGCTTTGTGGCAAAATACAAAAAGCTGAATGCCGAATTAGGGAAAAATCAGTTTCTTGTACCTTATCTGATGTCCTCCCATCCGGGTTCCACCCTGAAGGAGGCTATTGAGCTTGCGGAATATTTAAGAGATTTGGGCTATATGCCGGAGCAGGTGCAGGACTTTTACCCCACACCGTCTACCTTTTCTACGGTAATGTATTATACGGGACTTGATCCGCGGGATATGAAGCCTGTTTATGTATGCCACAATCCTCATGAAAAGGCAATGCAGAGAGCGCTGATTCAGTACCGAAATCCTAAGAATTATGATTTGGTTTATGAAGCACTTACTAAGGCGGGACGAACGGATTTAATCGGTTTCGACAAAAAATGCCTCATCCGTCCGAGAACGGGTGCCGGACGAACCGCAATCAGTGGGCGAAGTACAGGTAATGGAAAAGTCAAAGACAGCACAAAAAGCGCAAATAACAGAAGATTTGGCGGCGACGGCAGAACTCATGGAAATACCGACAGAGTCCGATTTGACGGCAGAAAACCGGAGAAAAAGAAAACGATTCGTAATGTACACAAGAAAAAATCATAAAAAGCAGCGTCGGATGAATAGAAAAAAAGCCTCATGCATGGAATGATGAGTATGGAATGATGGAGAGAGAAGGAGACAAGCTATGAACGTTATCATTATCACGGGTGCATCCTCGGGAATCGGTAAGGAATATGCCCGTCAGATGGATTATTACTTCGGAAATATAGATGAGTTCTGGCTGATTGCCAGAAACGGTGAAAAGCTGGAGGAAACAGCAAACGCACTTTGTCATAAGGCGCGGGTGCTGCCCATGGATATTACGGAACCGGAACAGCTTAACAAGTTGGAAAAGCAGTTACAGGATACGGGTGCTGTGGTAAGAATGCTGGTAAACTGTGCAGGCTACGGCATTATGGGGGAATTTGCAAAGCAGGACAGAAGCACCATGCTTGGAATGGTTCGGTTAAATTGTGAAGCATTGACGGAACTGACTCACCGTCTGATTCCCTATATGAAACGAAACAGCAGAATTATCCAGATGGCGTCCTGTGCGGCATTTATACCGCAGCCTGATTTCGCGGTTTATGCGGCAACAAAGTCCTATGTATTAAGCTTTTCCAGAGCCTTGGGAAAGGAACTGGAGCCTATGGGAATTTATGTGACGGCCGTATGTCCCGGCCCGGTGGATACGCCCTTCTTTGACATTGCCGAGCGGAACGGTTCAACATTAGCTATCAAGAAATATACCATGGTGTCTGCACGGGAAGTGGTTTCACTTGCACTGAAGGATTCCTATATGCGGCGTTCCGTTTCTGTTTGCAGCTTACCAATAAAAGCAGTCCGGGTTTTGACAAAATTAGTTCCCCATGATTTTGTATTGGATGTCATGGAACTGATGAAGAGAAAGGGTCTTTAAAATGCAACTTATGAGAATGTTTTCGACAGATAAAGTAAAGGGGAGCAGAGGCTACCTGAACTCTCAGAAAAAATATGAGCTATTGAGAACGCTTCTGTATTTCGGCATTTCCCTGTCGCTTTTTGCGGCAGGCTACATACAGACCGGTGACCGTATGAACCTGTTGACAGTGGTTGCAATTCTGGGATGCCTTCCGGCAAGCAAAAGTGCAGTAAATGCAATCATGTTCCTTCGCTTTAAAAGCTGCAGTGAATCTGCGGAAGAAGAGATTGCTGCCCACAGCGAGGGACTTAACTGTATTCACGACTGTGTATTTACATCCTATAAAAAGAGCTATGTCGTAGGGCATGTAACCGTGTGCGGGAATACAGTCTGCGGGTATTCGGAAGATGCAAAGTTTGAGGAAAATGATTTTTATACACATATCAATGAGCTTCTCAGAATGGATGGACATAAAGATATAACGGTTAAGGTTTTTACCTCTCTTTCGAAGTATATGGACCGTTTAGAGCAGATGAAAGCCTTGGAAAAGGACGAAGTAAAAACAGGTGCGGTTATCGCCACTTTAAAAAGTGTTATGCTGTAAGGAGCTGTTATGCAGTCAGTAAAAATCGGTAGTAATCAGGCAGGACAACGCTTAGATAAATTCTTACGGAAATGTCTGCCCGGAGCAGGACAGGGCTTTCTGTACAAAATGCTGCGCAAGAAAAATATTACCTTAAACGGCAAAAAGGCAGAAGGACCGGAGATGCTTTCCGAGGGGGACGAGGTGAAATTCTTTTTCTCAGAAGAAACCTTTGCGAAATTCTCGCAGATGCAGAAGCCCGGCACCGGGAATAATGCATCTGCTGGGAAAACTTCTAACGCTATGCTTGCAGAATATAATAAGGCGTATAATCAACTTCAAGGTATTGAGATTCTTTATGAGGATGTACATGTTTTAGCAGTAAATAAGCCCGCAGGCGTTTTAACCCAGAAAGCAGCTCCGCAGGATATCAGTTTAAATGAATGGCTTATCGGCTATCTTTTAAGTAAAAATCCGGCTTTGGCACAGGAACTTGGAACCTTTCGACCCTCGGTGTGCAACCGCCTCGATCGGAATACAAGCGGCATTGTGTTATGCGGAAAAAGTCTTGCAGGCTTACAGTATTTAAGCCGCTGTATCAAGGAACGCAGTATTCAAAAATATTATCAGACTATCTGTTGCGGAGAGCTTACGCAGGCAGGGCTTCTGAAAGGATATTTAACAAAGAACGAGACCGAAAATAAAGTTGCGGTTTCCAAAACGGCATCAAAAAAAATGACTGCTTCCGCAGCTGGGATGCCAAAGGATGCGAAAGCACAGGGAAAGCAAGCCGGAAAAGAAACCGGAGATTATATTGAAACCCGATATGAGCCGCTTTGCTGTGAAAACGGCTACACCCTGTTGGAGGTGGAACTGATTACCGGAAAAACCCATCAGATTCGGGCACATCTTGCAAGCATCGGTCATCCTCTGATTGGTGACGGAAAATACGGAAACGAGAAAAACAATCGGCAGTTTAGAGAGCGTTTTCAACTGAAGCACCAGCTTCTGCACGCTGCTCGCGTGGTTTTTCCCGTGACAGAAGAAGCGGCGGGCGCGGCACTTAGCGGTAAAACAATTACCGCACCCTGTCCGAAGCAGTTTGAGGAAATACGGGCGAAGTTGCAGTTAGAAAAGTCGCTTGTTTAAGAACTCTTTTTTGAATTGTGTTTTCGATAAGGAAACAGTGGGATTTGTGTAAATTAAATTTTAAAGAGGGATGAGATAGGAACATTGAATGATTTATTAACGATAACAAATAATTTTATGAAGAATGCGCATATTTCATGGGCTATTTGTGGCGGATTTGCACTTGATTTATTTCTTGAGAAAGATATTCGAACACATAGTGATATTGATATTTGTGTATTTGAAAAAGATAGGGAAAAGATATTTCATTATATGTTGCAAAATAATTGGCTTGTATATGAGTTCCGCGGACAAGGAAAGGTACGTCCGCTGGATATTACGCTATCAAGTGAAACGGGACATAATTTAATGTGTACAAATGAGGAATGCGATATTGTAAAATTTTATCCCTGCGAGAACGAAAGCTTATTGTCGTATGAATTTTTCCACACAGGAATCAAAGATTTCAATTATTTAGAATTTTTGTTTAATACAATTAAAAAAGATTATTTTGTATTTAACATAGGTCAAGGAATTAAAAGAGAAATCTCTAAGGCTATTTTATTCAAAAAGGGCATTCCATTTTTAGCACCTGAAATAGTATTATTGTATAAATCTTCGTGCTCGGAAAATACAGAATATCAGTATGATTTTGAGCAAACATATTTGTATATGGATGATGAACAAAAGATGTGGTTTTCCAAAAGTCTTGATATACTTTACCCCAATGGACATATATGGAGAATATGATGCTTCAGAAACACTTTTTTTAAAAGAGATTTTAAGAAAAAAAGACAAATCAAAAAAAGCATCAGCTATAGAGGTAATAATATGGCAACCTGGAATTCAAGAGGTCTTAGAGGTTCCACTCTGGAGGACATGATAAACCGAACAAACGAAAAGTATGCGGATGCGGGACTTGCGTTGATTCAAAAGGTTCCGACCCCCATTACACCGATTAAGATGGATAAGGATCACCACCAGATAACCTTAGCCTATTTTGAACAGAAGAGTACCGTAGACTATATCGGTGCCGTACAGGGGCTTCCGGTGTGCTTTGACGCGAAGGAATGTGCCGTTGATACTTTTTCTCTTCAGAATATCCATGAACATCAGGTGACGTTTATGGAGAAATTTGAAAAGCAGGGCGGCATTGCTTTTTTTCTGATTTATTATTCCCATAAGGATATTTTGTATTATCTGCCCTTGGAAATGCTTTTGTTTTTCTGGAACAGGGCAAAAAACGGCGGACGGAAAAGCTTTCGGTACGAGGAACTGAATCCGGAATATATTTTACCGAAAAAGCACGGTGTCCTGGTTCCTTATCTGGATATGTTGCAAAAGGACTTGGATGACCGATAAAATCGTTTCCGGAAGCAGATGCGGTTTCGGTGCAGCAGCACTTTTACGACCGAAAAATTACTTGACATAGCATAAAACAAAAGCTATACTGTCAATAGTTTAGTTTGCTACCATGCTACCATATTAGCACATTAAAGCAATAAAGTGAGGAGTTTGTATGAGTCAGAAATTATTACATACCCCGGAAGGTGTCAGAGACATTTACGGTAAGGAATATGCCCGTAAATTACAGATTGAGCGAAAGCTGCAGGAGAGTATCCGTCTGTACGGATATCAGGATATCCAGACCCCTACCTTTGAGTTTTTTGATGTCTTTTCAAAGGAAATCGGAACCACGCCCAGTAAAGAACTGTATAAGTTTTTTGATAAAGAAGGAAATACGCTGGTACTTCGTCCGGATTTTACCCCTTCCATTGCCCGTTGTGCGGCGAAATATTTTTGTGAGGAGCGTGTGCCCATCCGTTTTTCCTATATGGGAAACACCTTTACCAATACCTCGAATTTACAGGGTAAATTAAAGGAAGTGACTCAGATGGGGGTTGAACTGATTAATGATTCCACCGTGGAATCCGACGCGGAGATGATTAGTCTTGTCATTCATGCCCTCTTAAATGCAGGCTTGAAGCAGTTTCAGGTTTCCATCGGTGAGGTCGAGTACTTTAAAGGACTTTGTGAAGAAGCCGGCTTAGACGAGGAAACAGAAATGGATTTGCGCGCCTGCATTTCCGGAAAGAATTTCTTCGCGGCACAGGAGCTTTTACAGGAGCGCAATGTACAGGAGCCTTATCGCAGCAGCCTGTTAAAGGTTGCGGATATGTTCGGCAATATGTGTTCTCTGCAGGATGCGGCAAAGACGGCAGGAAATCCCCGTTCACTGGCAGCCATAGAACGTCTGGAAAAGCTGCAGGAGGTTTTGGCGGCGTACGGCGTTGCAGACTACATTTCCTTTGATTTGGGAATGTTGAGCAAATATAATTACTATACAGGTGTGATTTTTGAGGCGTATACCTACGGTGTGGGAGATGCCATCGTAAAGGGCGGCAGATACGATCATCTGCTTCGTCAGTTCGGCAAGGAAGCAGCGGCAGTGGGCTTTTGTATCAATGTGGATAGTGTAATGGAAGCCTTAACACGCCAGAAAGTGGAAATTGAAATCCCCAAGGAGGTTCAGGTGCTTTCTTATACCTCTGAGAATTATCATGAAATGCTGAAAAAAGCAATGCAACTCCGTGGACAGGGAATTCCCGTAGTTCTGACTGAAGGAAGACAGGCAGGTAATTGATATGAGCGATGACAGATACATTACATTTGCCCTGGGAAAGGGGCGTTTGGCAAATAAAACATTGGAGCTTCTTGAAGAAATCGGCATCACCTGTGAAGAGATGAAGGATAAAAGCTCCCGTAAGCTGATTTTTGTCAATGAAGAGTTGAAATTTAAGTTTTTCCTGGCAAAGGGTCCCGATGTGCCGACCTACGTGGAATACGGTGCGGCGGATATCGGTGTTGTGGGAAGAGATACCATTCTGGAGGAAAACCGTAATGTTTACGAGGTGTTGGATTTAGGCTTCGGTAAGTGCAGGATGTGTGTCTGCGGCCCCGCATCTGCAAAGGAACTTTTACTGCATCATGAGCGGATTCGCGTAGCCAGCAAGTATCCCAACATTGCAAAGGATTACTTCTACAATAAAAAGCATCAGACCGTAGATATCATTAAGCTGAACGGTTCTGTGGAATTGGGTCCGCTTGTGGAGCTGTCTGATGTAATTGTAGATATCGTTGAGACAGGTTCTACCTTAAAGGAGAACGGTCTTGAGGTTTTGGAGGAGGTTTGTCCTCTCTCTGCAAGAATGATTATTAATCCGGTAAGTATGCAGATGAAAACCGAGCGGATTAAGTCGCTTGTGAACCGGATTCGCGCAAAACTGGAGGAAGAGGAGAGCATATGAGAATTATAGAACTGTCCGATGAGACAAAACAGAATATTCTGGACGACCTTGTAAAGAGGAGCCCTAATAATTATTCTCAATATGAAACCGTAGTCAACGAAATTATTGAGAATGTGAAGAAAAATAAGGATGCGGCGTTGTTTGATTACACGCTGAAATTTGATAAATTCCAATTAAGTGCAGAAAATATTAAGGTTACCCGTGAGGAGATTGAGGAGGCTTATCAAAAGCTGGACAGCGGTCTCATCGAGGTGATTAAAAAGTCTGCCGAAAATATCAGAGCCTTCCACACAAAGCAGCTTCGTAACAGCTGGTTTGATGCAAAGGAGGACGGTACCATCTTAGGTATGAAGATTACCCCCATTGCAAAGGCAGGTGTGTACGTACCCGGCGGTAAGGCGGCGTACCCCTCCAGCGTTTTGATGAATGTAATTCCCGCCAAGGTGGCAGGGGTAACAGAAATTATTATGACAACCCCTCCCGGAGCAGACGGTAAGGTAAATCCCGGCACTTTAGTCGCAGCGGATATTGCGGGGGTAGATACCATTTATAAGGTGGGCGGTGCGCAGGCAATTGCTGCTATGGCATTTGGCACACAGTCCATTCCTAAGGTGGATAAGATTACCGGTCCCGGAAATATCTTTGTTGCATTGGCAAAGAAAGCGGTTTACGGCTATGTGAGCATTGACTCCATCGCAGGTCCCAGCGAAATCCTTGTACTTGCGGATGAGACCGCAAATCCCCGTTATGTGGCGGCAGATTTGCTTTCTCAGGCAGAGCATGATGAACTGGCAAGCGCAATCTTAATTACTACCTCAAGAGAGCTTGCGGAAAAGGTGTCCGCACAGGTGGATGTGTTTGTACAGGAGTTGTCCAGAACGGAAATCATGCAGAAGTCCCTTGATAATTACGGCTATATTCTTGTTACGAAAAATATGAAGGATGCCATTGACGCGGCAAATGAGATTGCTTCTGAGCACCTTGAGATTTTAACGGCGAATCCCTTTGAAATCATGACAAAGATTAAGAATGCCGGCGCAATCTTTATGGGTGAATATGCATCCGAGCCCCTTGGTGATTATTTTGCGGGTCCCAACCACATTTTACCTACCAACGGTACGGCAAAGTTTTTCTCGCCGGTAAATGTAGATGACTTTATCAAGAAGACCAGTATTATTTCCTACTCCAGAGAGGCGTTGGAAAAGGTACATAGGGATATTGAGATTTTCGCGGAAAGCGAAGGCTTAACGGCACATGCAAACAGTATTAAGGTTCGTTTTGAGCAGGAGTAAATTATGAGCAGAACAGCAGAAATAACCCGTAAAACAAAGGAAACAGATATATTTGTCAGCATCAATCTGGACGGAACCGGAAAATCGGAGATTTCCACCGGAATCGGTTTTTTTGATCACATGCTGGAGGGCTTTGCGAAGCATGGCTTTTTCGATCTTGTATGTAAGGTGGACGGAGATTTACAGGTAGACGGACACCATACGGTAGAGGATACCGGTATTGTACTGGGTCAGGCTATCGCGAAAGCGGTAGGCGATAAGAAGGGAATCTGCCGTTACGGTTCCTTTATCCTTCCCATGGATGACGCACTGACCCTTTGTGCAGTGGATCTTTGCGGAAGACCCTATCTGAATTTTGATTGCACCTTCCCTGTCCAAAAGGTAGGCGGGCTTGATACGGAGCTGGTAAGAGAATTTTTCTATGCGGTTTCCTATAGCGCAGCCATGAATCTGCACATTAAGATGTTGGACGGAATCAATGCACATCACATGATAGAGGCCATGTTTAAGGCTTTTGCAAAGGCACTTGACGGTGCTGTTTCCGTAGATGCGCGTGTGACGGATGTTCTAAGTACAAAAGGAAGTCTGTAAGGAGTTTATTATGATGGCAAAAAAGTTTGTACCCTGTATTTATCTGTATCATCAGCATGCCGTAAAGGGCTTAAATGATTACTCTGTTGTGGAGACATATCCTTTGCGTCTGGTTCATCTTTATAACGAAAACAATGCAGACGAATTGATTGTTTTTGATATGTCGGAGGGAGATGAAGAGCACGAAGCAGCTCTGGATTTACTGAAGGAAATCTGTGCTACGGCAGAGGTGGATGTTATCGGAGCCGGAAACGTGAAGCGCATGGAGGATGTGAAAAAGCTGCTCTATGCAGGCTGTAAAAAGGCGGTCCTTGATTACGAAAAGGAAAGTAACATTGCCATTACGGAAGAAGTTTCCCTGAAATTCGGTAAGGATAAAATTTTAATTTCCTATAACGAAGCGGATGTATTGTCTGCTAATAAGGAGTTAATCGAGAACTTTGTTTCTGGAATGATTCTTTTGAATCCCCATCAGATTCGAGAGACGGAGAGCGTATTATCGTTGCCCTTTTACGTTCAGATTAACCAGATTGCTTTAAATAAGCTGATTGAGATATTTGCTTACGAAAATGTATGCGGCATCACCGGAAATACCATGAATGATAATTACAAGGAAATTGTATCCTTAAAGAATCTTTGCAAGGAAAACGGTATTCAGGTGGAAATGTTTGCGGCTGCTTATAAATGGGAGGATTTCAAGAAGAATAGCGACGGTATGGTTCCTGTGGTCGTGCAGGATTATCGTACACTTGAAGTTTTACAGGTCGCATACATGAACGAAGAGGCCTATAACCAGACCCTTCAGATTGGAAAGATGACCTACTACAGCCGGAGCAGAAATGAGCTTTGGTTAAAGGGCGAGACCAGCGGTCATTTCCAGTATGTAAAGAGTCTTACCGCAGATTGCGATATGGATACGATTCTGGCAAGAGTTTCCCAGGTGGGTGCTGCCTGCCATACAGGTGCGAAGAGCTGCTTCTTTAACGAGATTACGAAAAAGGATTATGAGGAGGCTTCCAATCCCTTACAGGTGTTTGAGGAAGTATTTGATGTCATTAAAGATCGAAAGCTTCATCCTAAGGAGGGTTCTTATACCAATTATCTGTTCGATAAAGGTATCGACAAGATTTTGAAGAAACTGGGCGAGGAAGCGACTGAAATCGTAATTGCCGCAAAGAATCCAAATGCCAATGAAATCAAATATGAAATCAGTGACTTCCTGTATCATATGATGGTTCTGATGGTAGAAAAGGATGTAACCTGGGAGGAGATTACCACCGAGCTTGCAAACCGCTAACACTAAACGCGAACGTTATAACGTAAAAAAGCTACCGTTTACACGGTAGCTTTTTTAGGCATAACTCTATATAACACTTTAACAGAAACAGAAATAAAAGTCTAGTAATATTTTTAATTTGCGCTATAATCTTTTTTACGTGATGAGGACGAGGTAAAAAGGAGGGACAAATGAAAGAAACCGGCAAAACGGCAGAGGAGCAGTATCTTCAAAACACATTGCAGATAATTGAGAAAAATCTGCAGGAATACGGCAGGGAATCTTCGAGGATGCAGTCCGAAATTGATGAGATGTTGGAGCATTATCACGACAATGATGTAGAGCTTTGGACACTTCTCAACAATACCATTACCCTAAACGAACATATGAAGCGGGCTCTGCAACGAAACGAAAAGGCATTGGAAAAGCCCTATTTCGGAAGAATTATCTTTCGGGACGAGGGACTTGGAAAAACAGAATCCTTATACATCGGAAAGGGTGGAATCTCTATCGACCGAACAAGTCAAGCGGTTGTAGACTGGCGTGCACCGGTTGCAAACGCCTACTACGAAAACGGCTTGGGGAAATGCAGCTATAAAGCACCGGATGATAAGGAAATTGAAATTGACCTGCAGTTGAAACGTACCTTTGAAATTGAAAACGGAAAGCTTCTGGATTACTACGATACGGAGGTCGTGGCAAACGACGATCTGCTGATGAAGTATTTATCCAAGAATAAGGAAGCGGTGTTGGGGGAAATCGTTGCCACCATTCAGAAGGAGCAGAACGAAATTATCCGGAAAACCCCGTATCATAACATGATTGTACAGGGTGTTGCAGGCTCCGGAAAAACTACCGTTGCAATGCACCGTATCTCATATATCCTTTACAATTACAAGGAACGTTTTCGTCCGGAGGATTTCTATATTGTAGGCAGTAACCGGATTCTGCTTAATTACATTACCGGCGTGTTACCGGATTTGGATGTCCACGGCGTCCGTCAGATGACCATGGAGCAGCTGTTTACAAGACTGCTGTATGAGGACTGGGATGAAAAGAAATATAAGATCAGAGAGCTGTCTGACGCCCGGGATATTGTTAAGGGAACAGAAAAATGGTTTTATGAGCTCACAGCCTTTATCCGAAGACTGGAGCATAAACTGATTTCCACAGAGTCTGTTTTCCTGAATCCAAGACAGTTTGTAGAGGGAATTGTAAACGGTAAGTCCGGGATTTATGACAAGCGGCATGAGGATAAAGCAGCCGGAATCCCTGTAAAGTCGGTACAACTGGTAGATGGTGCGGCGGTTTTAAGATATGTTTCCCAGAATCCTACCGTGTCCATTCAAAGCAAGATAAATATGCTCAATGACCGTCTGATAATAAAAATAAAGGACGAATTCCTCGGGAAAATCAAATATACGGAGGAAGAGAAAAAGGCGATTCTGCGGGAATACAGAAATTATTACGGCAATAAAAATACCGTACCCGGAATCTATGATTTGTATCAGAGCTTTCTAGCGGAACAGCTGAAAAAAGGCTACGATATCATTTGTCCCACCGACAGCTTCGATGTATACGATTTGGCAGCTTTAGCACTCCTGTACAAATGGGTTCGTGAAACGGAGGTTATC